>JBJOGJ010000095.1:0-13455 GCA_046048295.1 Pseudomonadota bacterium | reverse complement strand
ATCTGGGCAAGCATGACGCCGTCGCTCGTGCCGTCGCGGCTGGCCAGGTCCCTGCTGGCGCACTTTCGGAATCGATCTATCGCGTCCTGGTGAAGGACGGAAAAATCGACCCGGCGAAGCTTACCGAACTGGCTTTGTCGGACCCGATCCCGAACTATCCGATGACCATGCAGGGTTATCTTGCCCCCGAACTCAAGGAACAAATCCGCAAGGCGTTCCTCGAACTCAACGATCCCGAGATTCTCAAGCTGTTCCGCGTGCAGAAACTCGCCCCCGCCACCGACAAGGACTACGACGTCTTGCGCGATATGGCGACGACGCTGAAACTCGATATCGCCAAGCTTTGAGGCAACAACAATGATGCCATCTCGTACATTTGACGAGATCCTGGCTGACGAGCGCCGCTCCGCATTACGCGGGGCGGGGCTTGTTGCCTTGATCGTCGCGGTCTGCATCGCCTCGTTGTGGGTGACCGGCTTTTTCGACGCGCAGAGATTTGCCGAAAGCGGTCCGGCGATCAGCCAGCTCGCCTCGGAAATGGTGCCGCCAGACTTTACGCGCTGGCAGGCTTGGATGAGACCGCTCGCAGATACGCTGGCGATGTCGATCGCCGGCACGGCTCTCGCGGTTGTCCTATCACTGCCGCTCGCCATCCTGGCAGCACCCAACACGAGCCCGCATCCAACAGTCTACCATGTCGTGCGCACGATCCTGGCGTTTCTTCGCTCGGTTCCCGAACTCATTCTCGGAGTCCTGTTCGTGGCCGCAGTCGGCTTTGGCGCATTGCCGGGAGTTCTCGCTCTCGCACTGCACTCCGTCGGCATGGTTGGAAAGTTCTACGCGGAGGCCATCGAGCACGTCGATTCCAAGCCCTTGGAAGCTGCGCGTGCTGCCGGTGCTAACCGAATGCAGGTCATCCTGCACGCCGTGCTCCCCCAGGTTTTGCCGCAGCTCACCGATGTCACGATCTACCGCTGGGAATACCACTTCCGTGCATCTGCCGTGCTCGGCATCGTTGGCGCCGGCGGCATCGGTTTCGAGCTGATGGCTGCCCTTCGCCTGCTCAAATACGATGAGGTTTCGGCGATCCTGATCGCCATCCTTGCCTGCGTCGTCGTCGTGGATGGCATCGGTGCCTATCTGCGCAAGGCACTCAAATAAGAGCCACTAACAATAACAAGAAACGGACCTAGGACCGAGAAAAATGCCCAATCTGCCGCTCGTCATTATCACCAATGTGACTTTTCCCGAAACACGCGCTCTCTTCGATGGCGTGGCACGGCTGATTGCCAACGACCAGACCGAACCTTGGCCGGTCGATATCCTGCGGGAGCATTGCCGCGAAGCGGTCGGGATCATGGCCTTCATGACCGACCGCATCGACGGTGAGTTCCTTAGCGCCTGCCCCCACCTGCGCGTGGTCGGGGCAGCTCTGAAGGGCTTCGACAACATCGATGTGGGGGCTGCCAGCGAGCGAGGCGTGTGGGTGACGATCTGTGAGGATCTCTTGACCGTTCCGACGGCAGAACTCGCAGTCGGGCTCATGCTCTCGCTTGGCCGGCATATGGTAAAGGCCGACCGTGGTATCCGCGAAAGCGGGTTTTACGGCTGGCGGCCGACCCACTATGGGACCGGAATCCACGGTGCCGAAGTCGGTATCGTGGGTTTCGGCAAAGTCGGTCAGGCTATTGCGGAGCGGCTTGCCGGGTTCGACTGCCGGATCGCAGCATTCGATGCATTGCCTACCGCGTTTCCAGATCGCTTCGACGGTCTGGTGGTTCGAAGCGAAATGCCCGAACTCCTCGCGCAGTCAGATTTCGTGGTGCTGGCGCTGCCTCTGACGTCCGAGACAACGCACATCATTGACGTGAATGCCATTGCGGCAATGAAGCCCGGCGCGCTGCTCGTCAATCCGGCGCGCGGATCACTTGTCGACGAAAACGCCGTTGCAGAAGCGTTGCAGGTGGGCCGTCTTGGCGGCTATGCTGCGGATGTTTTCGAGTGCGAGGACTGGGCGCGCCGTGACCGACCGGCAGTCATAGACGCGCGCTTGCGCGACGTCGGCGCGCCGACCGTGCTGACGCCACATATCGGATCGGCGGTCATCAGCGTCCGGCGTGAAATCGAGGCGTCGGCGGCGATGAGCATCATCGACGTCCTGAGTGGCAGGCGCCCAGTCGACGCCATCAACGACCCCGTCGGCCTGTAAGGCTGGCGACCATCGCGATAGCGACCACACCATGCTCAATCTCACACACGTTCGCACCTACCTTGCCGTTATCGACGAAAAAGGCGTGCGGGCAGCTGCAAAGGCGCTGGCGCTCTCTCCGTCTACGGTCGTGGAGCATATCGACCAGCTCGAAATCGACCTTGGGACACGCCTCGTTATCCGCAGCCGCGGCGCGACACGCGTGACAACCCGGGGTGAGCGGTTTTTGCCGTATGCGCGCGCTTTGATTGGCACGGCTCTGCGGGCGCGAGAGTTGGTTGGTTCACCTATCGTTAGGCTGTCGGCGTCGAGCAACGTCGGGACCTATCTTCTCCAGCAACCGCTCGCTGCAATCCGAAAGAAGACTGGCATCGAAATCGAACTGTGGATCGGCTCCAACCATGCAGTGGTCGAGCGGCTGATGCGTGGCGAGGCCGATCTTGCCGCGACGGAGTGGTGGGACGAACGGCGCGGTTATCAAGCCACCTGCTGGGCGCGCGAACCCCTCGTCGTCATTGTCTCGCCGCGACACCGTTGGGCGAAGCGCAAGAGCATCGCGATTGGCGAGTTGGACGAAGAGCCGATGCTCGGCGGGGAGCCTGGCAGCGGAACCGGCACGCTGCTTCGCGAGCGGCTGGGAGTGGTGGCCGACCGGCTGCGTACGGTCCCGGGGTATGGCAATACCGAAGCGGTGAAGCGGGCGGTGCGTGTCGGTCACGGTGCCTCGATCGTGCTTGCGGCGGCGGTCAATGACGAGATCGCGTCCGGCCAACTCGTGGCCCTGGAAATCGAGGGTTCCAGGCTCTGCAAGGACATCTGGCTCGTGACCTCCGACCATTTGCCGGCAAGCTCGCCCTCGCTGAGCTTGGTGGCGGCGCTTCAGTCATCGGACTAACGTGAGCCCCATTCGTCATCCGGCGACCGGCAGAACCCCCAAGCAGTACCGCTACTAATATCTCGCATAGCCATCACGCAGTGGTTGGACAATGAGATCGATGTTGAGCACGCATATCGATCCTCATGGCAAGAGTCGGGAAGGGCGCGCGTAAGCGGCGAGCATCGAGGTTTCCGAACTATTGTCCGGCAATGCGGTTGGCGATCTCAGCGAAGGCCGGCAGACTGGCAAGCGCCGTGACAAGCACATGCAATCCAATCACGATCACTGTCGCGCGGAGCGACGCTGGATGGATAGCATCCGTTAGTCTTGGCTGGTTACGGCGGAAGTACGCAAAACGACTGTAGCTGGTCCAAGGTTGCGCTAATGGACGCGAATGACGTCCCCTGCCCAACCCGCGACGAGTGCTACAATGCTGCACCTGCTCGGGTCGGCTTGGGGTCACGAGCCGAAAACTCTCATGCGAGCATAACACGTCCCTCTACCCCCAACCGCGATTGAGTGAGGCACAACCGACGAACGCCGAAGCGATACCCCTAGCTTCAGACATCCAATGCAGTGGCTTCAAACGTCGAAGAGGACCAGAAAAGCCGTCATCTCTCAGGGACGAACGGGATTGGAGAGGCGCCCCACATCCAGCAGCCTTCTATCGCTTTTCGCCGAATCGAAACGGTCGCTGGCCGAGAGATCATCTCAAAGACTTCACCGGCTGGCTGCACGCCGACGGAGACGCAGGCTTCGAGGAAATGTATCGGCCCACCGACATCAAGGAAGTTGCTTGTCTCGCTCATATCAGACGGAAGTTCTTTGATATCCATGTTGCCCAAGGCTCGGGCATTGCCAAAGAGGCGCTCGAACTCATTGCCGCTTTGTACGGAATTGAAGTCAGCATTCGTGGCAAGTCTAACCGTATACGGAAATCCGTCAGGCTGGAACAGGCGGCACCGCTCATTGACGAGCTTGAAGTTTGGCTCCACGCCCAGCTCACTCACATCTCGGGCAAGTCGGCTTTGGCTGGAGCCGTCCGCTATGGCTTGACCCGTCTCAAGCGACTACGCCCATATCTCGATGATGGCCGCCTCAGCATTGACAACAATGCCGCCGAACGTGGCATGAGGAGCATAGCGCTCGGGCGGAAGAATTACCTCTTCATGGGTTCCGATAACGATGGTAGATCAGCGGCCATTGCATATGCGCTGATTGAAACGGCCAAACTCAACGGTGTCGATCCGCAGGTGTGGCTGACCGACGTCCTATCCCGCATCGCCGATCACAAGATCAACAGGATCGATGACCTGCTACCTTGGCGACTTGCTCAGACCAACTAAGCTTCGACGATTGTCGGACGCTCACCGTTGAGCCGCTTTATGCAATCCTGCGCACTACCGCCGGTCCTTGTCGCGAGGGTGGTGATTGTAGCGCGAGTGCGAGTGGAAGCCTCCGGTCGCACAGATTTGAACAATTCCTCGAGTGAAGAAGAATCGACTGGCCCTGCGCTGTAACTTGCAAGTGCCTATCGTCGTAGGCAGACCAAGTGGGAAACCAGTTCCTCCACGCCATCGGCGAGAAGCCCAGAATTTGTAATGACCGAATCCGCTTCCTTCTGCTCGAACTCCGCGACTGTACGGCTCAGTCGGGACCGGATCTCTTCGAAGGCTTCGCGGCCGCGCGCCGCCAGGCGTTCCGCACGCAGGGCAACGGGACAGTCGACAAAGATTACCCGTGTGGACGCGTAACGTGCGCGTGCCTCAGCGACCACTCTGCGCGACGCATTCACAACCACGATTTTCGCGCTACGTATCAAGTCGTCCATCGAAGTAGGAAATCCGTAGAACAGGCCGTGCGCCTCCCAGTCAAGTGCGAACGCACCAGATGTCTGCATCTTCTGGAATTGTGCAGTCGTCACTGGGACATGTGCTTCGGAGGCATTAGCCGGTCGGTTGATGACGCGGGCAGGGAATACATACCGATTGTCGCCGGCAAGACACTGGCGGGCTCCGTTCAGCAAACTGTCTTTTCCGGCGCCGCTTGGCCCCACGACAAGGACCAGAACGCCTGGTCCGATCGGAGCGTTCGTCTCAGATAACACGGCGGCCCTCGCGATAAACCTCTCGAACGATCGGGTGCCCGGCTGTCACCGAAACTCGGATCAGATCCGCGCGTTTGCCTGGCGCGATTTCTCCACGGTCCACCAGGCCGGCTGCAGTTGCAGGATTGAGTGTCACGGTGCGCAGCGCACGCGACAGGTCGTAGTCATCGATCAGCCTGACCAATTCGAACGCTGCGAGCAGAAGACTGACCGGTACGTAGTCCGACGACAGCGCGTCGAGATAGCCGGCCCGAGCGAGCGATTCCGCAGCAATGTTGCCGGAATGCGAGCCGCCGCGAACGATATTGGGAGCCCCCATCAAAACTCTTATGCCTGCCTCATGGGACAGGCGCGCCGCCTCGACGGTCGTCGGGAACTCGGCGATTGAGACCTGGTCTCCGATTGATTCATCGACATGTTCGACGGTAGTGTCGTCATGACTGGCCAGGACTATTCCGTTTTGCTTCGCTAAAGAAACGAGTTCTTGGCGGTGGCGGGAATAGTTGCTTGCAAAAAGCTCTCTCTTGATCTCGATCAGTCTATCGAGTTCCGCATCCGAAAGCCCCGATTTGCCGCCGTAGTAGGTGCGCCAGGCCTCGAGCTTGGTGAACTGGCGGGCTCCCGGTGTATGATCCATCAACGACATCAGGCTGACCCGTTGGCTGGACACCACTTTCGTGACCTCATCCAGCACATCGCCGGCACAGATTTCGCAACGCAGATGGAGCAGGTGCTGCGCCCGCAAGAGCCCCTCCGCCTCGGCGCGCCTAATGGTGGAGATGATCCCCGTGACATCGCTGTCGAAGCGCAGGTAATCCTCGTCGCGACCGGCCCGGACGCAATCGAAGACAGTCGTTATTCCCGCCGCCGCGACCTGTGCGTCGAAGGCGAGAATTGCCGAAAATTCGGGCCAGTCGACCTTGGGCCGAGGCTTGAGGTGCTGCTCGAGATGATCAGTATGAAGCTCAATGAGGCCCGGAATCAGAAGATCACCGTTGAAATCGGTCGCGCCCGCCGGAGCTTTGTCTTCTCCATACTCCACGATCACCCCATCTGACATATGCAACCAGCCATCTACGATGCGCTCTGGCAACACAATGCGAGCGTTGGAGAACGTAGCAGGGTCTATCATCACGGAGCTGCCTTCGGTGTGAAGCATGTTACGTCTATGACGCGTGTTGCCACCTGGTCGCGGATTTCCTGGTCGTGGAAGATGCCGAGGATGGCGGTTCCGGCCCGGAGGCGTTCGTTGATAAGATCTACGACGACGGCGCGATTGGCTGCATCGAGTGATGCGGTTGGCTCATCGAGCAGGAGGATCGGGCGCGCGGCTGCAAAACCTCGCGCGATATTGACCCGCTGCTGCTCGCCACCGGAGAATGTGGCTGGAGGCAGGTGCCATAGCCGTTCTGGGACGTTGAGACGTGCGAGCAGCTCCGATGCCTTTGCCCGGGCAGGGGTCTCCTCACCGCCGTCGCAGGCGGCTTCGAGCGCAACGATATCGAGGGCCGACACCCTGGGAATGGTGCGGAGAAACTGGCTCACATACCCCATGGTCGTTTGCCGAAGACGAAGGATGTCGCGGGGGGCAGCACGTGCGATATCGATCCAGCCGAAGGGGCCGCGAATCTCTATACTGCCGCCGTCCGGTAGGTAATTGGCATAGATCATCTTGAGGATGGAGGATTTGCCCGCGCCCGACGGACCGCCTAGAACCACGCACGCCCCTTTCTCGACTTCAAAGGTTACCCTTTCTACGACGGACAATCGTGTCCCCTTCTGCAGATGCATGACGAAGGTCTTGGAAACATCGCGCATACGGATCATGTCGATCACGTTATTTGTCATGTCTAGTGCTGCAGAATTGATGAAACGAGTAACTGGGTGTAGGGATGGTGGGGATCATCCAGAACCTGGTCCGTAAGACCGGTCTCGATAATCTTTCCATTTTGCATCACGATGGTACGGTGTGACAGAAGACGCGCTACTGCGAGGTCATGTGTGACGATCACCGCAGCAAGGCCGTTGCGCGAAACGAAAGTGCGGATGAGGTCCAGCAGGCGGGCTTGAACCGACACGTCGAGGCCGCCCGTCGGCTCGTCCATGAATACCAGGCGGGGGCGGGTCACCATGTTCTTGGCTATCTGCAGCCGCTGGCGCATTCCGCCTGAAAACGTTTCGGGACGATCGTCGATCCGATCGGTGTCGATCTCGACACGCGCGAGCCAGTCGATCGCCTCGGCGCGAATGGCTCCGTAATTGCGCCAGCCGACTGCCATCAATCGCTCGCCGACGTTGCCACCTGCAGAAACGCCCATGCGTAGGCCAAGACGCGCGTCCTGGTGGATGAATCCCCAATCGGTTCGTAGTAGAAGCCGTCGCTCGCCTTCCGTCAGGGAAAAGAGGTCCCGCGTCGTTCCATCACGCATGCGATAGCGCACGCGTCCGGCTGCAGGCTGCAACTGTGTCGACAATAGTCCGAGCAGCGTAGACTTGCCAGAGCCCGACTCGCCGACGACAGAGAGCACCTCGCCTTCGTAGAGCTCCAACGAGACGTCGTTACAACCGACACGTGAACCGTAGAATTTTGCTAGTCCTTCGGCGATGAGAAGCGGCCGCAGCTGATCAGGTTGTTTCGCGGTCATCGGGCCTCGTCCTTGGCCGCACGCTGCCGCTCGCAATGATCGGTGTCGGAGCAGATGAACATTCGCCCGCCCTGGTCGTCGGTCACCACTTCGTTGAGATAGACGTCTTCCGAGCCGCAAAACGCGCAAGCGCTTTGAAATTTCGTCCGCTCGAACGGATGGTCCTCGAAGTCTAGGCTAACCACGCGCGTATATGGCGGCAGCGCATAGATGCGCTTTTCCCGGCCGGCGCCGAAGAGCTGCAATGCCGGGCACATATCCATCTTTGGATTGTCGAACTTCGGAGTAGGTGAAGGGTCCATGACATAGCGGCCGTCGACCTTAACGGGATAGGCATAGGTCGTCGCGATGTGGCCGTGGCGCGCAATGTCCTCGTAGAGCTTGACGTGCATGAGGCCGTAGTCCTCGAGTGCGTGCATGCGGCGTGTTTCGGTCTCGCGCGGCTCTAGGAACCTCAGAGGCTCCGGGATCGGCACCTGGTAGACGAGAACCTGTCCTTCACCCAGACGCGTCTCCGGAATGCGGTGTCGCGTCTGGACGATCGTCGCTTCTTCCGTATTCTTAGTTGTAGCGACGCCAGCCGTTTTCTGGAAGAACGAGCGGATCGAGACCGCATTGGTGGTATCGTCGGCCCCCTGGTCAATCACCTTGAGGACGTCCTCGGGACCGATGATGGCGGCTGTCACTTGGACACCGCCAGTGCCCCAGCCGTAGGGCATCGGCATTTCACGACTCGCGAACGGAACCTGATAGCCTGGAATTGCGATGGCCTTCAGCAAGGCGCGGCGGATCATCCGTTTTGTCTGCTCGTCGAGATAGGCAAAGTTGTAGGCCGGCGCCTGGGCTTCGTTAGTCACGTCCGGTTCCTCGATGATTGCTGCCCGCACCACCAGTCTCGTGCTCCGCCTTCCACTCGGTCCTGAGCTGGCGAAGAAGAGAAAGTTCGGCCTGGAAGTCTACGTAATGCGGCAGCTTCAAGTGCTCGACGAAGCCCGTCGATTGTACGTTGTCGGCATGTGAGAGCACGAACTCTTCGTCCTGTGCGGGCGCGATGATATCCTCGCCGAGGTCACGCGCCCGGAGCGAACGATCGACAAGCGCCATCGACATCGCCTTGCGCTCGCCCTGGCCGAATACGAGACCGTAGCCGCGCGTGAACTGCGGCGGATGCTCGCCGCCTCCCTTGAACTGGTTGATGAGTTCGCATTCTGTTACTTCGACTTCGCCGAGCGGAACCTCGAATCCCAGTTCTTCAGGAACAAAGCTTACTTCGACCTCACCAATCCGGATCTCGCCGGCAAACGGGTGAGTGCGGCCGTAGCCGCGCTGCGTCGAATAGCCGAGCGCAAGCAGGAAGCCCTCATCCGCGCGGGCCAGCGCCTGCAGTCTGAGGTCTCGTTCGGCTGGAAATTCGAGCGGCTCGCGTGTCAGGTCACCGACAGCTTTATCCGGGCCCAGCTCGGCATTTGCCTCGATGAGTCCCTGTTGGTCGAGAAGCGACATAACGTGTGGCGCTTCAATATCCCCCTGCGGTTCGCGCTCGGGAGCGGGCGGGATGTGCGCTGCATCTGCCAGCGCCGGATCTAGAAGGCGGTGCGTATAGTCGAAGGTCGGGCCCAACACCTGACCGCCGGGAAGATCCTTGAAGGTCGCGGAAATACGCCGGGTGATTTCCATCGTTCCGGTATCGAGCGCCACCGAATAGCCGAAGCGAGGCAGCGTCGTCCGATATGCGCGCAGAAGGAATATAGCCTCGATCATGTCGCCGCGCGCCTGCTTGATGGCCAGCGCTGCAAGGTCGCGATCGTAGAGCGAAGCCTCTGCCATGACGCGATTGACGCCGAGCGTCAATTGCTCGCGGATCTGTTCAATCGTGAGTTCAGGTACGCTGCTGTCGCCGCGCCGCTCTTCGGCCAGAAGTGCGTGCGCAGCCAAGATGGCTGCCTCTCCGCCTTTCACCGCGACATACATGCCTCAGTCCACCTCTGCGAGACGAACGCTTCGCGGCAATGCCGAAATGGCGTCGGTCCCGACGAAAACGAGATCGACGCCGCAGGGAAACTGCGTTCGATTGAGCGACAATTGCTGCTGGAGCCCAACGGGCAAGGGTTCGGCCCAGAACCGGATCGTGTCCCGAATGCCCGGGCCACTGAAAAAGGGACCTTTGTCGCTGAATGAGTTCACCTGTACCAGGAGCGTCGACGAACGTTCGGGAAACTCGGGTGAGCCCTGCTTGAACGCTATCAGTGGCGGCATTCCTTCTGGATCGGAAACGATTGCGAAATCGGCATCGGCGGGACTCTCCGCCAGCCGCGATTGTGTATGGAAGCGGACGAATGCGATGACGTCTGGTGAGTTGGCGAGCGGTGCATCGAGCCAGATACTGGTCTCGTAGTCGCTCAGTGTAAGTATCAGTGCGGCGGTTGCAGGTAGCAGGGGAAGGGGCGGAGCAACGTTGCTGCGCAGGACTTTCACCGTTCCCGGACGTGCAACGCACTCCAGCAAGGTTCGGAACGCTGCCTGAGAGTCGATTACATTGTCAGCAAAGCCAGCCGCGATTTCTGAAGATGCAGTCATTGCCCGTCATCCTCGCCGCGCACGAGTGTGAAGAAATCGACACGCGTCGCCGCTGTCTTGCGTCGACGGGCATCGCGTTCCCTTGCCTTGCGCGCTCCGACGACCGCGACGAACTCCCGCTCCAACCGCAGCCGAGCCTCCGGATTCTGCCCGAGCGCATCGATAATCGCCGCAAGGCGCGCGCACTCTTTCGATCTTCCGATCAGGTAGGAGAAGCCGAGCGCCCCGTCCGCAAGCTTTACGACGGCTCGCGTGACCGTTGCCTCGCCGACGTTGAACGATGTGCCATCGCCGCCGATACGCCCACGCAGCATCACCAGACCGGTTTCGGGTGGCCGTACGTCTTCCACGCAACTCAGGTGTGGATAGAGACCGACGGCATTTTGTAGCTCATCACTGGAGGCATCGACGCAGGCGCGCATCAGCGCCTGCCGTGATTCGCGCAATGAAACTTCTGAATCTGACATGGCGCGGCTCATATATCAGCCGCATTATACTTTTGTGACGGTCGGCTCATCTTGTGCGCAAGCCAGATGTGTCATTTGCCGGATGTACACATCTACCGTTGTCGCTGCGCGTCGAGTGGCAGTTATCAACGGTCTGAAAAATACTCGAGGCAGCATAACCGGGCTGTCACATAGCGCTGTTAAGGGTGCGCTCGGACTCAACGAGAACCGGGTGTGGCGATGACTGCAGCGATCAGAATTCAAAATGTCAGCAAGTCGTTCAAGGCCGGTCATCCTGTTCTCAAGAACATTTCCCTCGAGATAGGAAACGGCGAAATGGTGGCTCTGATCGGCGCCTCCGGCTCGGGAAAGTCGACACTCGTCCGCTCGATTGCAGGGCTCATTCGCATAGATGCGAAATCGGATGGAAAGGACAGTGAGATCGTTATTCTTGGCGAGCCGATGCAGCAGCAGGGGCGCATTACGAGATCTGCGAAAACACTCCGCTCCCGGGTTGGAATAATTTTCCAGCAATTCAACTTGGTGCCACGGTTGTCGGTATTGACCAACGTCTGCCTCGGTTTTCTGGGCCATATGCCGGCATGGCGGGGTACGCTCGGACGGTTCAGCGAAATCGAGAAAAAGCGAGCAATGCACGCGCTCGAACGTGTCGGTATCGCAGACCAGGCGCTCAAGCGAGGCTCTCAACTATCGGGCGGCCAACAGCAGCGGGCTGCAATCGCACGTACACTGATGCAAGGCTCGGAGATCCTGATCGCTGATGAGCCTATCGCGTCGCTCGATCCAAGTTCTGCACGGCGTGTGATGGACATTCTGGCCGGCCTCAATCGGCAAGACGGGCATACGGTTTTCGTCTCGTTGCATCAAGTCGAGTACGCACTGAACTATTGCCCTCGGACGATTGCACTTCGGCAGGGAGAGGTCGTCTACGACGGTCCTTCGTCGGCGCTTACGCCATCCTTTCTCGGCGAACTTTACGGTGCTGAAAGCGAGAAGCTTTTCTTGCCCGGCATGGAGGAGACGGCGGCGCAAAAAACTAACGATGCACCCCGCAGGCCTGAAGCAACTTACTCGAACGGCACATCGCTCGTCCCGGCAGCCACTGGCGCCTGAGAGTAGAAGAACGTCCGGACCGGCTGGCCGCGCCGTGCCGGCGTCATTCGATGCGGCAACCAACGCGGGCTCTACCCGCATTCTACGCTAAGGAGTATATCATGTTTCGCAAGACGCTGATGGCTGCCGCTGCAGCCGTTTCGATGACGGCGGCTGCCGGCCACACCACCGCCGAAGAGCTCAACTTTGGCATCATCTCGACTGAATCCAGCAGCAACCTGAAGAAGATCTGGGACCCATTCATCGCTGACATGAGCAAGAAGACCGGCCTCACCGTGAAGCCATTCTTCGCCTCGGACTATGCCGGTGTTATCGAAGGCATGCGCTTCAACAAGGTACAAGTCGCATGGTTCGGCAACAAGTCGGCCATGGAAGCAGTCGACCGCGCCAGCGGCGAGGTCTTTGCTCAGACCGTGGACAAGTCGGGAAACCCAGGCTACTGGGGCCACATCCTCGTTCACAAAGACAGCAGCTTCCAGAAGCTTGAGGACATCCTGAAGTGCGACAAGACTCTCGACTTCGGAATCGGCGATCCGAATTCGACCTCGGGCTTCCTTGTCCCGACCACCTTCATCTTCTCTGCCAAGAACATAGATCCGAAAAAGTGTTTCAAGACCGTGCGCAACGCCAACCATCAGGCCAACGCCCTGGCGGTCGCCAACAAGCTGGTTCACGCTGCCACCAACAACAGCGAGAACCTGGATCGCATTGGGAAGACGCATCCTCAGAAGCGCAAAGAGCTTCGCGTGATCTGGACGTCGCCCCTGATCCCGTCCGACCCGCTCGTCTGGCGCAAGGACCTCAAGGACGGTCTGAAGAAGAAGGTCTCGGACTTCATCTTCACTTACGGCACGAAGGACGAGGCTGAGAAGAAGGTTCTCGCCGGGCTTGGCTGGGCGCCGTTCAAAAAGTCGGGCGACTATCAGCTTCTGCCGATCCGCCAGATGGAAGTGAACAAGGCCATCGCCAAGATCAAGGGCGACGCCAAGCTCTCCGACGCCGAGAAGAGGGCCAAGATCGCTCCGCTGCAGACCAAGTTTAACGATCTCGGCAAGCAAATCGCATCTTTGAAGAAATAACCATGTCTGTTGATCGCCGAAGCTGACCGCTAAAGGGGGTGGGCTTGAACCTTAAGTCCACCCCTCGCCTTGCCAGGAGACGCGAGATGTCGAGCAACGCTACTGCGCACGCCCCGGATCTTACCAACGTTACCATACCTCGCCGCCCATTCCTTGCGCGCGTACGCGGTTGGATTATAGCTCTATTGCTCGTCGGCCTTCTGGCTTGGAGCTGGACGCCGGTGGAGATGTATAAATCCGTCTCGCTGATCACCGATTGGCGGAACATGGCCGAGTTCGGTTCGGCGTTCTTGAAGCCCAATTTTCATGACTGGGACATCTACGCCTTGTCGATGGTCGAAACGGTGCAGATCGCCGTCTGGGGCACGGCTCTCGCCGTGA
>JBJOGJ010000094.1:0-13525 GCA_046048295.1 Pseudomonadota bacterium | reverse complement strand
CGTCGCAGAAGAGAAGGCCTATTTTCGCGAGACCGGAATTTTTCCGATCATGCATGGGATGGGCGTGCTCGAGAGCAAGGTGAATGCGCATCCCTGGCTTGCGTTCAGCCTGCTCAAGGCGTTCGAAGAGTCCAAGGCCATTGCGATGGCCGAGCTGCGGGAACGCCAAGTTTGCAAGGTGACGCTACCTTGGCTCGAAGCAGTCGTCGAGGAAACGCAGGAACTGATGGGGCCAGACTTCTGGCCTTTCGGGGTCGAGCCGAACCGGACGGCACTCGAGGCGCTCAGCCGATACCATCATCAACAGGGCCTGTCGCCGCGGCAACTCTCCGTCGATGAAATGTTCGCGCCCGGCTCCTATACGGTGGTGCGCATCTGACCTGCAGATACCGTTGAAGCCTTTGCAGCAGCGTCAGTGCATTGCTACCCTTCGACGCCGGCGCGACGCAGCCGAAGAGACGCAGCAGATCGCGTGGACGACGGTTCAAGCCGCATCGGCTACGGCGTTGCCGGGTAACGCCTTCACGACGTGGACGGTGGCACCGACTGGCGTGATCGAAGACAGGTGCATCACGGCCGAATTCATCATGCGAAGGTAACCGCATGAACCATACCAAACATGAGAAAACCCCTTTTTGGTTGTATTGGCCAGCAGCCGTACGCCGGGGCTGTCATGGCGCGCGGAAGGCGCTAAGCTCGCCGGTGAGACGTAAGCGAGGGCAGGCTGGCATGGCACGAAAGCCGGGGCGGGAAGAACTTATCGAACGTGCACGGGAAGTCGCGAAGCTCGCACGGCGGGAGGCGGATCGCGCGGAGCGCGAGCGAAAGGTCTCCAGCGAAGTGTTCGCAGCAGCCAGGGAGGCGCAGTTCTTCCGCCTCCTGCAGCCGGAGCGCTTCGGCGGATTCGAGTACGATTTCGGCATCATCGTGCGCATTGCGCTGGAGGTGGGGCAGGGCTGTGCCTCATCGGCCTGGGTGCTCGATCTCGCCATGATGCACCAGTGGCTGGTTGCGAATTTTCCGCTTGCGGCGCAAGAGGATGTGTGGGGCTCCGAAGCCGATGCGGTTGCATTCGGGTCGTACTCGCCGGCATGTGCGGCGATGCCTGTAGACGGTGGCTGGCGGATCAGCGGCTGTTGGCCGTTCGCGAGCGGTTGCGACCACGGGCAGTGGGCTCTGCTCGGCGCGCGGTTCGAGACTGCAGACAACAAGGGGCCGCCAGCTATCGGATTCGTTCTCGTTCCCAATACAGACTACTCAATCAAGGACGACTGGTTCACCAACGCGCTTGCGGGCACCGGCAGCAAGAGCATTACATGCAATGACGTGTTCGTGCCGGCGCACCGGCGGCTGATGCTCGAGGATGCAAAGGCAGGCAGATCGCCTGGCGCGCACGATCTCGATCGGCCGCTTTACCGGCTGGCGATGTTCTCCGTGATCCCGACGGCGATCGCCGGGCCAGCGCTCGGCGCACTGAAGGGGGCGCTCGGCGACTACGTCGACATGGCGAGTGCCCGAAAGACGATCGCAATGGGTAGCGGCAATGCGATGGCAGGCTTTGCAGCCGTGCAGTCGCGTGTCGCGGAGGCTGCCGGCACGCTGGACGCGGCGACTCTCATGATCCTGCGCGACGTCGCAGAAGCGCACGCGGTCGTCGAATCGGGCGCCGAGGTTCCCATCGACATGCGGGTGCGCAACCGGCTTACACACGGATTCATCCTGAAGCTCGCCGTTCAGGGGATCGACGCGCTCTACGGCGCAACGGGAGCGACGGGTTTCAATAGCGGGAACCGGATCGAGCGGGCGTGGCGGGACATACACGCGATATCGCACCATATCAGCCTAAACTGGGACGCCGCCAGCACACTCTATGGCAAGCACCGGCTGGGGCTCGACCTGCACGGTCAATACTGAGGCGATCCTGACTTGCCAAGCCAGCGCATCCGAGCTTCACTGAAGCCTGCGAAACCCTACCGGAAAAGGACGCTGCCATGAGCGACGTGAACAGAGCCCACATCGACAGCTACTTCACAGAGCGCGCGAAATCCAAGCGCGGTGGCCGGCTCAACGCCTACACGACGCTGACACCCGCGAAGACAGCGCTCGTCGTCGTGGACATGCAGGACTACTTCCTCGTCGAGGGAATGCCGTCATGCATCAAGGGCGGCACAGAAATCATTCCCGACATCAACCGGCTTGCCGAGGCGGTACGAGCCACTGGCGGCCGGGTGATCTGGATCCAGACCGAGGCGCCGGCGGACAAGAGCGACTGGGCGAACCGTGCGGAGGCGACATCGCCCAAGAGCTGGGCATCGCGACAGCAGTTGCTGGCCAAGGACGGTGCGGGCTTTCCGATCCACAAGGACTGCGACGTAAGGCCTGAAGACCTTATCGCCATCAAGTACCGGTATTCCGGTTTCCTGCCTTATACATCGGAACTGGAGTCACTCCTTAAGAAGCATGGGCTCGACACCGTGCTCATAACCGGGGTCGCCACCAGCACGTGCTGCGAGTCAACGGCGCGGGACGCCAGCATGCTTGGTTATCGCACCATCATGATTTCGGACGGTAACTGGGACGACACGCAGCAGATCCATTCGCACACGCTCGGCAAGTTCCTGACCACGTTCGGCGACGTGCAGACGACCGAAGAAGTGATTGGCCGGCTTACAGGCGAAGCAAAGACGGCCGCGGCGGAGTAGAACCATGGGCGACAAGCTCGTATTCTACACGCATCCGATGTCGCGCGGGCGCATCGTGCGCTGGATGCTGGAAGAAATCGGCACTCCGTACGAGACCAAAGTGCTCGACTACGGTACGACCATGAAGGCGCCGGACTACCTCGCCATCAACCCGATGGGCAAGGTGCCGGCGATCAAGCACGGCGATCTTGTGGTCACGGAGTGTCCAGCCATCTGTGCGTACCTTGCCGATGCCTTCCCCGCGGCGGGGCTTGCGCCCACCTTCGGCTCGCGGGAGCGTGGCGCATACTACCGCTGGTTGTTCTTCGCCGCCGGACCGCTCGAAGCGGCGGTGACGAACAAGGCGCTCGGTTTCGAGGTACCGCCGGACCGCAGGGGCATGGCAGGATACGGTTCGCTCGACGATGTGCTGGACACGCTCGAGAAACTGCTCGACGGCGCGCAGTATGTCGTTGGTGGCCATTTCACGGCCGCCGACGTCTACCTTGCCTCGCATATAGGCTGGGGCATGCAGTTCGGCACCATCGACAAGCGGCCGGCGTTCGAGCGTTATCACTCCGGCTTCATCGACCGTCCTGCGGCCAAGCGCGCCGCCGAACTGGACGACGCGCTCATGGCAGACCACCCGATGCCGGGCACAGGCTGACTTAGGGATACAAAAGGATCCGCGGCCCGGCAGGTTGCCCCCCCGCCCCGATTTTGGCATGGTGCCGCCGGTTCTCGCTGGCGGCGCCGGCCGTCCGCGACATGCAACGGGATCAAGGGAGGACAGATGGCCCCGATCAACAGACTCTCAGCCGCAGCGCTCGTCGCCACAGGCATCGGCCTTTCCGCCGGTCAGGCCAACGCCGACAGCGTCGCCGATTTCTACAAGGGCAAAAAGGTTTCTGTCATCATCGGCTACGGGGCTGGCGGCGGTTACGACCGCTATGGACGCATGCTCGCGGGCTCGATGGGCAAACACATCCCCGGCAACCCGACCATGGTGCCGAAGAACATGCCTGGTGCGGGCTCGCTCAAATCAGCGAACTATATCTACGTCCAGGCACCGAAGGACGGCACGGAGCTCGCCATCTTCGGGCCGGGGATCGCCTTCGAGCCCCTGCGCGGCGGCAAGGGCGTCCAGTTCGATCCCCTGAAGTTCGGATGGCTCGGATCGCTCAATGAGCAGGTCGGCATCGTCGTCGCGCTCGAGAAGAGCGGCCTCAAGAAGATCGAGGACGCGATGGCGAAGCAGTTCGTCGCGGGCGCCAGCGGCTCGGGCTCGTCGACCAACCTGAACTCGCACGTCCTCAACTCGTTCCTCGGCACGAAGTTCAAGGTGGTGACGGGTTACGGCGGCTCAAACGATATCACGCTGGCCATGGAACGCGGCGAGGTCGATGTCATCACGGGTTGGTCATGGGACTCGATCAAGGCATCGAAGCCCGACTGGATCAAGGACAAGAACGTCCATATCGTGCTGCAGATCGCCGACGAGCGCCACCCCGAGATCAAGAACGTGCCGCTGATGTACGACTTCGTGAAGAACGAAGACGACAAGCAGACGCTGCAGCTCATTTTCGCTCACCAGCTGCTCGGCCGGCCGTTCACGATGCCGCCGAACGTTCCGGCAGATCGGCTCGCCGCCATGCGCAAGGCGTTCGAGGCAACCGCCAAGGACGCAGAATTCCTGGCGCAGGCGGAAAAGAGCAAGGTCGAGATCAGCTATGTCTCGGCCGAGCGCGTCGAGAAGCACATCAAATCGATCTTCGCGAAGCCGAAGGCCCTGGTCGAGCGTGCGGCCAAGGAGATCCAGCAAGCAACGAGCGCCGGGAAGTCCGCCCAGAGCGTTAAGAAGAACTAAGCCATGGGGCGGCGGGCTCAGGCGCCCGCCGCCGCCTGCCCGTGAACATCGCTGACGAATGGAACCGGGTCGCGGATCGTCACGTCACGTACTGTTTCCTCAGCCGACGGCTTTGGGCAACAGCAGGTCGGCAAGTCTGATGTCGAGTGGCGCCGCATACCGCTGCCATCTGGCCGAACCGATTTCGCGCTGCCAGCAATTCATCCGACCCGCGAGAGATCCCGGCTCTGCGAAAGCGTCAAGCTCGAACCCGGCAACGCTGCGGCGAACCGCTTCCTCGTCGATCCCTGCCGCCCCAATCCTTTCGGCCCGCATCTTCCTGAGACCGGTTCTTGTGACCTCGACCCAGCCTGCAACATGGTCGAGCGGCCATTTTTCTCCGTGTAATGTATATCGTGCCCCCGAAATCGGCGCTGCGAGGCAGGTATCGAGGTCGGGCCGTGTGCTTCCGTCGACGTGAAGGCGCATGACGAAGCTCACTGCGAACCACCCGAGCTGATGTCGGTTGGCTGCCACCGCGAAGGCGGCCCAACCATTCGGCTGGAAATTCCGGTCGATCCAGGCACCTGGCATATAGGTGTTGGGCGGGTTGCCATCCTGTGCCGGGAATGTCCAGATTTCGCCCACCCCGACGACGAACGGTTCGGGTGCCTTGAGGATATGCCTCTTGGCCCGTTTCGAATTGGCAGCAGACCACTTGCCCTTGAGCGCCGCGAGCACCATCCGTCGCTTAGCGCGGTCCTTCTCGCCCATCTCGAGTTCGGCCATGATGGCGTCATCCCGGCCATCGTCGATAATCGTCACGGCACGATTGAGCGCCGACCGTTCCTCGATACCAAATCTGTGAAACTGATCAGCGAGCACGAGCCAGAAGATCGAATGATCCTCGTCGGCTGGATCAAGGGCGGCGGGATTCCGATCAATGAGAATAGCCGCGAGTTCACCAGGGGAGAGGGGCAGTCTTACTACCCTGGCGATGGCATCCTTCAGGTCGGCTGCGGCATCGCATTGGTACAGGCCGGCACCCCATGCCCCCATGAAAATCCTCCCCGTACTACTGAATGCCAATGATACTGCATGGCCATTTCCGGCGCCAGCGTTGGGCGGAAAAGCACTGTACGTTCCTCGGCTCGAAGGCGCTCAAGGGGGCGCGGCAGCGCGCGTCGACCGGAAAATGGGATACACGTCAAATGGACGAGTCGATCCGTCTGAGAGCGTGTAGCGGGCGCTCCTGGCTGCGGCGGCGCGAGCACAAATTGTTCACAAGGACACTGCACCGATTTTGGAGAAGGATCTCTAAGGCGCTGATTTTACGGATTTTTTTAGTGGCGCACCCAAGAGGATTCGAACCTCTGACCTCTGCCTTCGGAGGGCAGCGCTCTATCCAGCTGAGCTATGGGTGCATCAAGCCAAGGGCGCTCTGTTTAGCACATCAGGACGCAGAGACCATACCATTTTATGGGCTGCCGGGGAAAGGCCTGCCGCTGGCTGTGATGGCCGCCCGCGGAATCTGGTTCTCATCCGATCTGCAGCATCATGCCTGGATGGGCTAGAGGCCACGGCTGCAATACGGCGAGCAGCGGACTTCATCGCAAGAGGCTGGAGCAACCATTGATTGCCGGAGGCAACGAGCCGCTCACACGATGGCCCGAAACCGACCGTTGAACACCTACCGGGATGGGCCATGTGCGAACGTTGCGGACATCGCCGACAAAATCGATCGTGACGGCGATAGCAAGCTGCAACCTAGGCATCGAAGCCATCGAAACTCTTGACGGCAAGTGCCATGCTTGCCTGCCAATCCCTGCTTTCATAGTTGTACTGACCGATACGCCCAAACTTCTGGGCTCGCTCCTCACATACCGTCGACGAAGGCATGATCAATTCCATGCCTCCTGCAAGGGCTCCGATCTGAGCCCGACAAGCTAGCTCGAAGAAGTGATGATATATATAGGCCTCGGCGACATTTGACCCGCAGACAACCGCACCGTGGTTCTCAAGGATCATAGTCCATTTGTCGCCCAGGGCAGCGGCCATCTGGCGTGCTCCTTCCGGCGTCGTATCATCGCTTTCGTTCTTGTAGTAAGCAATGCGATTGTAGAACCGCATAGCCTGCTGTGTAATCGGGAGTAGACCACACTTCTGAGCCGAAACCGCCAAATTGGCAGGTGAGTGGGTATGAACCGCCGCCATGATCTCGGGTCGCGACTTGAGGATCGCAGCGTGAACGTTGTAGGCAGCCGGACTAGCTTTGTAGGGCGACGGCATAACCTGATTGCCATCCGTATCATACTTGACCAGATTGGACGCCGTCACCTGTTCCATGAAAACATTATCTGCCTTCACCAGGAAATGATCGGACATCTCTGGCAAACGCGCTGAAATATGATTGTAGGTCATATCGACAATGGAATTGTGTGCAACCAGGCGGTGAGCAGCAGCCAATTGTACTCGAAGCTGCCACTCCTCCGAACTGACCTGATCCCGGACAAGAGTACCTGATAGCTTATCATCGTCGTGCATGATCGACCTACATTCCTCTCAGTTGTCGGGTGACACTGCATCTATCAAGCTTGGCACAAGATTGCGGACTGAAACAATGTTCGAACGGCTAAGAATCGGTGTTCAAATCCCTCAGCCGGTACCAGCCCCTCGCCCCAAGAAGCATAAGCCCGGATTCTTACGGCGACCTGACTGAACCCTAGATTGTCGAGGCGTCCATCCTGCATAGGGTTCCAAGGCCTTGTCGAGATCGGTTGGCCAAACGCCTGCATCGTGACAGTATTTCAGGTACGAAATCGCAAATTTCCTGCCTCCACCAAGAAAGTGGACGACCAACATGTTGTTTCTGCACAATGATGTCGTTGCCGAACTGCTGACCATGGAAGACTGCATTCGCGTGCAAGAAAGTGCTTTTCGCGATCTTGCTAGAGGGCTTGCAGCCCATCGGCCCCGCTCGGACATCTATGCGCCTTGTGAGCGAGATGACGGCTACTACCGTTGGGGCACGGTGGAGGGATACTCTGGAGGATACCTCGCGATCCGGATGAAATCCGACATCACGACTTGGCCCAGGGACCAGAACGGCAACTGGACGGAGGATAAGCATTGCATCGCTCCCGGAACCTGGTGCGGTCTTATCATGCTGTTTGCAGCCAGAAATGGTGAGCCACTGGCAATCATCAACGACGGTTACCTGCAGCACATGCGGGTCGGCGGCAGTGCCGGCATCGGCGCGAAACACCTGGCTCGAAAAGATGCCTCAACGGTCGGGTTGCTTGGTTCAGGTGGGATGGCCAGGACGTATATCCAAGCATTCTGCCGCGTCCGGCCGATACGCTCAGCCAAGGTATTCAGCCCGACGAAAGCCAACCGCGAAGCATTCGCGGCTGAAATGAGTGCGAAGCTCAACATCGATATTGAACCTGTAGCAACAGCTGAGGAATCCGTTCGTGGTGCCGATATTGTCGCGACATGTACCAGCTCCATGACGCCCACTCTGCAACCGGAGTGGCTGGAACCCGGGCAGCATGTGACGATGCTAGGCCCGAAAGAACTCTCGCCGGAAGTCATTGCCCGAGCCGATGTCAAGATCACGCAGGATGCAGGCGGCCTGAAATTCGCTAGCACCGACGCCCAGAAGGAGGTTGGCCATAGCCCGCTTGCCTGGGTGGCCGGGACCCCGGAAGAGCGGAAACGACTCCCCCACAAGCCTGGGGGATCAGGATTCTACGTTCCGCTCCCAGACTTCGTCGACTTCGTGAACGGCCGCGTCGAAGGCCGCACATCCGATGAACAGATCACTTTGTACTACAATCTCGGTCTGATGGGACTGCAATTCTCGTCGGTAAGTGGTCACGTCTACGAACTGGCGAAGAAGGCCGGCAAAGGACGAGAATTACCAACTGAGTGGTTCTTGCAGGATATTCGAGACTGACACGTCCAGCACCCGGCAACGAACCGAGGAGGCCAACAAACCGGTCGGCGAAACCGGCACGGATTCGCTTGGCACCGATTGACCGGTAGGTGTTAGGGAAAAGCCATCCTCACCGCGATTGCGGCACTGGCAATGACAGCCGTATCATTGTTCTCGGGATCCGGAACGTCCAGCCCTCCCTTGACTGCCTTAACTGTCACGTTGCCGACCGGAAGCATGGCCTTAACCGCGTCAAGGTCGACGCTTTCAGGAGATTGCACGCCAATCGTCACCTCGACATCGATTGAACGCTTATCGATGCCAAGCGACCGGATGAACGTCAGCGAGCTGTGATGGAGGGCATCCGTCACCGCACGCTTGGCGGCCTTGGTATAGTCGCCGCCATGAAGATCGTTACCGGAACCAAGCTCCAGAATAACGCGGATTTTGCTCATGGCTGGCTCGCATCATCTATTTCAAGGCTGACAACGGCACAGGCATTCGCAATCAACGTCGTGGATGTGCCGGCATCATTCGGGATCTCCAGCCCACCCTCTGACACGATTAGGCGACCATTGCCGTACGGAAGCACTTTCAGGACCTCAGCCTTATCGACCGTCTCTGGTCGCGGAACACCGATATGCACATCGATGACCATTGCCTCGAGTGGCTGGCCAAGTGCCGGAGCAATCGAGAGCGAATTATGCCGCAGGGCATCGAGCAATGCACGGCAGGCCGCTTTCGTGGAATCGCTGCCGCGAATGTCGGTCCCCATGCCGATCTCCAAAACCATTCGCTTAAGTGTCATACGAGAACCCCTTCGAGATGATGCCAGGAAAGCGGCAATTCGATTAGTGTTGGCCATTGAGCCCGAGATGGCAACACTGTTGAAATGCAGAGTTTGCGGACTTTCTCTGAGTCGACCGGCTCGGATTGACATGTCAGCTTCCATCAGCAGCGGACATGCGTTGTGCAGCGCCAAAGCTTACTTTTGACCCTGAGCTGAAGTCACGAGACACCATCCTGACTTGCGATGGGGCTGAACATACGGCGATAGGCACCGGGGGTAAGCCCCGTGCACCTCTTAAATAGACGCCTGAAAAATGCGGGGTTCTCGTAGCCAACTTCGGCTGCAACAGTATCTGCAGGATTCATTGTCGTCTCCAGGAGCCGCTTGGCTTCCTCAATGCGCAAGTTTTGAATATGCTCAATAAGAGTCGAGCCCGTTGCGCTCTTGAACCGGCGCTTGAGGCTACGCTCGGGAATGCCGCAGGCTGCCACGACACCGCCAACTGCCTGCTGCTCTTTGTGGTGTACTGCCAGCCATTCCTCTGCCTTCCGCACAACAGAGTCTGCGTGAGACTGCCGACGCAAGAGACTATGAAAGGGCAACTGGCCCTCATCATGCCACTTCAAGAGATAGACCTTCGCGATGCGTAGTGCTTCGCCGGTGTTGCAATGCCGGGCAATGATGTGCAGGGCAAGATCATGCCATGAAGTCGTGCCCCCTGCCGTAACGATCCTGCCTTCCAGATCTGCAATTACAAGGTTCGGTGCTGGATTGAACCGGACCTTTGGAAAATGTGAGCGGAATAGCTCCTGATAGCCCCAGTGCGATGTTGCTTCTTTGCCATCGAGAAGTCCGGTTGCAGCGAGGAGAATGGATCCCGAACAAGCAGTATAGATCGTGGTTCCAGCGCGGTAGCACTCGCGGATCCATTCCTTAAGCGTGCCGTAGCGATCGGCCATATCATCGATCGGCGCGATCCAAAGCTCAGGAATAATTAGGATCTCTGGTGCCGTTGCTTCCTCAATCGCGATGGCCGGTATTACGGGAATTTCGTTTCCGCAGCAGAATGGATCACGCGAGAGCGATACGATCGAGGGGCTTATCAGGCGGTGGCCGGGTGGTTCCCCGACAAGTTCTCGCCAAAGCGTTCCGGTCGCCGACAGTACGTCGATCATGCCGTAGAGCGCAGAGCCTGCGCTCTCTGGCACCGCCAGGATCAGGGCATTGATACAATGCGTCTTCGAGGTCTTCATGGGAATCGGATTGTGGCACGAATGGATCGGTTTTGGCATGTCCTGCACTGAAGTGCAGTAAGCAAGCGTCGTACCTTGGCGCCATGGCCAACGCTAACTGGCGATTTGGCTCAACGCTGACAAGGAGTGATACGATGACCGCGCAAGCAACAGTGATTGAACACAAGACACACGTAAACGGGCTCGATGTCCAGACTGCCGCCGATACAATCGCTGCCATGAAAGCCGACCCGTCTCTGGCGAAATTCGAATTTCGTGCCCAGAACCACTGGATAAGTGGTGGCAACAATCGCTCGGTGATTCAGGGGTTCTATGGAGCTGGACAAGAGGATACCTCGCGCCAGGTGCCGTTCGAATTCATGAACGGCGAACCACCAGTTCTGCTCGGAAACAACGAGGGTGCCAATCCCGTCGAGTTCCTGTTGCACGCCCTTGCTGGTTGCGTGACGACAACGTTCATCCTGCACGCAATGGCTCGCGGCATCGAGATCCGAGAACTTTCGACGGACCTCAAGGGCACAATGGACCTACAGGGCTTACTTGCGCTCGATGACAGCGTACCTGTCGGCTACGAGCAGATCAAAATCACAATGCAGGTCAAGGCGGACTGCTCCGACGAAGAGATCGACGACTTGCTCGAATTTGCGAAGCAGCATTCACCGGTCTGCAATTCCGTCTGCCGTCCCGTGCCGGTGTCGATCGAACGCACCAAAAGTTGATTCCTCGGGATCATGAACGAGGCCACCCGGCGCCTTTCGCCATACGGGTGGCCATTTCCTTGCCGGCTTGCATTTTCCTTAGCGCAATTTTTCTGCCGACCTCATGACCCGGCCCAGCCACCTTTCGGCCAGCTTAATCGCAGAGGCTTGAGACACTCGGACTGCCCCCATAAGGCCGCTTTGGTAATCGTCAGGCCGGGCAGGCATGTCTCCCCGAGTTCAATCCGCGATGGTTGGGATTACGGTGTCTTCGGCGAGAACAGGAGCTTCATGTAAGAGCGCAAAAGCATGATCTGCTGTGCCGTTATTTGCGGCTCACCGACTGCTCGCGACATGACGAGACCGCCCTCTATGACAGAGCTGACCATGTCAGCGAGATGATCCAGATCCACGTCGTCGTTCATCGGATAAATCTTAACGACCTCATCGAACAATGCCCGGAAACGGCGACGCCAACCCAGTACTGCGCGGCGATTTGCTTCACGAACGTCGCGATCGAATAGGCGGTCCTGATAGACCGCAGTCGCGACAATACAACCGGGGTGCCCGCCGGGCATGTCCTCGATCAATTCCGCAAGAAGCTTCAGTCCAATCAGTGCTGCTTGCAAAGGATCATCGGAAAGATCCCGCGCGCGTGCGAACAGGTCGTCGAAACTCTCATCCTCGGCTTCGATGTGTCGCTCGATGAGTGCGCGTGCTAGCGCATTCTTATCACGGAAGTGGTAGAAGAAGCCGCTCTTCGTGATCTCCGCACCGGCAACGATTTCTTCGATTGAAGTCGCATCGAACCCTTTAGCCAGAACGGCATCCTGGGCGATGTTCATGATCTTCTCTCGTGTCTCGCTCCCGCGTGCCATGGCGATTGCCTCCAAAATCCGTACCGCAGGTACAGTACCGCAGGTATGGTTTTTCGTTGCGCTCCATCGAGCTCGCTCGATCAGAGTTGCCTAGGTGGTTGTTAATTAGTCATAAAAAATTTCGTCTGGACTGTACTGCAAGTCGGCTTTCGTCGCCAGGCAGTCCCCGTGCATACCTCACTAAACGGCAGCCTCCTTGAAAGGTGTTGCACGATGGCTGGTGTAGAACAACTGTTGAAGACGGATCGCCCATTTCTGACAGATGGCGGCCTTGAGACTTGGCTTTTTTTCCAGAGAGGTTTCCAGGCGCCGGAATTTGCGGCGATCGTGCTGCTTGATGACGAACTCGCGCGCCAGGCGATGCGCCACTATTTCGATGGCTTCCTTGCCTTGGCTGAGAGTTCCATGACCGGGTTCGTGCTGGACACGAACACTTGGCGTGGCTGCTCCCATTGGGGCCCCAAGCTGAACCGGTCCAAAGCCGATATGCTTCGCCTCAGCCGCGATGCGGTCGCCTTCGCCAGGGAAATCCGCGACGCGTGGCGAACCCGCGTCTCGCCGATTATTATCAACGGCGTAATTGGCCCCGCCGGCGATGGCTATGCCCCTGGCAGGGTGCCAGACCCCACGGAGGCCAGGGAGACGCATCGGCCACAGATAGAGACCCTGGCGCAGGCCGGCGTCGACATGATCTCGGCAATCACAATGACGAACTCCGGCGAGGCTATCGGCATTGCCGAAGTTGCAGCGGAGGTGCAGCTGCCTGCCGTGATCTCGTTCACTGTTGAGACCGATGGCCGGTTGCCGATAGGCCAACCGCTCGGTGATGCGATACAGTTGGTCGACGCAGTCACAAACGGTTGGCCCTGCTATTACATGGTCAACTGTGCCCATCCTGATCATTTCCGCAAGATCTTTGCCTCCGGTCAAGACTGGATTTCGCGCATCGGCGGCATAAGGGCTAATGCGTCTCGCCTGAGCCATGCTGAACTCGACATTGCTGAAAAATTGGATGAGGGTAATCCCGTCGAGTTCGGCCAATTGTATGCGGATCTAGTTGATCTATTGCCCAACCTTCGGGTCGTCGGCGGTTGTTGCGGCACCGATCACCGCCATGTTCGCTCTGTTTCGCAGAATCTTCACGTACAGAACGCCGCATGAGCAGTTACCGAGGGGGCAGCAAAACTGATTTCCTGCCCCCGTCCGACCGTTTCAAGAGTCGGTTAAGAAACTCATTCTGAGAAACAATTGCTTGCTGCTAACGCGCAATCACCTTTATTGGGCCACTTCGGACAAGAGAGTTACAGTTCAATCACACTTCATCCGTGTCACCTGTCCCCCGTCAGCATTCACGAGACGTTTTGAAGCGAATCGGGAGTGGAGGATTTTGAGATCATCGTAGCCGTAAAGGAGCGAAGATGAGATCAAAATCCGGGCCGATA
>JBJOGJ010000093.1:0-13643 GCA_046048295.1 Pseudomonadota bacterium | reverse complement strand
GCCGACCGCAATTCGTTGCGGAACCCGCTCGTGTCCGCATTCACGGATACGATCATGTTGGAGTTCTGTTCATCCATCGCCTTGCATCTCCTTGTCCGGGAACCGCGCCATAAGCGCCGCGAACTCTTGTCGCCCCGGCGGTCGCGGCGCCCCGCTGCCACCGATGAGTCCCTCTGTCGCTGCCGTCAGCTCCGCCACCGACATCCTCCAGAAGTCCTTCGGTCTGAGCCGCAGGACGCCGAGGCCGATTGCCATCACCTGCCGCCACGGAAAGGGCCGGCCGCCTGGCACGCCTCCCTGCGTGCCGCATCGCCTGCCTCGCCGTCACCGGCAAATGTTGCCGAAAGCAGTAAGCTGACGATTGCGACGAAACCTGCCGCACCGCCATCCGCCTTCATCCGCGCCACGGCCTCGTCGCCGACGTCGTGCCCGCCGCCCCTTAGCCCCGCACCGACAATGCGGATCGCATCGTTTGCGCTGATGCGCCCGGTCTCGAACCTCTCCGCCAGCGCCAGCATGTCCGCCTCTCCGAACGCAGTCTCGAGTTCGGCAAGCGCCCCGAGCGTCAGGCAGAGCGTGTAGCTCTTGCCATCCAGCTTGGCCTCTATCTCGCCGCGATGCTTGTTCGCCATGTCTCTTTCAACCCCGCCGTCAGAGTGCCGAGAACGCAATCTGCCCTGCGGACTCGAGCCCGATCTCGAACGCCACCTCGCCGTCATGACGCCCACTGAGTTCCAGCGATCCGATGTGGAACGGCCCTGCGATGGTTCCGAAATCCGGGATCACGATCTGCCAGTCCTTGATCGTGCCATTGAAGAACGCATCGCGGATCAGCTCGTCCGATGCCTGGTCCTTGAAGATCCCGGCCCCCGATATCCGCGCACTCTTGACGCCCGCACCCGCCAGCAGTTCGCGCCAGCGGCCGGCCGACTCCTGATGCGTGATGTCTACGCTCTCGGCGTTGAACGCCAGCGTCTGCGACCTCAGTCCAGCCACTGTCGCGAATGTTCCGATCCCGTCTGCGTCGATTTTGAGGAGCAGATCCTTGCCCTTCTGCGCTGCCATGTCCGTGTTCTTTCCTGCCTGTTATGGAAGTGGTTCCGTCCGTGCACGAAGCCTGACGATGCCGTGGATCGTTTCGCCATCCGCATCGCGCCGCGCCTCCGACAATTCGTGCCGCAGGTTGACGAGCCGGTGACCGCTGAGAGTGAGAGGCGCTTCGTGCAGCGCGTTGCGCATGGCGTCCATGATCGCCAGCGCCTGCTTTCTCCCGCCGCCTTCGGACCACACGTGCAGCGTGATGACATGTTCCTCGCCATCGTCGCTGGCCGTGCTCCAGTCCGAGACCGTGCTCCTGCCGAAAGTCACATAGGGCAGCTGCAGGCCGCGCGGCACGTCGTCATAGACGTGCTGGCCTCCAAGCAATCCAGTCGTGGCCGCATCGCTCGTCAGCACCGCATGGATCTTCTCCTGCAGCGCCCAGTCGGCACTGGTCATGCATCGTCCTCCTTGTCATTGCCGCGCGTTGTTCGAGCTGCCTCTCCGGAGGCTGGCGCCGGTTCGGCTCTGCCGGCCGGAGCCGCGCGCCGAGCGTCGATACGCCGGGCCAGTGCACGCGCGAGCTTTGCCCCGCGAACGGTCACCGTGATCTTCATCCGAGCCGTTCTTCGGTCAGCAGTCGCAGCCATCGCCTTCGTTCGCCGATGTCGAATGCAGCCTTTATCTCGAACGTCCGCCCGCCGCCATTGAGCCGCATGGTTGCGTTGATGCCCGGCCTGAACCGGATGACGATCTCATGCGTTATCCGTTCGCGCACGCCGTCGGCGACGACCTTCTCGCCGCCGACCGTCGGCGTGATCCTGGCCCACACCTGCGAGACCTCCGACCACGTCACGATGGCGCCGCCACCCGTGTCTTCGGCCCGCACCGGCTCTTCGAGAGCCAGCAGGTCGCGCAACTCGCCAATCCTCGGATCCGTCATAGGCGCATCGCCTTCCAGGGAGCCAGAAGGTCCGACACCCCAATGGGTATCCGCGCCCCGCGGTCCCCCGTCGTCACGGCCTCGCGATGTTCGTACCAGTGCGCCACGAGCAACTTGAGCGCTTGACGGATCGGTTCCGGCACGTCGCTTGCCGATGCACCGAAGCCAGCCGTGAAGTCCAACTCGATGCCGGCATGCGTTCGGCCCGGATGCGGCCACACGCTGTCCGTGAAGATGCGCCCCGCAGCGATGTCGACCGTATAGGCGCTTGCGTCCACGGGCACTGCTGCACCTGCGCCATCGAATACTCTCACAGCATCGACTGTCTTCAGCGGCCGCAATGGCAATGCCACCACCTGTCCTGGCCAGCGATCGAGTGTCAGTTTCCAGCCCTGCGTGATGAGTGCAATACCGAGTGTCGCCTCTATATGCAGCCGCGACGTCGTGATCAGGCTTTCGATGAACGAATCGTCGTCGCTTCCATCGACGCGCAGGTGATGCTTGGCTTCGCCCAGCGTAAGTGGTTCCGCCGCCGGCTGGACGGTCAGTGTAAGGGCCATGAGTGCTCCGCGATTTTCATGTGCGCAATTGCCCGCGCACGCTCGTTGGGTGCGGGACCCCGCCAGCCACGGAATGCCGTAGCTGCGGGGTCCCGCTGGAGGCGGCGGCCGTCGATGGGGCCTGTCCGACAGCGCCTGTCCGACGGCGCCTGCCGCCTCCGTTAGGCTGCGAACTTGAGCAGCTTGATCGCGTCGAAGTCCTGGACGCCGCCGCCGACGCGCTTCGTCGTGTAGAACAGGACGTAGGGCTTGGCGGAGTAGGGATCGCGCAGCACACGGATGCCGACCCTGTCGACGATCAGGTAGCCGCGCCGGAAATCGCCGAACGCGATTGCCGTTTCATCGGCGGCGATGTCCGGCATGTCCTCCGCCTCGGCGACCGGGAAGCCCATCAGTGTCGAGGCCTCGCCCGGTGCCAGTGAAGGCTGCCACAGGTAGTTGCCGTCTGCGTCCTTCATCTTCCTGACCACAGACTGCGTGGCCCGGTTCATGACGAAGTGCGCGTTGGCGCGGTATCCGGCCTTCACCTGGTAGACGAGGTCGACCAGCACGTCTTGCGGGTTGACGGCAGGAAACGCGCCCGCGGCACCCGTCGAGACGGTGCCGATGTTGCCGTGGCTCCAGGAGCCGTTGGCCACCGTCGGGTAGTCGAGCAGGCCCTTCGGCTTGTTGACGCCGTCGCCGTTGACGAACGCTGTCCCCTCCTGTTCGGCGAACGCGACGCGCACCTCTTCCGCGATCCACTGGTCGATGTCGACAGCACTGTCGTCGAGCAGCGCCTGCGTTGCCGCGGGCATCGCATAGAGTTCCATGGTCGGGAAGGCGAGCTCCGCAAGCGTCGGCGTTGCCGTCTGCGGCCGCGCGGCGGTCTCACCGACCCAGCTGGCCTCGGCGCCCGTCACCGCGAACGGCTTCTTGTAGACCGAGCCCGATACCTGCCGGATGCCGGCGATGGCGCGGATCGGCGAGATGTCGCGTACCGACCGGTTGATCGCCCGTTCCGTCTCGTCGGGCACCAGGTAGCCGCCGTCGGTGTCCGAACCGACCGACAGTGCCTTTGCCTCGAGCTGCCGCAGCGTCCCGTTCTGGCCCTGCCGCACGTAGGCATCGAAGGCCGCCTTGTGCTCGCGCGTCTCGGCCGAAGCATAGGCGCCGCCGTTGCCGAGCATCGGCCGCATGGCCTTGTGCACGAGGTCGTCGACGGTCCGCTTGTGTTCGTCGAGCGCGCGGTCGATGCGGCTGATCTTCTCGGTCGTCAGGACGTCGACCGACATCCGCCGCTCGATATCGCCGAGCCGCCGGTCGTTGGTTTCCTTGAAGGCTTCGAACGACTGCATGAAGTCGTCGAACGCCTCGCCGAGCTCACTGCCCGGCGCCATCTTGAGTTCGAGCTTCTCCGAGCTGGGAGTTGTCGTCATCTTGCAATACTCTCCGTTTGCTGTTCATTGAGGAGTTGCGCCGCCTCGACGATCCGCCGTGCGAGCCGCGCCTCCCAGTCCGGACCCTGCCCCGCGTCCCGCCGGCGCTTGAGCCCCTTGATCCCGTCGCGCATGAGCGCCCGGGCTTCTGAACGCGTGAACCCAGCTTCCCGCGTGAGCCAGCGTTCGAATTCTCTTTCTGTCGGCGGCGCCGCGTCTCCTGTCCGCGTCTTGACCGTCGCAACGCGTGCTTCCGGCAGCATCGGGAAGGTGACGATCGAAATTTCCCACAGGTCGATCTTCGTCAGCCGCCGGACGCGTGAGTGCTGGTCGCGCCGCGCCTCGACCGTCCTGAAGCCGATCGACAGTCCGTCGATCGCGCCGGCCCGCATGAGTGAGAGCACCTCCCGCCCGCTTGCCACCTCGGTCATGATCCGCCCACGAACGAAAAGCCCGCGCCCATCCTCGTGTATCGCGTCCCATATTCCGATCGGCTGCGCCGGATCATGCTGGAACAGCGTCTTGATATCGCGCACTGCCCGTTTGGCCAGGCATTCGCGGAACGCCCCGGGCATCACGACGTCGCGGCCGAGATCCTGCCGGTTGAACAGGCTGGCATAGCCCTCGAACCGCCCATTGAGTGTCACGTCGCCGAGCATCGACTGACAGAACTTCACTTCGCGCACGGTCTCGCACCGCGCCGCCGTTTCTTGCGCCATGTAATGATCCGTTGTTTCCAGGGTTGTTGGATGTCAGCCGTTCTGCGGCTCGTCCGGGCCGTAGCCGACCGCCGCCCGCTTCTCCGCCCGTGTCAGGAAGGAGGCCCGGTCGACGCGTGACCACAGCGCCTCGCGTTCGATGCTGAGCGCCTCGATCTGGTCGATGTCCGCCGCCAGCCTGAGCCGCCCCTCGAAGGCCGGCCCGAGCCATCCGATCAGCGCTTCGCTGGTACGATTGATGAGCGGAAGTACCGTTTGCCGCCAGAACGTGCGGTTGGCTTCCTGGTAATTTGAATACGTCATGTCGCCTGGTATGCCGAGCAGCATCGGCGGCACGCCGAGTGCCAGCGCGATTTCGCGCGCCGCCGCGTTCTTGGCCTCGATGAAGTCCATGTCGCGTGGCGTAAGGCTCATCGAGCGCCAGTCGAGTCCGCCCTCGAGCAGCATCGGGCGCCCGGCATTCGCCGCTCCCTGGAAGCTCGCTTCGAGCGATCCCTTGAGCCGGTCGAACTGTTCCCCTGTCAATTGCCCGCCGCTGTTGTAGACGAGGGCTCCCGACGGCCGTGCCGAATTGTCGAGCAGCGCCTTGTTCCAGCGGCTCGCTGCATTGTGCACGTCGATCGCCACCGACGCCGCCTCGATGGGGCTGAGACCGTAATGGTCGTTCGATGGATGGAACAGCTTGACGTGCAGTATCCGGGGAACGCCAGCGGCGACCTCGCCGCCGATCCGCCTTGAGGATCCGTTGACGGAATACTCATACGCTTCCGCCCAGCCATCGCGCCCTGGTACGACACGCATGCGGTCGGGTCTCAGCACATGCAACTCGCGGATGGCGCTGCCGGCCGCCACGGCTTCCACATAGGCGTTGCCGGCGACCAGCAGGAATCCGTACCACGCCTCGAACAGGTCTGCCGCTGTCCGCCCGGGTGCCGGCCGCCGGATCAGCTCGAGCACCGGGTGCTCGTCGATCTCTTCCGCCCCGTCGTAGAGCACCAGAGGCACCGACGCTGCCGCCTCCGCGATCATGCGCACCGAACGGTATACCACCGCATTCTGCATCATGCCTTCCCGCGCGAATGCTCCGTAGTCGCGCGGCGACCAGACCGGCTGGCCGACATTGTCTATCGCCACCAGCGCGCCGCTCAGAGAAGCCTTGCCTTGCTCCTCGTGCCTGCCGCCCTGTGCGATGAGCCAACCGAGCATCGAATTCGCTACGCCCATTGCCTGCCTCTTGTCGTCATCGTTCACCCTTTGTCGTTCATGCGTAGGCCCGCCTGCGGGCCGGTATGGCGGTCGGCGCTCACAGCAACCTTATCGATGGCTCGACCCTCTCGCCCGACACGAGTTCCTTGATCGCCCAGACCAGTGCATCAATTCGGTCCGGGCTCCGGCCGCGTGGCCAGGCGTCCGTGCCGAAGACCAGCATCTGTTCCTCAAGCTCCGGGAAACGTCCTGCATGCGACACGCGTCGCTCCGCATAGAGAGCCGCGACCGGCTCCGCGCGCACCCATTTCCCGCGCGTCGCCCTGACCTTCTTCACCGCCAGTCCCGGCTCGATATGTGCAATGACGGACTGCACGAGATCGCCGCCCTGGTTCACCTCGGCGACCAGGCAGTCCGCCAAAAGATCCGTATAGACAGAAATGGCCGTGCGCGCCCAGGTATCGGGGGTCGCCCCCTGTATCGAGCGGTCGGCGATGACGTAGTACCGCCCGTCCACGCCTTTTCCCGCCGCGACGATGCCGCATAGGTCCGACCTGTCTGTCGCCGTCACTGGTGGATCGACGGCGACGACGATCCGGCGAAGCTCGGGCACCCGCGTGACCCACGACTGCTCGATCCAGTCGCGCCGCCACAGCGCGCCTGCATGGTTGGCGATCATTTCGCCCAGGAGTTCCTGTCGTCCGAGCGCTGTTCCGCCGTACCGCCGTTCCATCTCCGCGACGAACGATGGCGCGAGGTTCGCCGCGTTGTCTGCGGTCCGCGCCCGCGTAACCGCGGTGGCCGGATCGGCCGAGAGCGCCTTCAGCAACGGAATTGGCCGCGGCGTCGTCGTCACCATCTGCTGTGGCGAATTGCCGAGCCTGAGCCCGAACTGCAGCATGTCCCATGTCGCTTCCGCGTGCCTCCACTTTGCGACTTCATCGCACCAGGCGAGGTGGAACTGCGGTCCTCTCAGGCTGTCGGGATCTTCAGCCGAGAAGATCTGTGCGATGGCGCCGTTCGGCCAGACCACGCGCCTGTTGGACGGCTCGAACATCGGTCTCTCGCGGTCCGGATGAACGGCAAGCAGACCCGATACGCCTTCGATCATCACGCTGCGGACGTCCTGGATGGTCTCGCCCACAAGCGCGATGCGCGGTGGCGTGCCACCTTCTTCCGCAGCCGCGACGCAACGGCGAATCCACTCCGAGCCAGCCCTCGTCTTGCCGGCGCCGCGCCCGCCGAGCAGCAGCCATGTTCGCCACGACCGTCCATCCGCCCTGCATTCCGGCTCGAGCTGGTCGTCACGTGCCCAGATCTCCCAGTCGTAGAGGATTTTCGCGATTTGCCTGTCGCTGAGCACCTTGAGCTTCTCGAGAACCCGCTCGGCCGGCAAGCTCTTCTCCGAGTCCGACAATGCGTTCCGCAAGCGCAAGGCGTAGCCGCTCCGCTTCCTCTTTGCTGGTGCTGGCGCCATCTTCTCCGCGGCCTTGCCGGTCGCGCTCCATGCTTAGTTCACTGATCTTGTCGAGGCAGCGCACGAGAGTAGCGATCGTGCGTGCATTCTTCTCGCGCTCGCCCGCATCGGGCGAGCCGTCGCGCTGCATCTGTTCCTCCAGGCTTGCAATGGTCCACTCGATCACCACGGAAAGTCGAGCCACGAGCGATTCTACGTCGGCTGCTTCGCTGCTTTCAGGTGTGGCGCACGCCATCCCGGCCTCTCCGGCGTCTTCGCTCCGCGTCGCAGCCCTCCCCCGGCGCCAATTGCGGGCCTTGGCCCACCTGCCGACCGTCGACGCCGAAACGCCGACCCGGTCCGCGATTTCCTTCAGGGTTATGTTGCAGTCGGCATACAGCCGCGCCGCCGTGCTCGAGGCATCGTCGCAAGATTGTTTCATATGTCGATTTCGGGGGTGCTGTTGTTCCGCGCAGGAAAACTGCGCAGATGATCTGATCGGGAATTATTCGATCATATCCCATTGATACCCGATCATCGTTCGGATGTCAACGAGAAAATATAATAAAATCATATACTTAATGAGATATGGAGTTGCCCTCGATCAATTCTAGCGCATTTCCAGCCCGCGGGGATAAGTGCGCGCCGATCTCAGAATCCGTGAATTTGGATGCGCCGTATTTCGCTGGTCATTGTCAGCATTCTCACCAATACTGCCATTGCCTTGAAAACAGGCAACCTGGGGCAAAATGGGGAGACCAACCATGCCAATCGAACTCATCGTACAACTCATCAGTGGTGCGGTCGGCGGCAACATTGCCGGCGCACTGCTCAAGAACGTATCGCTCGGCACCGTCGGCAACTCGATTGCCGGCATTCTCGGCGGCGGCCTCGGCGGCCAGCTCATTGGGCCACTTCTCGGCCTCGGCGCGGCAGGCCTCGGCGGTGGCGCCGGCGCTCTTGATATCGGCTCGATTGTCTCCAACCTCGCGACCGGCGGCGTCGGCGGCGGCGTCCTGATGGCGGTCATCGGCCTGATCAAGTCTGCGATGTCGAAATAGGCTTGTTCGGAACGAATGCTGTGCGGGCGCGGCCGCGCTGCCATGCCCGCACGATCGCTGCCATCAATCGCCGATGGTGTGGTTCTGCACCCCGAGCGGCGAAAGCTTCGGCTTCACACTCGAGATCCGTCCCGTGTTAACTCCGGCCCAGCCGATTTCACCCGACAGCCGTCCGTACTCGATCTTCGGGCACCGGTTCATCACCACCTTGAGCCCGGCCGCTTCCGCCTCCCGCGCCGCCTCGTCGTTGCGTACGGAGAGTTGCATCCAGATGACGCTGATGCCGAGCTTGTCCTTGAGCGCGATTGCCTCCCGCGTGATCCCGAGAGCCGCCTCTGAATTGCGGAAGATGTCGACCATGTCGACCGGCGCCGGCACGTCGGAAAGAGATCCGTAGACATCCTGTCCAAGCAGTTGCTGCCCGGCAAGCCCCGGATTGACCGGTACGACCTTGTAGCCCTTCCCGAGCAGGTACTTCATCGCAAAGTAGCTTGGCCGGTTCGAATTGGCCGATGCCCCGACCATTGCGATGGTCCTGACCGAGCGCAGGATGTCCGCGATGGTATCGTCCGAGTAGCTGTCGTGGTTCATGTCGCTGCCCCGCCCCTTCGTGTGGCCGATCTCTCACCCGGCACCTCGCCGCTTGTCAACGCCGGCCGTCGCCGTCAGTCCTCGCGCCAGGAGGGTACGCGCTTCTCGATGAACGCGCAGATGCCTTCCTCGGCATCCGCGTCGAGCAGGTTTTCCACCATCACCCGCGACGTGTAGGCATAGGCCTCATCGAGGCTCATCTCGGCTTGAGCGTAGAAGGCGGCCTTGCCCGTCCGCACGGTCCGGCTCGACTTCGCGGCGATCCGCGACGCGATCTCGAGTGCTGCCTCGCGAGCTGCACCTGCCTCCACCACGCGGTTCACGAGGCCGAGTTCGCAGGCCGTCTCCGCGTCGATCATCTCGCCGAGCAGCAGCATCTCCATCGCCCGCTTGCGCGGCAGGTTCCGGCTCAGCGCAACCATTGGCGTCGAGCAGAACAGGCCGATGTTGACACCTGGCGTGCAGAACTTCGCATTGCTGCTGGCCACGGCCAGGTCCGCGCTCGCCACAAGCTGGCAGCCGGCCGCCGTTGCAGTGCCCTCCACCGCGGCGATGACCGGCTTGGGCGATCTCACGACCGCCACCATCGTCCGCGAGCACTGCGCCATGATCTGTTCGAAGAAGGCGCGCCCGCCGTCCGGGTCGCTCCGATGGCCGGTGATCTCCTTGAGGTCGTGTCCGGCGGAGAACACCGGTCCGGTTGCCGCCAGCACGATGGCTTTGAAGCCGCCGTCGGAAGCCAGTGCCGAGATTTCGCCTTCCAGTCGCTCCAGCATCGCCAGCGACAGGCTGTTGCGTGTCGCCGGCCTGTTGAGCGTCACCTCTGCAACTCCGGCGACGGGACGCGAGGTGACGAGCATCTCGCGCTCTCCGGTTCCTGGTTTGCTGCCCTTGTGCGCGCCGTTATCGGCCATCTGCGCTCCTTGCAGCCTCCCGGCTACTGCATTGCCTTCTCGAGTGCCTCGCGATGCTTGTTCACTACAGCGAGGTTCTCCTTGAACTTCAAGTTCGGGATCGCCTTCATGTCTTCCTGAAGCTGTTCCTTGCGCTTCTTCTTCTCGTCGGCCGGGATCGACTTGTCCGCGTCGATCTCCGCCATCTCGGCCTTGATGTCTTCCTTCGGATCGCGGAACTCGCCGGTTTTCGGATCGGTCACGTCGAGGACGAACATGATGTTCGACGCCACGTCCTCGAGCTGCTCGAAGCTCGCGAACCCATACTTTTTGGCCAGTGCCTCCAGGTCGGCATCGAGCTTCGGATCTTCTTTGTCGCCAGCCGCCTCGATCCGTTTCGAGATTGCCGCAAGATCGCCCTGCGCGGCGATGAACGATGTGAGGTGCTGGTCCGTGAGCTTCATCTGTGTGAATTCGGGAACCTCGGCGTCCTGGGCCAGGGCGCCCTGCAGCGGCGCTGCGAATACCAAAGCGAGAGCCATCAGCAAGCCGGCAGTAAGCTTCTTGAGGCCGTTCATTGTCATCACTCCTGCGAAATGGCCCCGCTGGGCCGGAGATTGTTACGGATTATTCCTAAGCGCTTTCGCGACTGAATGCGACATGAATGCGGCCCGGCGCTCGGGTCGCTCAAATTTCGCGAAGCTGTGGCATCCTGGGCGTGAGGTATTCAGATACCGCATTCTAAGCTTCTGATATATATAGAAAAATAATTTGATGTTGACACTCTCTTGCACCATCGATATCACGCGCCATCCGCTGCGACAACACCTGCTGACGCGCGGCCGTCCTGCCAGCTACTTCGGGAACCGAGAGATGAAGACCTACGTCGCCAAGCCCGGCGAGGTGGAGAAGAAATGGGTTGTGATTGACGCCGAAGGCCTCGTGGTCGGCCGGCTCGCAGCCCTGATCGCCACCCGTCTGAAAGGCAAGCACAAACCGACTTACACGCCCCACGTCGACATGGGCGACAATGTCATCGTGATCAACGCCGAGAAGGTCTACTTCACCGGCAAGAAGCGCGACGACAAGACCTATCACTACCACACCGGCTACCCGGGTGGCATCAAGGAGCGCACGCCCAAGATGTACCTCGAGGGCAAGTCGCCCGAGCGGGTCGTCGAGCTTGCCGTCGAGCGCATGTTGAAGCGCGGTCCTCTGCAGCGCCAGTTGATGCGCAATCTCAGGGTCTACAAGGGCGCGGAGCATCCCCACGCTGCCCAGAACCCCGAGGCACTCGACATCGCCGCGCTCAATCCGAAGAATGCAAAGAGGGACTAACCGACAATGTCCATCGACACAGATACCAAGTCGCTCGAGGGGCTCGGCCAGCTCACCGGAACCGGCGGCTCGGGCGCCAGCGAGGCCCCCGTCCACGTCCAGAAGCTCGACGCCCATGGCCGCGCCTATGCGACCGGCAAGCGCAAGGATGCCGTCGCCCGCGTCTGGATCAAGCCGGGCCACGGCAAGATCACGATCAATAAGAAGAACTTCGAGCAGTATTTCGCCCGCCCCGTCCTCCAGATGCTCCTGAAGCAGCCGCTGCAGGTGGCAGGCCGGCTGGACCAGTACGACATCATGGCGACGGTCAAGGGCGGCGGTCTTTCCGGACAGGCCGGCGCCGTGCGCCACGGCATCTCGCAGGCTCTCACGCACTATGAGCCGGAGCTCCGTGGTGTGCTCAAGGCCGGCGGCTTCCTCACCCGCGACAGCCGCGTTGTCGAGCGCAAGAAGTACGGCCGCGCCAAGGCCCGCCGCAGCTTCCAGTTCTCGAAGCGTTGATTTCTGCGCACACTGCGCAATCCTGCACGCGCGAGGCCCGCCCCTCCGGCGGGCTTTGTGCTTTCGGCCTCGGGTTCGTCACGCGCGTCCTGTCTGCTACGCTGCGCCGCCACTGACGAATGGAGACGCCATGCCTTTGCAGTTGAAGCGCGTAGGCGCCGGCGATGTCGGCCTCTTCTGCGATATCGCGCCGGAGGTTTTCGACGAGCCGATTGTAGCCGAGCGCCTGGCCGTCTATCTCGCCGCCCCCTCGCACCTGATGGTTGTCGCAATCGACGGCGGCATGATCGTCGGCCAGACCGCTGCGGTGCTGCACCTGCACCCCGACAAGCCGACCGAGCTCTACATCGACGAGGTGGGCGTTACGCCAGGCCTGCAACGGCGGGGCATCGCCAGGGCCATGATGGACGAGATGGCGGCCTGGGGCGCGGAACTCGGGTGCGAGGATGCGTGGCTCGGCACTGAACATGACAATGAGCCGGCCAAGGCGCTGTATGCGAAGTACACTGAGCCCGAGCCGATCCTGATGTACTACTGGGAGCTTTGAGGCTCGCCCTGCACCGGCTTGCGTTACGTCTCAAATTTCCTAAAACGCGGAAGCTGGGTTTTCGCGATTGCTAACCTCTCGGTGATACAACCCCCGCATGCAAGTTGAACCGCAGCCCTGCAACATCCTTGTCGTCGATGACAACGCCTTCGACCTGAGCGTGTTGAAGGAGCTTGCCGAGACCGCGGTTGAGACCGACCGGGTTGCCTGCGCGCGCTCGCTGGATGAGGCCGTCGATCGGGTGTCGGATCTGCAACCCGTGCTGGTCATCCTGGACGACTACCTGGGCCCCGTCACGCGCGCGCCGGAAAGCGTCGTCCGCCTGCGCCAGGCCGGTTACGCCAACTTGATTTGCGTCGCCACCGCCCGCCACGACCGCGCCAACGCCGGTCCCCTGCTTCGCAACGCCGGCGTCCTCTACTTCGATAAGGATGGCATCGATGGCGAATGGCTGAACCGCATGATCTACCTCGCCCGCCACAACGGTGCCCTCTGGAGCATCCGCGCCGCTTGATCGTGAGGGCGCAGGCGCCTTGCGCCGCCAGCCAAGCTCTGGCTTGCCCGAGTTGGTAACAAGCACCGCAGGCCGGAATAGCCCGTGAGCGTTTTTCTTGGCGCCGGTGGAACCGGCGCAAGGCCGCGACTGCGGCCCGGCGCATTGCGCCGCCCCCGCGGAGGGCCCGGCCGCAGGCCGGAATAGCCCGTGAGCCAACTAACCCAGCTAATCCAACAGTTCCAGCAGTTCTGCCAGTGAATGGATCTTGTGATGCGGCGCGCCGCCTTCCGCGACGTTGTCGCGGTCGTGCAGCCCGTCCTGCCTGATGATCTGCACCGTCAGCCATCCCATCCGGTTCGGCGTCACGAAGTCCTTGGCCGGATTGTCGCCCACATAGACGAACCGGCTGCCACCCTTGTCGAGTGCGGCGTGCACGATCTCGTACGATTTCGGGTGCGGTTTGTGATACGCGCGCCCGCCGAGCTTGTTGGTCAGCACGATCTCCTGGAACCGGTGCGCGATGTCGAGTGCTGCGACCTTGCGCGCCTGCACCTCGTGCTGCCCGTCCGTGATGAGGCCCATCGGGGAACGTCGGCCGAAATGCTCGAGCACCGGCAGCGCGTCGTCGTGCAGTGCGATTTCCGGCCTGTGATCCTTCCAAACGTCGATCAGGGCCTTCACGTCCTCCGCCGTGTAGTCCGGTTTCGTATCCTTCAGGACCATCTCGAAGAGCTTGCCGAAATTGCCGCCATCGAGATACGCGGTCATGCGTTCGGCGAGCCCGCCGATTCCCCATTCGCGTTCCGCCCAGTCGCCTGCGGCCCGGAAACCGGACACTGCGAACATCCGTTCGGGATAGAGCGTGTCGTCGAGGTC
>JBJOGJ010000092.1:0-13823 GCA_046048295.1 Pseudomonadota bacterium | reverse complement strand
CGATCGGTTCTATGCCGTGCTGGGAAGCTGCCTCATCGTGGTCGGCGTTTCCGCGAATGGCGAGCAGACCGCCGTGCACCTTGGGATGCAGCGTCTTCACCCGGCCATCCATCATCTCCGGGAAACCGGTAAGTTCCGAAACGTCCCTGACTGTGAGCCCCGCCGACTTGAGCGTCGCCGCCGTGCCGCCGGTCGAGACGAGTTCGACGCCCGCACCGGCAAGCGCCCGGGCGAATTCGACGATTCCGTTCTTGTCGGAAACCGAGATGAGTGCCCGACGGATGATCTTGAGATCGCTCATGGTTGTGTTCCAGCCTCATGCCGCGAGCCATCCATGGACTGCGCGACCGTTTCACGTTCTGTCTTTCGAGGAGATCGGCCGTCCTCTACCACGATTCAATCGGCATGCAACAGGCACGGCACTACATCCCCTCTAGCGTCCAGTCGATCGTGGATTCGCCCGGGCATGCACCCCGGATGACGATCTGCTCGACCGCCACCGGCCCGGCGAGATCGGCATAGTGCACGCTGTCTTCAATGGAGATGACGCCGCCTGAGGCCGAGAAAAGCCAAAGCTCGCCGCCTGCCAGATGGATCTCGACCGTGTCCGGCGATCTGCCGAGCCGTGCCGTCGCACGCTTGTGCAGATGGAAGTGGACGGCAAACGGCAGATCGTTGGCGAGCCGCATTCGGCCGGCGGGCGCACCGATCTCGTCGCGTCCTGTGAGCTTGCGCCCGTTTTCCGAAAGCGCCAGCGTTCGCTTGTGCACGAGGCCGAACACCCCGAGGTAGCCGTCGTGCCTCGCCACGACCCGTCGTCGGTCCGCCGAAAGCTCGGCATCGACGCGTTCCGGATGGCGCAGGGGAATGGCGTCGAGAAGCTTTTCCAGCAGCACATTGCGGACGAGCTTTGCCGATGACTTGCCGCCGATCGACACCGTGTTGTGGCTCGCAGTGCCACGCGCGGCAGACCGCCAGTCCTGGTCGCACATGCCAGGGGCGCCGCCGTTGACGAGGATCGCCTGATGGCCCGAGCTCAACTCGAAGCTGAGGCATCCCGCATGGGCGTCGGCCGTGAACTCGAGTGGCGGGGCGGCACCGGCATCGACGACCACTACGGTATCGCCTGCCGCCAGACGCACGTAGCCGGAACTGGGCGCCGCAGCGAGCGCGGGCATATCTGACGGCAGGTAGGCCATCACGGTCGCAACAGCATCGTCGGCCGCCGGTCCGACACCGTTGAACCGCGCTATCGTGCCGTCGCCGAGCCGGAGATGCTGCACCAGCAGCAGCATCCTGTCGATCGCCGACTGGAGTGCGGCCGGCGGCGTCCGGTTGCGCGACTTGAAGCACTGATTGAGAGGCAGGAAGTCGAGCAAAAGTTCGACCAGCAGCCCGGGGTTGCGGCTGATATGGCAGCCGTCAGGCAGGATCTGGCGCCCGACCTCCGCGGTGAACAGGGCCTCGGCACCCTTGAGCTGCCGGTCGCGCCCGGCAACGCAGAGGTCGGCGTAGAGCAGTGCTGTCACGGCAAGCAGGCGGGGATAACCATCGGACGCATCCCGCCAGGTTGCCGAAAGGTGGATGAGCTGATCTGCCAGGCTGTCGGTGACGAGGTCGTAGCGTGCCTGATCCTCGCCGCCGAGCAGCATGTTCGCGCATGTGATCCAGGAAATGATGCGCCGGCCGATGACTTGCGGTTCTCGCGCAACCGGATCGGTGCGGCGCCTGCCCTTGATCCAGTCGCAGACGAGTTCCCGCGCCGCCTCGTCGGCCTCCAACTCGCGCCTGACCCGCAGATGCCTGAGCCAGCCGAAGCCGTGCAACTCGCGGGCCCACGGCTTGCTCGGCGCCGGGAGCGCGAACGGAGACCTGCCTTCGAGCGGCGCAACGAAACCGCCAAGCCCGATCTGGCCGGCCTTCAATTCGTCGAAGAAGCTCGGATCGCCCGTTCGCAGGTCGCGCGGCACGATGAGCAGTTCGTCGGCCACTGCCGCGCCGTAGCGCCACCTCAAAGCGGGCGAGAGCAGCAGCCGGGCGAGGGCGGCGCGACGCATTCGGTCGATCCTGAGGCGGACCGCACTCATACGCTCCGTCGGTGATAGCTGCGACATGCACTCTCCGGGCGAATTACGCCAGCGGTCTGACCAGCCGGGACCGGATACCGGCAGCTGTCGCTTAGCTGCACGAGGCCCCGCCGACAAGCGCCCTGTGGAAATCCCGCGGATCGAACGCCGTTCACGCGCTCCGCTGCAACAGGGCGGCGTAGAAGCCGTCCATGCCCCCGTCGAGCGGTGGCGCCAGCGGCATGTGACAGGGCAGCGTCCGGAGTTCCCCCGCAGCCGTGAGCCAGGCCGGATCGAGGCCATGCACCGAGGGTGCCGGCACCAAGCGTTGGAAGTCCGGATGGCGGTCGAGGAATGCGGTAACCTGTGCCGGCCCTTCCTCAGGCTCCAGCGAGCAGGTGCAGTAGACGAGCCGCCCGCCCGGTTTTACGAGCCGCGCCGCACGTTCGAGAAGCTGTGCCTGCAACTCCGCCAGGCGTGGAATGTCGTCTGCGGACTTCAGATGCAGGAGGTCCGGGTGCCGCCGGATCGTGCCCGTGGCGGTGCAGGGTGCGTCGAGCAGTACGGCGTCGAACAACCGCCCCGGATCCCAACGGGCAGCGTCGGCCTCGACCAGTTCCGCCTCGAGCCCGAGGCGCGCCAGGTTCGAGGCAAGCCGCCCGAGGCGCGCAGCAGAGCTGTCGACCGCTGTGACGACGGCCCTGGCTGCGACAAGCTCGGCGGTCTTGCCACCCGGGGCCGCACACAGATCGGCGATCTCGAGGCCGCGGACGTCGCCGATGAGCCGTGCAGGCAACGCTGCCGCCGCATCCTGGACCCACCAGGCGCCCTCGGCATAGCCGGCAAGTGCTTCGATCTGGCCGGCACCGGCAAGCCGCAACGATCCGGTTGCCAGCAGCGTCGCGCCAAGCTTCTGCGCCCACGCCGCAGGGTCGGTCTTGACCGAGAGGTCGAGCGCCGCTTCGCGAAGCGAGGCAGTCGCAATCTCGCGGGCGAGCTCTGCCCCGTACGTCTCCGACCACCGCTCGAGCAACCAGCGCGGCACGTTGAGCGCCGCGGCGTCCTGGGCTGCGACGATCGCCGGGCCCTCGTTTGCGGCGCGCCGCAGTACGGCGTTGGCAAGTTTTGCGAAGCGTGCCGCCTGGCGATCGCGCTTGCACTGCTCGACAGCGAGATTGATGACGGCGTGTGGCGCGCCCTCGAGGAACAGCAGATGCGCCGCCGCCGCATGCAGGATCGCCGTCAGCCTGCCGCGCGCTTCCGGCAGCGGTTTCTCGATGAAACGGCGCAGCACGTCGGCGATCTGCCCGTGCCGGCGCAGCGCCGTCGCCGAGAGCAGCCTCGCGAATGCCCTGTCACGGGGCTCGAGTTTGCCGAAGCGCTCGTCACTGCCCCACCGCGAGAGCGTTTCGTCGAACAGGATGCCACGCTGAATGACGTCGTGAATGAGTCGGACGGCGAACTCGCGTGCACCATAGCCCGCAGGCTCCTGCACAACCCTGGGCGCCGCTGCGGACTGCCTCTTGGGGCTGCTGGGGCGTGGTCCATTTTTTCTCGTTTTCAACCCCAGGGACCCCGGCTGCTGCCGCTGCCTGGGCGACCGCCCCAGGGACCTGAGGCTTCATGCGGGTGGGCCGGATCCATCTCGAGCGGCGCTGGGCCGCGTCCCAACGACGAGAACTCTTGCGCCAACTCCTCGAGCGCGGCGATCCTGTTGGCAGTGTTCGGGTGCGTCGAGAACAGATTGTCCATACCAACACCCGACAGCGGATTGATGATGAAGAGATGGGCGGCAGCCGGCGCGCGCTCCGCGTCCTCGTTCGGAATCTGGTGTGCGTAGTGGTCGATCTTTTCGAGCGCGTTTGCGAGCCAGTTGGGTTCGCCGCAGATGAGCGCACCGATGCGGTCCGCCTCGTATTCTCGCGAGCGGCTGATCGCCATCTGCACCAGCATCGCCGCCATCGGCGCGACGATGATCGCAGCAATGACGCCGATCCAGCCGAGTGGATTGCCACCGCCTTCGCGATTGCCGCCGAACAGGGCGTTGAACTGGGCGAAGTTGGCGAGCATGGAGATCGCGCCGGCAATGGTCGCGGCGATCGTCATGATGAGCGTGTCGCGGTTCTTGATGTGGGCGAGCTCGTGCGCCATGACACCGGCGAGTTCCTCGTCGGTCAGCATTTCCATGAGCCCGGTCGTCGCGCAGACGGCGGAATTCTGAGGGTTGCGACCCGTTGCGAACGCATTGGGCTGCGGATTGTGGGCGATGTAGACCCTGGGCATAGGCAGTTCGGCGCGCTGGGCGAGCTGCTCGACCATGGCGTAATAGCCGGGTGCGCTCCGCTGATCGACCTCCTCGGCGCCGAACATCGACAGCACCATCTTGTCGGAGCCCCAGAAGCTGAAGATGTTCATGCCGGCAGCCACCACGAAGGCGATCACCATGCCGGTCTGGCCGCCGATCAGGCCACCCATGACCACGAAGATCACGGTCATTGCGGCCAGAAGCAGTCCCGTCTTGATGTAGTTGCTCGCCATCGACAGCTCTCCGGGGTTGTGCAGCAAGGGTATACCGGTCATACCCAGGGCCCTTGCCGGATGTAATATCGTGATTATTTGCCCTTCTGACAACGCCGGGAGAAACACGCCATGACGTCTGACGACGGTAACGCCGAACAGAAGAATGAACGTGAGCCGGAGCGCGAGCTTGCACCCGCGGCCCGGCGTGCGCTTGCCGAAGCAGAGGAGCGCCGCCGGCAGCAGGCGGAAGCGGCTCACGCCCGCCCGAAGGAACTTGGCGGTCGCGAAGGTCCAGATCCCGTCCGCTTCGGCGATTGGGAGAACAAGGGCATAGCCTCGGACTTCTGATCGCCGTTCGGGACCGGTCTGACCGGTCTCGAGCCAGCCGTTAAGTGATTTTCAACCCTCTTTGCGACGTGTACTGCCGCCCGAAGCGGCCTCCCGGTGCAGCAGGCATCCCGCTTGCAACTCCCTGCCCATCCAGCCCCGCCTGGTTCAGGGAGATACGAAATGTCTATATCCGGGACTTGCTTTAGCCGCTTCAGGAAGGACGAGGGAGGCGCCATTGCCGTCATCTTCGCCCTCTCGCTGATCGTAGTCGTCCTCATCACCGGTCTCGCAATCGATACTGGCCGCGCCGTACACGCGAACCGCAAGATCGGCGCGGCACTCGATGCCGCCGCCCTCGCAGCTGCCAAGGGCCTGCGGGTGGAGAACATGAACGATGCCGAGGTCACGGCGCTCGCGGAAAAATACTTCGACACCAATCTGCGGCTCTCCGGAGGCAACTTCGCCGTCGTCAACGGGATTACCGTCGTCATCGATCGCGCGAAGGGTGCGGTGGAGATCAACGTCGACGCATATGTGCCCACGTATTTCGGCGCACTCGCCGGCGTCGACCGGTTCCCGCTCCCGAGAGCCGCCGCGGCCATCTTCGACGCCAAGGACATCGAGGTTGCCGTCCAGCTCGACGTAACGGGCTCCATGGGAGGCCGCAAGATCGGTGATCTGACGGTCGCAACCAAGGACCTGGTCGATATCCTGATCCCCGATGAGCCGACCGGCCAGAAGGTGCGCATCGCGTATGCACCCTACTCTGCCGGCGTCAATGTGGGCTCATACCTCCGTTCGGTGAACGGCGACCGGCCGTCTGCCCGCAACTGCGTCTATGAGCGCCAGTCCGATGCCAACGAGTTCACCGACATGCTGCCGATCGGACTCGATGCGATGAAGGTCAAGGAGGACCTGACTGCGCCTCCGGGCAGGAGCGTGCAGAATTGCCCCGACGCAGAGATCGTGCCGATGACCGACGACAAGTCGGCACTGAAGTCGACCATCGACGGCTACAGGGCCAACGGCACCACCGCCGGCCAGCTCGGCACGGCATGGGCATGGTACCTTCTCTCTCCGCGTTGGGGCGGCATCTGGCCCTCCGACAGCCGCCCGGCCGAATATCGCGACGGCAAGACCATCAAGGTCGCAGTTGTGATGACCGACGGCATTTACAACACGATCGGTGGCGTGAACTGGGGCGACGGCTCGCCCCAATCGATCCAGGCTGGGGACAAGGCCATCCGTCTCTGCGAGGGCATGCGCAACGAAGGGATCGTCGTGTACACGGTCGGCTTCGAGCTACGGGGTGCGTCGGAGCCCATTCGCGTCCTCGAGCGCTGCGCATCGAACCCGGGGAACTTCTTCAACGCCAGCAACGGCGAAGAGCTGCGTTCCGCATTCCGGGCCATCGCGGAGCAGATCGTTACCCTTCGGTTGTCGAAGTAGCTGGTTCGACATCGCTGCAATGCCTGCAGGCGCCCCATCTCCCGGGCGCCTGTTGTCATTTATGCCCCACCGATCGGCTGAAAGACCGCCGAAGGTTGGCGCGCAGTCCTCCCCGCCGTATAGCTTCCCGAGGTTCAAGTCGCCACCGCTGCCGCAACAGAACGGATTTGGCCCATGCAGAAGCGTCGCCTGCCGATAGGCAAGATCATGCTCGCAGTCCTGCTCCTTGCCGGCATCGCGGTCGCTTACCGCCAGAGCCTCGTACCGCCAATGTGGAGTCCGCTGCCGGCACTCGACCTCGCCAATCCGCGCGGCTGGACGGGCGGCTTGCTGCTCGACTGGCAGCTTGCGGAGCTGCGCCGCTCGCCCGAGCTGTGCGCCAGGGTGCTGAAGAAGCCGCACATCGTGCACACCAGGGTTCCCGACCAGCCCTACGACAACCGGTGCGGCTGGGTGAACGCCGTTTCCGTATCGGCGGCTGGCGGAGCGAGCCTACAGGCGCGGCCGCTCACGTGCCAGATGGCGGCCGCACTCGCGGCTTGGGTGGAGCACGAAGTCCAGCCGGCCGCACGCCGGATCCTGGGCGCATCGGTCAGGTCGGTGCAGACGATGGGGACCTACTCCTGCCGCAACATTGTTGGCAATCCGATCTGGAGGGACCTGCGCAGCCAGCACGCATTCGCCAATGCCATCGACATCGCGGGCTTCACGCTCTCCAACGGCCGCCGCATTTCCGTCCTTCGCGACTGGAAGGGCGACGACAAGGAGGCGCAGTTCCTGAAGACGGTTCATGCCCGCGCGTGTTCCTATTTCCGTGTTGTGCTCGGCCCCGAATTCAATCCTTCCCACCGCGACCATTTCCACTTCGATCGCGGCAGCTTCTGGACCTGTCGCTAGAAGTTGCCCAGGAATGGAACACGCTTTCACGTTCTGCTCGGAAGATATGTGCGCACAGTGATAATTCGACCAATGAATCATTTCATTTAACGCTGGTTTTACTCATGGCGTCCAGAACGAACGGCATTCACCGGGATTTCCACCGCCAAGGGACTTGATTGATGAAAGCTGGTGCGAGAGCGCTCTCCGCATTCCCAGACGACAGGCAGGGCTCGATAGCGATCATATTCGCATTGAGCCTGTTCATGCTGGCGACGGCGGTCGGCCTGGCGATCGATCTTGGGCGTGCATACAACACGCGTGTCCAGCTGCAGAATGCACTCGACGCAGCGGTCCTCGCCGCAGCCAAGAGATTGATGACGGTCGGCGGCGATGCAGCGGCGATGGACGAGGCAGTCCGGAAGTTCTTTGCAGCGGATCAGCCGACGCGCCATTTCGCAGACATCGTCACGGTCAAGGTGACGAACGTCGGGAGCGACTTCGTCAATGCCGAGGCGATTGCCAAGGTGCCGACGACCTTCATGCACCTCGCCGGCTTCCAGAATGTGGAAATCTATACGAGCGCACAGGCGAGCTTTGGCTTGGGGAATGCCGAAATTGCCCTGGTTCTCGACACGACCGCTTCGATGGCGGGTGCCAAGCTGTCGGACCTCAAGGCTTCCGCCAAGAACCTCGTCGATATCGTCTACTCCAACTCGGAGGCGGAGAACCGTGTCAAGTTCGCGCTCGTTCCGTTTGCGCAATACGTCAACGTCGGCCTGGGCAACCGCAACGCACCATGGATGAACGTGCCGCTCGACTATACGGAGACGAAGTACCAGTGCAGCACGGTCACGCCGATAATCGGCAGGTCGAACTGCCGCATGGAAACGCGCACAGGATACAACGACGGCGTGCCATACACGTACGAAGCGGAAGTCTGCGATTACGAGTACGGACCGCCGGAAGAACAGTGTGGCGACAACAACTATTCCTACACATGGCGAGGTTGTGCCGGTTCGCGGGACTATCCGCTCAACACCCAGTATGCCGACTACAGCAGGCGAATTCCAGGTGTGATGAATGACAGTTGTCCGTCTGAAATTGCGCCTCTCAGCTCCGATCAGGACTCGATCAGGGCCAGTATCGATTCGATGACGGCGGTGGGCGACACCTATGTCCCATCCGGTCTCGCGTGGGGCTGGCGGGCGCTTTCGAAGGCAGAGCCTTTTTCCGAGGGGGCGGACGCATCATCATCATCGAAGGTGCGCAAGTATCTGGTCCTGATGACGGACGGTGCGAACACGCGCTCGACGCGGAACTTGAGTACGAACGTGAACGACCATTGGGGAAGTGACGTTGCCAATGCGAACAAGATCACGACGGAGCTTTGCACCAACATCAAGGCCGCCGGTATCGAGATCTTCGCGATCGCGTTCGAAGTCACCGACACCGACATCAAGGACATCCTGCGGGGATGCGCATCCGCAGGTTTCTACGACGCAGCGGACAGCAGCCAACTATCGGCGGCGTTCAAGGATATTGCAGGGAACCTTGCGGAGCTTCACATCTCCAAATAACGAGGGGCGGGACACGCGCTCCCGCCCCGCCGCCGATGGATGCCTCAGTGCTAGCCGTGCTTGTTCTGGCGGTTGGTGATGAGATCGTCCACCACCGCCGGTTCGGCGAGCGTCGAGGTGTCGCCGAGATTTGAGAAATCGTCCTCGGCAATCTTCCTGAGTATCCGGCGCATGATCTTGCCGGAGCGCGTTTTCGGAAGCCCAGGCGCGAACTGGATGAGGTCCGGCGTCGCCGTCGGGCCGATCTCCTTGCGAACCTGTGCGACGAGCTCCTTCTTGATTTCATCGCTGGGTTCTTCGCCGGAAAGCAGCGTTACGTAGCAGTAGATGCCCTGCCCCTTGATGTCGTGCGGATAGCCGACCACCGCTGCCTCGGCAACTTTGGGATGCGCGACGAGCGCGCTCTCGACCTCGGCCGTACCGAGACGATGGCCGGAAACATTGAGCACGTCGTCGACGCGGCCGGTGATCCAATAGTATCCGTCCTCGTCCCGCCTGCAGCCGTCGCCGGTGAAGTAGGTCCCCGGATAGGTGGAGAAGTATGTCTGGATGAACCGCTCATGGTCGCCGTAGACCGTGCGCATCTGGCCCGGCCAGCTGTCGAGCAGCACGAGGTTGCCGCTTGCCGCGCCCTCCAGGAAGTTGCCCTGGTCGTCGACCAAGGCCGGCTTGATGCCGAAGAACGGTCTGGTGGCCGATCCGGGTTTGAGTTGCGTGGCACCGGGCAGCGGGGTGATCAGGATGCCGCCCGTCTCCGTCTGCCACCACGTATCGACGATCGGGCAGCGGTCGTCACCGACCACGCGATGGTACCAGATCCAGGCTTCCGGATTAATCGGTTCGCCGACCGAGCCGAGCAGCCTAAGGGACGAGCGGTCCGTACGCTTCACGAAGTCGTCGCCGGCGCCCATCAGGGCGCGGATCGCCGTCGGAGCGGTGTAGAATATGTTGACATCCCATTTGTCGATCACGTGCCAGAAGCGGGACGGCGTCGGATAATTCGGCACGCCCTCGAACATCAAGGTCGTGGCGCCGTTTGCAAGCGGACCGTAGACGATGTAGCTGTGCCCCGTGACCCAGCCGACGTCCGCCGTGCACCAGTAGATGTCGCCGTCATGGTAGTCGAAGACGTACTGGTGCGTCATCGAAGCGTAGACGAGATAGCCGCCGGACGTGTGCAGTACGCCCTTGGGCTTGCCGGTCGAGCCGGACGTGTAGAGGATGAACAGCGGATCCTCCGCGCTCATCTCCTCGGGCGGGCAGTCGGGCGTTACCTTGACGAGTTCCTCGTGCAGCCAGATGTCCCGAGACGGGTTCCAGGGGATGTCGCCGCCTGTGCGGCGCACCACCAGCACCTTCTCTCCGCCCCCCGTCTTGGCCAGCGCCTCGTCGGTATTCTTCTTGAGTGGGACGGTCTTGCCGCCGCGCACGCCCTCGTCAGCCGTTATGATGAACTTGGATTCGCAGTCCGTGATCCGGCCTGCGAGGCTATCCGGCGAGAAACCGCCGAATACGACCGAGTGCACCGCGCCGATCCTGGCACAGGCGAGCATGGCGTAGGCTGCCTCCGGGATCATCGGCATGTAGATCGTGACGCGGTCGCCTTTCTTGACGCCGTTGGCCTTCAGGACGTTGGCGAACTTGCACACGCGCTCGTAGAGCTGTCGATAGGTGATCTTATCGTCGTGTGTTGGGTCGTCGCCTTCCCAGATGATCGCCACCTGGTCGCCCCTTGTTGCCAGATGCCGGTCGATGCAGTTGGCGGTGACGTTCAAGGTGCCGTCCTCGTACCACTTGATCGACACCGCATCCTTGCCGTAGCTCGTGTTCTTGACCTTGGAATAGGGCTTCAACCACGTGACGCGCTTGCCCATTTCACTCCAGAAGCCCTCCGGATCGTCGATCGAGCGCTGGTAGAGTTCCTGATACCGGGCTTCGTCGATCCAGGCGCGCTCCGTCCATCCGGCGGGAACATCGTAGAGCTGCTCGGACATCGCGGAATTCCTCCTTGGAAGCTGAATGAGCTGTTGTTGCGGAGCATTATGGAGCCGGGCCTCGGCGCGGGCAACCGGCTCATGCAGGCCGATCGCGACGATCCACTGCACTCATGTGCCGGCCGCGCCGATTATCGCTCCCTGCAGGACGAGGACACCGAGCCAGTGACCGAGGTCGATTGCGAGCAACCTCCTGCTTCGCATCTGGAACGTGTAGTTGACCGTAAGCGAGGTCGCAACGAAACCGGCCCAAATGAATAGCCCCGAGATCACTCCGTTTCTGAGCGTCACGTTGCCAGGACCGAGATGCCCGATCGCGCCGGCAAGAACGTATGCCATGAGCAGTTGCGCCACGAGCGTTATGGCCATTGGAACCAGGGCGCTGCGTCCCTGGATATCCTCTCCCGAGATGCCCGCCGCGGCCATCCAGTACTTGCCGAGCGCGCCGTACCACACGGCTCCGAAAACGAAACTGGCCAGCGTCGCCTCGAGTACTGCCAGGTAGTTCACCCCTGCAAACTGCACCGTCTGGCCTCCCGCCGAATCTGTGACAGGCAAAGCATATCACAACCGGAATGGGTTCAGAGTCCGATGCTTGGCTCGGCGATGACCCAGCCGTTGCCGTCCGGGTCCGTGAAGGTTGCGAATCGGCCCCAATTCGCCTGATGCACCGTGCTCAATGCGAGGCCGTTGCCGGCAAGCTTCTCGTAGACGCGATCGAGGTCGAGTGTCTGCAGCATCAGCCCTTGCGCCTGACCGGCTTGCTGGCGCGAGTTCGGCTTCACAAGGGTGATGGCAGCGGCACCTGCCGGCGGCGTCATCAGTATCCATGCGAACTCGGTACCGTGATCGCCCTCGCTGCGCACCGTGAAGCCAAGTACCTGCTCGTAGAACGTCCGTGCCGCCGATTGGTCGGAAACGGGGACGGAAACTGCGCTTAGCTGAAACATGTCGGCCTCAATTCTCTGGCGGTTCTGCTCGCGGCCAATTACGCCCTGGCGCCGCCGAGAGCTAGCGCAGAATTCTCAAGCGCCTGTGACAGCGTGCGCGCCGCTCTTGAGCCGCCAGACCGCCGTGCGCTTCACGTCGGCATCCTCGAGGTCGCGCGGCACCGGAACATCGTATTCTTCGAGTGCCTCGAAGTGCGCCCGCGGAAAGTAGCTGCGGCTCGGGTCGCCAACCAGGACGTCGGCGCCTGCGGCAGCCGCCGCCAGGATGAAAGCCAGCGCCTTGTCCGCGAGCTGCTGCTCGTAGAACAGATCGCCGACGAGGAAAACGTCGGCCGGCGGTGGCTGCGATGCGAGAATGTCCAGGCAGACGACTTCGAGCACGACGCCGTTCACCTCGCAGTTGAGGGCGATTGCAGCGACGGCAAGGCAGTCGATATCGGCAGCGACGGCCTTGCCGGCACCTGCGCGCATGGCCGAGATCGCGCCCAGGCCCGAGCCTGACCCGATGTCGAGCACGGTCTTGCCGGCGACAATGTGGGGATGGTCGAGAACATATCGCGCGAGCGCCTGCCCGCCCGCCCACGCGAATGCCCAGTATGGAGGCTCGAGCCCCATGTCGCCGAGATCGTCTGCCGTCTTCTGCCAGAGCGGCAGTGAGGAATGGGCGAGGTGCAGGCGAAGCTCTGGCAGCAGCGATGGCGACGAGAGTTTCGTGTTCGCCAGAATGAAGGCGCGGTGATCATCGGGATCGGATGGCAATTCAGGCCTGCTGCTTGCTCTTTCCCGGCCTCTTCTTGACCACTCCGAGCTTCTTGGGATCCAGCCCGCCCATCCGGCAGACGATGTCCCACTCTTCGGCGGTCACGGGCTGCACGGAAAGACGCATGGAAGTCACGAGGCTCATTTTCGCGAGCTTCTCGTTGGCCTTCACGTCGGCAAGAGTGACCGGGTTCGGCACCTCGCACACTGCCCTGACGTCGACGCACTCCCAGCGTGGATCCTCGGTGGTCGAATCAGGGTGCGCGAGCTTGCAGACCTCGCAGATTCCGACGATGTCCTTGCCCGCATTCGAATGGTAGAAGAAGCCGAGATCGCCGATCTTCATCGCCCGCATGTTATTGCGCGCGAGATAGTTCCTGACGCCGTCCCATTCCTCCCCCTTGGCGCCCTTCGCCTTTAGGTCCTCCCAGGAGAATTTCTCGGGCTCGGACTTGAACAGCCAGTACTGCATCGCTCAGCTTCCTTGTTTCTCACATCTCCGCCCGCATCGGCCGCGTGAGCAGCGCCTCGATCGCCTCGTCGACCGTGGCCTGCCCTCCTACTATGGCATGCACGGCCGCCGAAATCGGCATCTCGATGCCCTTTGCCTGCGCCAGCCTTGCCACGGCAGCCGCCGTGTAGACGCCTTCCGTGACGGCCTTGCGCCCGCCGAGAACGTCCTCAAGCGACAACCCCTGCCCGAGCGCGCGGCCGAGCGACATGTTGCGCGACTGCGGACTGCCACACGTTAGAAGCAGGTCGCCAAGGCCCGACAGCCCCATCAGCGTCTCCGACTGCGCACCGAGCGCCTCCGCCAGCCGCCGGAGTTCCGCAAAGCCCCGTGCGACCAGAGCTGCATGCGCGCTGGCGCCGAGCTGCTTTCCGTCGACGATTCCCGCGGCGATGGCGAGCACGTTTTTGATGGCTCCGCCGAGCTGCACGCCGAGCACGTCGTCCGTCCAGTAAAGCCGGAATTGGCGGTAGCCGAGCCCGTGCGCCAGCCGCTGGCCCACCGCCTCGTTCGCGCAGGCGATCGTCAGTGCTGCAGGTAGACCGCGCGCGACGTCGGCAGCGAAACTCGGGCCCGATAGAACGGCCAGCTCGACGCCCGGAATGGTCTCTGTGAGTGCCTCGCCCAACAGCTTGCCGGTTGCCTGCTCGATACCCTTGGCACAGATGGCGACCGGCGTTCCCAGCCTGTAGTGCGGCGCCAGCTGCTCCGCTACGCGCCGCAGGAATTGCGCCGGCGGCACCATGAGAATCACGTCCTGTGCTGCGATGTCGCTGAGCTCCGCCGTC
>JBJOGJ010000091.1:0-13932 GCA_046048295.1 Pseudomonadota bacterium | reverse complement strand
ACGTCACCTCGTACTTCCCGACCGCAAATGGCTTCGCGATCGTCACCCGCCGCTGCGGCCCCTCGTCATTGTAGCGGCCCTCCTCTTTTTCCGGCGAGCCCATCATGAAGCTGCCGGCCGGCACCACGACCATCTCCGGACAGCTCGCGCAGTCGCGAAACACCCGCCCGGCGCGTATCTGCTCCGCCTGCTTGCGCGCTTCCTCCTCCGCCTTTCGTTTCGCCTCGGCCTCCGCCTTGAGCTTGGCCTGCCGTTCCGCTTCCTCCGCCGCCCGTTGCTTCTCCAGCGCCGCGACCCGCTTCTGCTCCGCCTCCCGCTCCCGCTGGCGGTCCTCGCGCAGCTTGGTCCGCTTCGCCACCCTGAGCGCACCGAGCAGCCGCTCGTCCACCTGCCCCAACACCGCGCGCGACGACGTCCCCATGTCCCGCTGGAACGCCCTGACCGCATCCTCGGTCTTGACGCCCCGCTTGCCGTCCACCTCGCCGGGATCGTAGCCGAGATCCTTCAGCAGCCCCTGCGCCTCGCGGACCATCGTCTCGGTCGTTACCACCGGCGCAGTCGCAACTGGAACCGGCGTATTCGGACGTTTGAACAGGTCTGCCCCATAATAGGCATACCCGCCAGCGCCGCCCCCAAGGACAAGCAGCGCCGCCGCGATCTTCCACCACGTCCCGCCGCCAGAAACGCGCTCCGGCCTCCGCGTCCTGCGCACGGTCGTGATCGCTTCGTTGAGTTCCGCGATATCGCGCCCGAACCGCTCGTGCGTTACGTCGTGCTTCTGGTAGAGCACCAGTTCGCGAACATCGTCGGGCAGGTTGTCCTGTCGCGGCAACGGCGGGATCGCACCTTCCCGCCCGACCCTGACCGGAACCACCACGATCTTCCGTCTCAAAGCTTCCGCGATCTCCTCGCGCACGTAGTCGCGCTCGCCGGCCGCCGCCCGCTCTGTGAGCAGGTCCATCCAGCGCGGCCCGATGATCGCGATCAGTACGTCGCATTGCGACAGCGCCTTGGCGAGTTCCTCGTCGAACCTCTGCCCGGCGAGCAACTCGTCCACGTCCATGAACACGCTGCCGCGCCCGAATTTCTGCGCAAGCCCGTCCCGCACCCGTGCCGCGAATGCGGGTTCGTCATCCCTGCGATAACTGATGAAAATCTTGCCCGCCATCCGCCTGGCACCCCCGAAAAAGCAATACACTCCCTATACCCCGATCCTCCGGCCCCGTCACGCATTCACCCGGCGCCTGTCACCCGGCCACCACGCTCCGCCGGCACATCGCGCCCGCCCCGCGCTGTGCCGTTGCCGCCATCTCGTCCCACACGCTAAACATCGTCCGGAAACAACCGGAGGCACGCCATGAAACTGCTCTCGACCCTCGCCATCGCCGCCGCGGCGGCCGTCGCCATCGCCGCGGCCACGCCCGCCACCACCCACGCCCAGGGCGCCAAGTCCAAGGGCAAGGTGGCCTGCCAGCAGAAGGCCGGTCGCGGCTGGGGCGCCAGCACCGACTCAGCCCGCTTCCAGGCCTGGGAGGCCGTCCTTCAGGATACCGATTGGGGCATGTGGGCGGTCTGGATCACGACCGGCGCCAAGGTCGGCTCCGCCGCCTCCGGCTACACCGTCCGCAACATGCGCGAGAAGTGCGGCAACGACGGATCGAGCCGCGTCTGCACCATCCGCGCCCAGCTCTGCAAGTGATCGTCTGAAGGCGGACGGCCGGCCACGCCGGTCATCCGCCTGCAGGCGGCGCTAGCCCCCGCCCGTGACGGCTTTCCGCGCCTGCTCGATGACGGCCGCTGGCGTCGAGGCAAACCTGTCGACCAGCGCCTTGAGGTCCTCCGCCGACCTCGGATCGACCCTTGCCCCCGTCTTCTTCGCGTCGTCCAGGTAGCCCTTGTTCTTCACCATCTCCCAGAACGCCTTGCGCACCGCGTCCACCCGCGCCGCCGGCACCTCGGGCGGCATAGCGTAGGGCCGCGCCGTGTCGAGCGGCGCCAGCCACAGGTCCTGGATCTGCCGCATCGCCGGACTCGTTGCCAGCTCTGCAGTCGTCGGAACATCCGGCAGGTCCGGATGCCGCTTCGAACCGGTCTGCAGCAGCACACGGATCTTCTTGTCCGTGATCCAGTCCGGGTTCTTCGCCGCGATGTTGCTCCACGAGTAGTAGCCGATGCCCTGCGTCTCGCCGCGCTGCATCGCGAGGATGATGTCGGCCGAACCCGGGTATCCGCTGACGATCTTGAACTTCGTGCCCGTCGTGAAGTTGAACACCTGCGGCAGGATCGTCGAGTCGCCTGACCCGCCGACCACCATTTCCGCCTTCAGCACTTCCGCGATCGCCTTCTGCGGCGCCGTATGCCACGCGATCGCAACCCCTGGTTCGGAGGCCGAGCTGAACAGCCAGTTGAACTTCGTCGCGTCGTAGAGCACGCCCTTTGGGTTGAGCCACGGCGCCGAGATGAGCCCGCGCTGCACGACGCCCATCGCCGTGCCGTCGCGTTTCGCCGTCGCATAGAGCCGGTTGACGTTGGTGAGCCCGCGCGCCCCCGGTACGTTCGAGACGATCACGGTCGGCGTCCCCGGAATGTACTGCCCGATGTGCCGGCTGATCAGCCGCGCGTCGAGATCGTAGCCGCCGCCCGCGCTCGCGCCGACGCCGATATTGATGGTCTTTCCCTTGTAGAATTCGCCGACGTCCTCGGCAATTGCCAAGCCTGGCGCGGCCAGTGCGATCAGCCCCGCGGCAGCCAATGTGCTTCGCTTCATTTGCGTTTTCTCCCTGTCCTAGGCTTATGCCTTTATAAAGTCCTTCATCTTCGGCTCGATCCCGGCCTTAGCCATCTCCTCCAGCCATAGCTTGTGCACGCGCGGATCCTGCTGCTCGTATTCGATCTGCATGCCGCCTTCATCGACCGACTTCGCGAACTGCCCGTCCGGCGCCCACACGTCGCGCTTGCACTGCAGCATCGGGTAGCGGACGCTGCCCATCTGGATCGCCAGGTACCGCGAAGGCGCCGGCGAGATGTTGAAGTGCTGGTGGAACATCTGGTCCGGCGGCGCATAGATGACGCCGTGCTGCCAGTCGGAGCGGTGGAACTCCTTGTCCCCCTCGTACCACAGCAGCGAGTAGCCCTTCCCCGTCACTGCATGGATCACCACGCCGTTCATGTGCCGGTGCGCCTTCTTGTAGGTGCCGGGCGGGATTTCCGAGCAGTGGCAGCCGATCGACCCGTCGCCCAGCAGGAAACGGATGCTCGTGCCCCCCGCGCCCCGCGTCGGCATCGCCTTGAGCTCGAAGTTCGAGATGTCGGAGACGAAGTTGGTCTCCCACTGGTGCCGCCCCTGCATCACCTCGATGTACTCGCCCTCGCCCGCGAAATAGCCGAACCCGCCGAGCCGTTCCGTGAACGGTTCCGGATTGTTGAAGATGAACCGGTCGTTCCTGTAGAGGTTCATCAGGAACGTGAGGTTGTTCGTTGCCGCCAGCCGCGCCGGCTCGCTGCCGGCGCCGTTGAAATGGCGGTACTTCGCGTTCAGCGGAATGGCGAACAGGCTTTTCGGCCCCCATTCGAAGCTGTGCGTGTGCCCGTTGATCTCGACGGTTGTCGATCCGTGTCCGGACAGGACGTAGTAGACTTCCTCGTAGATGTGGGATGCCGGCGCGCTCGATCCTCCCGGCGGCAGTTCGAACAGGAACGTCGTCAGGAAGTCGTCGCGCCCCTTGAGGTGGCAGATCGCGCCGTTCGTCCCGAACCGCGCCCACGGCTTCGCCTCGATGGCGAGCATGTCGATTGCGAAGTCTTCGTGGATAGGTACGCCTTCGCCCTCGGCCCAGTCGAGATAAGGCTCCAGCATGAACTTGCGGGCCTTGTCCCGCACGGTTGGCCCGCTGCCAGCAGTGGTCTGCTCGCCCATCGTTCTCCTCGCGTTTCGTCCCTGTTCGATCCGTCTTCTGCGGATGCTGCGAGAAGCATGCCTTCAACTTTGCCTGCTGGCAACAAGCTTCGTTATCTCTTCGTCTGCCGCCCGCCCCCGAACAGCGCCTCTCGAAATATCACGTAGAGGATCTTCGTGCCCGCCCCGACGACGCCTCGGATCGTGCCCGAGACTTTCGACCTGCCGATCCGCCGCCGGTACGACACCGGTACTTCCGCACACTTCAGTTTGCGCTGCGCCGCACGCACCTGCATCTCCACCGTCCAGCCGAAGTCGCGGTCCGCCATGTCGAGCCGGCGCAGCGCATCTCGACCGATCGCCCGGAACGGTCCAAGGTCCGTAAAGCGTATGCCCCATATCAACGCGATCAGCCGGCATGCGAGCCAGTTCCCGAACACCTGCTGCGGTGTCAGCGCCCCGGCCTCCCGCTCGCCAAGAACCCGCGAGCCGATGACGAGATCAGCCTCGCCATTTGCAATCGGTGCCACGAGGCGTGCCATCTCTCCCGGTACGTCGCTCGCGTCGCCGTCGATGAACACGACGATATCGACCTCCGGCAGCGCGGCAATCCCGGCTAGGCATGCAGCGCCATAGCCCCGCACCGGCTCCCGCACCACCTCCGCGCCATGTGCCCGCGCAACCTTGCCGGTCCCGTCCGTCGACCCGTTGTCGGCCACCACCGTGAGCGTCACCCAGTCCGGGATTTGGGCGAGCACTTTGGGCAGCCCCTCCGCCTCGTTGAGTGCGGGGATGATCACCGCCACCCGCCCCAAGCCCATCTCCGCGCCATTGCTGCCGCCCATTCCGAGGCTCGACTCCTGCGCCATCACGTCCGCTCGCGTTGCCGTTCGAATGCCAGCCAGCCGAGCACCGGCAGCGCATGCAGGAAGCCGACGCCAAAGAAGAACAGGTCGCCCTGCTGTGCCGCCCACAGCGGGAAGAACAGGTAGTAGACCGGGATCAGCGCCGAAGCCAGGAGCAGCGGCCAGTTCCTGACGACTGCGGCAAGCGGCAGGAACCACGCCGTGTACCACGGAAACTCCGCTGGCGAGAGATAGAACGTAAGCGCCGCAATCGCCAGGAATGAGCCCGCGAGCCCGCGCGCCGTCCTGTCGTCCCGCAGCGCCAGCCACACGGCGATTCCGCCCGCCGTCAGTGCCAGAAACAGCCTAAGGCCTCTTTGCCCGGTCTCGCCGAAAAGAGCGTTGGTCCCCCACGCTGTCCAGGCGTAGATCGCATTGTTGTTGCTCCAGTGGGCCGAATAGGCCGCAAGTCCCGAAGCCGGCTCCAGTGCCGAGAGCAGAAGGGGCCCCGTCGCCACTGCCAGAGCAGCCGCCAGCACGCTCGCAGCCGCCAGCATCCGCATGGGTTGATGCCGCGCCCGCCACAAGACCAGTGGCGCCAGCAGCAGCGGCCAGATCTTCACCCCCGCCCCGGCCGCAATCAGTCCCGCCGCAACCATCGTCCGCCCCCGCATCGACGCCAGCAGCGCGCCGAGCACGAGCACTGGCAGCAGTGCATCCACATGCGCGATCGCGACCAGTGTGTAGACCATCGTCGGGTTGCACCAGTAGAGCGCCGCCCACAGCGGCGAGGCCCCAAGCGCGCCGAGCACCGCCATCGCCGCCATCGCCCCCGTGAGTTCCGCTGCGATGAAAACGGCCCTGAGCCCGTCCACGTCGAACGGCGCGAGAATATGGGCGAGTGCGAACGCCGCCTGCGCCACGCTCGGGTAGATCGTGCGAAGCTCGGGGAAGTTGGCGGCCCGCGCCGTCTCCTGCCCCGCCGCGGCAACCGCCTCGTACCCGGCCGGCACCTGCCGCCCCGCGCCGAATGTCGCTGGCGGATGGCGATAGGGATCGAGCCCGTGCGCCACCACCGCCCCGTCCCACAGGTAACGCTTGTAGTCGTCCTCGAGCGGCGCCGGTGCACCGAGCCAGACGAGCCGCATGGCGAGACCGGCGACCAGCACCATCGCCACCGCCCCTCGCGTGGCATCGACCCGCCCGAGCCGCGTCGCCGCGATCAGGAACAGGCCGGTCATCCCGCCAAGTCCCAGCACCAGCGGCGCCACCGCCCAGAGCGTCGTCGCTGTCTGATGCGTCAGTCCCGCGGTCGCATACCGAAGCCACACCTGCCCGAGCACCAGCACGACCGCGCCGCCTGCCATCCAGGTGAGCGCCGGCCGCGAACCGCTGCCCGCGTATCCACGTGTCACGGGCTGCCGCGATCGTCCGCTTCCGTGAATGTCCGGTCTGCCCAACGCGGATATTCGGGATAGTCCCCGCGCGTGCCGCGCCGCCGGATCTCGATGCCGCCGAAATAGCGCGGTGCACCGTATTCCTCGTCGCTGTGGTAGTAGGCCCGTCCGCGCCGTTTGCACGCCGACGCATGCCTGTGCCCGCGCCTGTAGTTACAATGTCGCCCGTGGACCGGCACCGCCGCCGAAGGGTTCGCGCCCTGTGCGGCGACTGTCGCACCCCCGAGCGGCGCCGCGGCGGCTTGTCCGGCCACCAATACCAACCCTGCCGCGACGCAGAAGCCGCCGAGCCATTTTCCGATACCCATGTCCAAGGTCTCCATTGCATTCGCGACGTCTTCCGCCGCCCATCCCCGCAACAATACACGCCTGCCGCGCGAACGCCACGCCCCTCACGCCATCGTGACGCGCCAGCTCAATCGAGTGCCGTGCCGGTTACGGGACGCTTTGCCTCACTCCACCAATAATTTAACCGCATCCCCATCGCAGATGCCGAGCGCCGCGCGAACCCCCTCCACGGCGATGACCTCGATGAGGTTTTCCGCGTACCCCTTGACCTCCGGATAGACGATCGCGCCCTTGATCCGCTCCTCGATCGAGACCGGATAGCAGCGCGCGTCGCAGGCATATTCGCCTGTGTCCGGGTTCGCGATGCGTACCCCGGGTCCGGCCCTGAGCTCTGCCCACAACTCCGCGTGTTCCCCTTCTACCGCGACGTTGATCGTCCCCGGGTAAGGGTCGATGCCGAGCTTGTCGACGAACTGCCGGTGCGCCCATTCGAGCCGCGTGAAGTGCGCACCCTGCCCGATCCCCGTAACGAGACGCCCGACGATGACCGTGCCCTTCATGCTGCTGCTCCGTGCCTCTGCCTTCTCCAACCCTCGGATAACCTTACCCGAATAAGTTATCCCCGCGAACTTTAACGGCCCCATACTCCCTCGCATCCGCCTCGATCAGGGGCACTGTCGCGAGCTGGGCGTTCGGGTGGAGGCGGGGCCTGGTAAGCATTTGCACTCCCATCAGCTGGAGTGGTTGCCCGTGCCGGCACTCGCGGCCGAATGGGCCACGAATGCAGGTGACCGCACTGGTGAGATGGACCGGTGTCGGGCGACAAGTGCCCCAGGCGCGGGACGGCTCCGGTCCCATCTTGAAAACTAATCGACGGCCCGTGCCGTCCCGCCCCCTTCTTGGGGAGAACAGAACGAACGACGCAACCGCCAAGGCTAAACGCCTGTGGCGCCATCGGTCGTGGCTCGCGCGCGGCACTCGCTTGCGGCAAATCTTCAACAGCGACAATTTACCTGCCGAAAATCGTCGCCACAGGTTTGCCACGAATCACTTCGGCCCCTACCTTCAGGTGAATACACGTCACGAAGGAGAGTTGGCATGCCAAAGCTCAGTAAGGACGGTGTCGCGGTGTTGGCGCTGATGGCCGCGCGGCCGCTGTTCGATCCTCCCCCGCTCGTCGAATCCGTCTGCGAGGACCTCGTCCTCGACGGTCTCGCGTACCGCCGCAGGGGCGAATTCCATCCGACACTGCTCGGCCGGCGGGCCCTTGAGGCGTACGGGATGTAAAGCACGGGATATAAAAGGGGGCTTAGGCCCCCTTCGCATCCTGGATCGCCTTCCAGATCTTGTAGGGGGTGCACGGCATTTCGATGTGCTCCACGCCAACCGGACGCAGCGCATCGCTGACGGCGTTCATGGCCGCGGCGAGCGAGCCGACCGTACCGCCTTCGCCGGCACCCTTCACGCCCAACGGGTTCTGCTCGGTCGGCACCGGGTGGCTCACCATCCCGATCATGCAGAAATCGTTGGCGCGCGGCATGCAATAATCCATGAACGAGCCGGTCAGGTTCTGCCCGTCCTCGTCGTAGAGGATCTGCTCCTTGATCGCCTGGCCGACGCCCTGCGCGATGGCGCCGAGGGCCTGGCCCTGGACGAGCAGGGGGTTCAGCTCGACGCCGACGTCATAGGCGATGTTGTAGCGCTTGAACTCGAGCATGCCGGTGTCGGGGTCGATCTCGACCTCGCAGACATGGAACGTGTTCGGGATATTGGCGCGCTCGGACGTCCACGCAGCCGTCTCGAACAGGCCGAACTCCATGCCGGGCGGAACCTTCTTCGGATTGAAGGATGCTTTCGCGACCTCGTCGAAGGTCACGGTCTTGTTGGTGCCGGTGGCGTAGAAGGTGCCGTCCTCGAAGGTGGTGTTCTCCGGCGTCGTCTCCATCATGTGGGCGGCGATCTTGCGCGCCTTTTCGCGGGTCTTCTCGGCGGCCATCAGGACGACCGAACCGCACAGCGTCGCGGTTCGGGCGGCACCCGTTCCCGAGCCCCACGCGAGGCGGGAGGTGTCGCCTTCGACGACGCGGATCTTCTCCGCATCGATGCCGAGGGTCTGCGACACGATCTGGGTGTAGATGGTGGCGTGGCTCTGTCCACCGGCCGTCGATGCGGCGAGGACGGTGACGGTGCCGCCCGGGTCGAAGCGCAGCTCCGCCGTCTCGGGCGCCGGGCTTCCCGACGGGTCGATGCTTGACGACACGCCGATCCCGTAGAGCTTGCCGCGCGCCTCTGCCTCCTTCTTGCGGGCCTGGGCGCCCTTGTAGTCGGCAAGCTCGAGGCACTTGTCCATCACCCGCTCGAACTCGCCCGAGTCGATGTAGATGCCGACCGGGTGCTTGTAGGGCAGGTCCGTGGGCTTGAGGTAATTGCGGCGGCGGATCTCGGTCGGGTCGAGCTTGAGCTTCTCGGCCGCCATGTCGATCAGGCGCTCGAGGACATAGACGCCCGGCGTTCCGGATGGGCCGCGATAGTTGGCCATCGGCTGCGTGTTGGTCATGACGGCGGCAGAGCGGCCGTGCATGGCAGGGATCCGATAGGTCGAGCCCATGGCCGTGGCGACGCCGTTGGGCGTGCCGAACCCCGTCATTGACAGGAAAGCGCCGATGTTGGCGTTGGAGTCGAAGCGCACGGCGAGGAACTTCCCGTCGTCGTCGAAGGCGAGTTCGGCGTCGGTCCACACATCGCGCGCCTGGTCGTCGGCAATGTGGGCTTCGGAGCGTTCGCAGACCCACTTGACCGGGCGCCCGACCTTCTTGGCCGCATAGGCGATCAGCGGTACTTCAGGGTAAAGCCCCCCCTTCATTCCGAACGAGCCGCCGACGTCGCCGGCGATGACGGTCATGTTGGTCTCGGGGATCTTGAACATTCCCTTGGTCATCATGGTCCGGAACACGAACGGCCGTTGCTGGCAGGCCCACACCGTATAGTGGTCGAGGCCCGGGTCGTACTGGGCCGTGACGGCGCGCGGCTCCATGGTGTTGGCGGTGACGCGCGATACCCGGAAGCGGCCTTTGACGACATTTGGTGCGGCAGCGATCGCCTTCTCGGTCTCCTCGGCGTTGCCCTTGTCGGCAAAGAACGCCTCGTTGTTGGCGAGATCGTCCCACAGCTGGATTGCGCCCGGCTTGTTTGCGATGGCGGCATCGGTCAGCACCGGCAGCGCCTCGTATTCGATCTCGATGGCTTCGCAGGCATCCTTGGCGTCGTTGATGCGCTCGGCGATGACGCAGGCCACGATCTGGCCGACGTGGCGGACGCGGTCGGAGGTGATGGCGGGACGCTTGGGGCGGTAGCCCGGCTGGCCGTCGCGGCGCTTCGGCGGCGAGTTGCCGGGGACCGGGCCGATGCCGTCCGCGGTCAGTTCTGCGCCGGTGAGGACGGCGATCACGCCCGGCATCTGGTTGGCGGCGCGGGTATCGATGCTCTTGATGTCGGCGTGCGCCACGGGGGAGCGGAGGAAGACGGCATGGCACTGGTTCAGAAGCTGGATGTCGTCGGTGTAGCGGCCCTGGCCGGTGAGCAGTCTCGGCGCCTCGACCTGGCGAACCGGCTGGCTGATGGCGTAACGTGTCATTTTTTATCCCCCCTGTCGTGTCTCGTGCCTATGCTGAGGTCGCGAGCGCGAAATTGGCTGGCGGCGGCCTGCGGATTTCCTATAGGATCGCCATAAATCGGCGTTGTGCCAACCCTTAGAGGCATTGGCGCCGGCCAACAAGGGCTGCAGGAAAACAGTGGGGGTCAATGCGATGGGATGGCTTGGTGTCCGCCAGGGAGCGCTTGGTGCCGCTATGCTGCTGGGGTTTGGCGTTTCGGTCTGCTTGGCGCAGGTCGCAACTCCCGACCCGAGACTGGTGGAGATCGCGGCGGGCAATCACCGTGCGGAACAGGACAAGGCGCGGGACAAGTACCGGAACCCGGTAGAGACCCTGACGTTCTTCGGGCTGAAGCCTGATATGCATGTCGTGGAGATATGGCCTGGGCGCGGATGGTACACCGATATCATCGCGCCTTACGTCAAGGACAAGGGCAAGTACTATGCTGCCGACCGCGACTACGAGGTCGAGGACCAGGCGCACCGGCGGGGCATGATGCGGCTCCGCGCGAAGATTGAGGCTCAGCCTGAGTTGTTGGGCAAGGCGGTGGTCACCACGCTGTCACGCAACAAGATAGACATCCCGAGGAACAACGTCGCGCCGCCGGGTACCGCCGACATGGTGCTGACGTTCCGGAATGTCCACAACTGGATGAAATACGGCTACGAGCGTGAAGTGTTCGATGCCATGTTCAGGGCCTTGAAGCCCGGTGGCGTGCTCGGCGTCGTCGAGCACAGGGCCGATCCGAAAGAGTTTCCCGATCCGCAGTCCATCTCCGGCTATGTTCAGGAAGAGCAGGTGAAGGAGCTGGCGAAGGCGGCGGGCTTCGTGTTCGTGAAGGCGAGCGAGGTCAATGCCAACCCCAGGGACACCCGCAACCACCCCAAGGGCGTATGGACGCTGCCGCCGGCACTGCGGCTCAAGGACCAGGACCGGCAGAAGTATCTGGCGATCGGCGAGAGCGATCGCATGACCTTGATGTTCCGCAAGCCGTGACCGGCTTGCGGAAGTGCTTAAGCCGCCGCCTTCGAAGACATCGCGCGGACCATGAATTTGACGGCTTCCTCAATGCTCGGCGTCTGGTAGGCGGGGCGGAAGTGGCCGGCCGGATACCAGTCGTAGGATGAGGAAGTCTGGCGCCAGCGGCCATGGAACTTGCCGGCGCAGGTGATTTTGACGATCCGGGCACCGTCCGGTTCGGCACTGCAACCATAGCCGCGGAGCGTCCGGTTGGAGCTCAATTGTGCCAACAGATCCTTTTTCGAGACCAGTAATTCGAACATTTTGGGTTTACCCGCTGTTCACTTGAATAGCCAGGATTATGGGTAATTGTGATCGGAGCTGATCGGCAATCGACATGCATTGTTTACCGCACCAAAAGGTGTCGGCGTGTCCCGGTCTGGTGCAATCGTCTCGTTATGGGCCGGTGCTTGCAACCGTGGACGGCGCTGGCTCACCCGCCTCCTTGACCTCGGATGCCGAGACGATCTGGGATGGCATCTCCGCCGTTTGGTCCGGATGCGGCCATAGGCCTTCCGCCTCGCGCTGGGCGCCGGTGCCCGTAACGGCGACGTCGGTGAACCCTACCGAGGTTAGCTGGTTGGCGATGTATTCGTTCGTCGCGACCGCCTGTTCCCACCAGCTGAGCTGGATCGCGGCGCGGTAGCGCTTGCCCTGGCGAACAGTGAAGGCGAGCGGCGCGCGGGACTCGTAGCTGCGGCTGACACTGCGGGAGACCGTCTCCGTCGTGCTCCTCGCTGTGGACCGCATCTCGAAGAGAACCGCTATTGAGAGGAGGGCGACGACGGCGGCGACGACCAGGCTAGCAAGCGGTGGAATGGAGCGGCCTGCGATCTCGAGCTGCCAGGGCTCGAGCATGCGTGAGGCATGTACCGCTGCGAACGCGAGCAGGAGGATTGCCGTGAGGCCGGTGAAGAACTTTCGCATGGTGGGTCTCCGCGCTGATCAGACGTGCCCCCGATCGTTCGGGTAATCGCACCATACTCGCCTTGAGATAAGTCAGATTTGTGATTTGCGTTCGGATATGAGGAACCAGGTTTCCTGGGCGCCGACCCCCTTGATGTCTATGGTGCCGTGTCTCTCGAGCGAGAAGCTCTTGCACAGGACTTCGTAGGTGTTGCAGCAGACGTGGATCCTGCCGGCTGCTCCCGCCGCCTCTAGGCGTGCAGCGAGGTTCACGGTGTCGCCCCAGACGTCATAGCTGAATTTCCTGGTACCGATGACGCCCGCCATCAGCGGCCCGCAGGCCATCCCGATGCGTATCCGCAGATCGTGGCCGGTCTCGGCCGCCAGCTCTTCCACCTTCGTCTGCATCGAGACCGCCATGCGCGCAAGTCGCTCGGCGTGGTCCGGCACTGGTTCGGGTACGCCCGCCGCCACCATGTAGGCATCCCCGATGGTCTTGATCTTCTCGACGCCATGCTCGGCCGCCAACGAGTCGAAACGGCTGACGAGGAGATTGAGCAGCTCGACGACCCGTGCTGGTCCGAGTGCGCGCGAGAGCGGAACGAAGCCGGAGATGTCGGCGAACAGAACCGAGGCATTTTCGAAGTTGTCGGCGATGACCTGGCCAGGCCTGGCCTTGAGGCGATCGACGACGCTCTGCGGCAGGATGTTCCGGAGCAGGTTGTCGGTTTCGGCGCGTGCCCTCTCGACAAGGCGGAAGGCGTACCAGACGGTGGCTGCAAGAATCCCCATGGTGGTGATGGCGGCCTGGGTATAGAGGCTGTCCAGGATCTCCTGTTCAGCCTTGATGAGTGCTGCCTCCGGCGGAAAGTTGAACGATGCCACGATGTGCAATGTCAGCGCAGCGATGATGCAGCCGACAATCAACCGGATGCGCTCGAGTCCGAGCACGACGAACGGCGCCGCCGCCATGGCGAAATACTGCAGATGAATTCCGGAGTTCGTCCCGAGGTACGCGGTGAATGCGAAGAGCGCGATGCATTCGGCGGTGAGCAGCGTCATGCCGCCAGCAATGTCGTTGAAGCGGTGTGCTATGGGGACGAAGAGCGCCGTCGGAATGAGTGCCAGGTTGATGAGAATGACAGGCAGATAGGTGTGAAAGTCGAGGAACGATTGCTGGACCGCATAGACAAAGGTGGATGCGGCGACCAGGTAGGCGATGAAATTGAGGATCATCAGCCGCAGCTTGATCTCCGGCGGGTAGCCGTCCGTGCCAAGCTCGGCGAGGCGGTTCAGGCGTGCGCCGAGGCGCTGCAGCCATGGTTGTCGCGAAAGGCTGTCCAACAACGACCGTAGCGGTTGCAAAAGCTGAACCGCGTCGCCGAGCCTCAATGCTGCCGCTGTAGGGTGGTCGACGGCGTGCGCATGCATGCCGCGATGGGCCGCCTTTGCGGCCTCTTCCTGCTTATGCCCTGCTGCATCACTCATTCTAGCTCTGCGATCTGCTCCAGCTCCGATCGGTTGCAGGTGACCTTGTTTCCGCTGCGCGTGATAGCGCCGCCGTCTTCCAGCAGCATCAGCGCTGCGTTGACCTTTGGCCGGCTGGCTCCGAGCAGCAGTGAGAGTTCGCCCTGGGACATGCCGAGATCGATTGTTACAGTACCATCCTTACCATGCCCTTCACTGAGCGCCTGTTCCATGCGGTTCAGGATGTAGCGGGCAAGCCGGACCTCGATGCGGTGAAGCGCTACGCCCTCTAGCTGCATGTCCGCTTCCCGAATCCGCCGGCAGAGGAAGCGGATGGACGCGCGGGCCAGTTCCGGCGCTGCCGCGAGATGCCGGTCGAGCTGGGCGCGGGAAAGTAGCAT
>JBJOGJ010000090.1:0-13940 GCA_046048295.1 Pseudomonadota bacterium | reverse complement strand
CGTGGCGAGCCCCGACGCGGCCGGATGTGTCTTCCGTGCGCGCCGCTCCGCCGTCCCGCCTCCCACAGTCAGGACACCTCCGGATGCGGCCCTTCGCGAGACGAGATGCGAGGATGATACGGCGGCCTCCGATGGCGGGGATTGATTCGGCGGACTTCTCCATTTCATGGTGAACGACCGGCGCAGGTGCGTCGATGGACACATGGCGCGCCGGCCCATGGCGCGCATTAGGCAGGCATCGAAGCATGATCGTCATTGTTTTCCTGGGGCGCGTTTAGTCTCCGATCGCAAGATCGACGTCGACAGCCTGTTCACCCACCGGTTCAAGTTGGAGCAGGCAGACGAAGCCTACCGACTGCTCGACCAGCAGAAGACCGGCAAGGGCGTTTTTCTGCCGGCGTGAGGCGGGGGCTTCGGCCCCATGGACTCTTCCCCGCCTTTCCGCAACAATCCGCCAGGGTCTGGAAACGTTGGCGGCGTTCGCGGTGCGAAGCCGGTAGGAGGCGATTGCCATGAAGAAGACGCGGGCTAGTGTGTTTGGCGTTGCGGCAGTGCTTGTGGCAGCGGCCGGCGCGGCTGCGGCGCAGGAGCCGGCGGCATTCTACAAGGGCAACAGCGTCACGATGATCATCGGCGCCTCGCCGGGTGGCGGCTACGACACCTATGCGCGGCTCGTCGCAAGGCACATCGGGCGGCACATCCCGGGCAGTCCCAACGTGGTGCCGTCGAACCTGCCGGGCGCCAGCAGCAATACGGCGGCGGCGGCGCTGCAGACGAAGCTCGCCAAGGACGGCACACAGATCGGTGCGATCTATGCGAGTGCCCTGCTCGCGCCGCTGCTCGGCGAGGGCAAGCGCATCCGGCACGATCCGAAGAAGTTCCATCTGCTCGGCTCGGCGAGCCGCGAGGTCTACACCTGCGTGTTCCGTTCGGATGCGCCGGTGAAGACGTATGAAGAAGCGAAGTCGCGGGAGGTGATCCTCGGCGCGACGACCAGCGGCGGCACCAACCTCGACTATCCGACGATCGCCAATGCGTTCCTCGGCACCAAGTTCAAGGTGGTGCGTGGCTATCGGGGATCGCGCGCGGTGACGCTCGCCATCGAGCAGAAGGAGGTCGAAGGCGCGTGCGGGCTGGCGTGGTCGACGGTCTCGGTGCAGTACCCGAACATCCTGACGGACGGCAAGTTCCTCGTCGTCGCGCAGGAGGACATGACGGGTGTGGCGGCGCTCAACGCGCGCGGCGTGCCGGTGACGGGAAAAATGCAGTTGACGGACGACAAGCGCAACGCGCTCGAGCTGTTCTATGCGCAGGGCGTGCTCGGCCGGCCGTATGTCGTGGCGGACGACGTGCCGGCAGACCGCGTCAAGGCGCTCAGGGCGGCGTTCATGGCGGCGCTCGCCGATCCGGCGCTGCTGGCCGAAGCGAAGAAGATGCGCATCGAGATCACCGCGATGTCGGGTGACGACGTGCAGGCGCTGATGGGACGGCTCTATGCGACGCCACAGCCGATCGTCGACAGCGTCATCAAGGCGCTGGGGCGGTAGGGGCGAGACGGCGTCGATGCCCCATCACCCGTGACGGCGGAGGAACTCGAGGATCTTGGCGGGGGCGTTCGCCTCGGTCTGATCGGCAACGGGAATGTCCCAATATTCGGAGTTGGGCAGGCATTCTGCGAGGTAGCGGGCGGCGGAGGTGGCGTGCGCCGCGTCCTGGCCCGGGACGACGATGGCAGGCGTGTCGAGGCAGAGCATGTCCTCGGGCTCGGCGCCGGGTGCAGTGTCGCGGTCGATCAGTGTGCGAGCCATCCCGGCAACGACGAGCTTGTAGCGCTCGACATCCTGCTTCACGTAGGCGCCTGCGAAGGCGGGATCGATCCTGAGTACCGACACCCAGGGGCCGCCACGCGGGTCCTCGCCAAAGCTTTTGGTGGATGAATTTGCCAGCTCGACGACCTTCTCGAGGCCGTTCTGGCTGACAAAGGCGAGGTGCTGGGCGAAGCGGTTGTGGCCGTTGAGGCGGTACTTGGCGCCGCCGACCGGCCACCAGAGGACCATCGACAGGACGCGGTCAGGGTGTTCGACGGCGAACTGGGTGACCGGCGAGACGCCCATGCAGCCGCCCATGACGTGCGCCTTGTCAAATCCCAGGTGGTCGAGGAGACCGACGCCCTGGCGGACGAAGTGGGACCAGGTGACGCGCTCGACGCGGCCGCCAGACTGGCCGGTCTCGCGGCGGTCGAAGACGATGCAGGTGTACTCCTTCGGGAAGTGCTCGAGGAACTTCACCTTGGCGTAAATGCTCTGTGTGCTCCATTTTTCGACGGTGGCGTCGAAGCCGCCCGGCGAGTACATGAGCAGCGGCGGGCCGGAGCCCATCACCTCGTAGCGGGTGGTGATGCCGTCGATGACCGCCGTCGCCATGGTCCGTACTCCTTGTAGCTTGGTCGCGGGGGCCGCTCAGCCCTTGATCTGGCGACCGCTGCGTGCGTCGTCGATCAACTGATTGAAAGCCTCGAGGGTTGCCTTGGCGCCGTTGTGGTAGGTGTCGACCTTGGAGTCGATCCACTTTTCGGCATAGCCGATGGCGGTGTGGGCCATGCGGACCCGACCGTCGAGCCAGGGCCCGCCGCCGAAACCGCCGATGACGGGGATCTCCACCGCCTCGACGACGGCCTTGCCGGCAACGGGGCCGGAATTGGTGAAGTCGAGCGCCACGGCGCCGGCCTCCTCCAGCATCTTCGCCTCCTCGACGAGGGCCTCGACCATCTCTTCCGTCGCCTGGGCACCGGACGAATTCTGGGCGCTATAGGGAATGCCGTACTTGAGCGCGGTCTGCGGCGTCAGTCCGAACTGGGCGAATACGGGGATGCTGGCCTGGGTCAGGGCGGCTACGGCCTCAGGGTAGTCGGCGGCACCGTCGAGCTTGATCATGTCGGCGCCGCCCTCCTTGACGATGCGCACGCACTGCTCGACGGCGCGCTCAATGCTGACCTGCACGTAGCCGTAGGGCAGGTCGCAAGAGACGAGTGCGTTCTTGACGCCGCGGCGGACGGCCTTGCAGCAGACCAGGATCTCGTCGACGGTCACCTCGAGAGGGGTGGCATGACCCCAGAGATTTACGCCGACGGAATCGCCGACGACCACGAGATCGACGCCGGCACGATCGGCTATGCGCGCGATCTGATAGTCCCAGGCGACGACGCCGATGCTCTTCTTGCCGTCGCGCTTCATCTGCTGCAGGCGGGGGATGGTCATCGGCTCGGACATCTGGGTTTCCTCTCGCGGCGTGGGTAGGCTTGAATTCGCCCGCATATAGCACCGGGCCGGCGCTTGGCGTCAATATCGGCCCGGATCAGGCCCGGCAGGCGAGGAAGCCTGCCTCCATTGCGGCGCGGTCGAGCCGGCGGCCGATGAATACCATGCGCGAGGTGCGCTGCTCATCAGGTCGCCACGGCGTGGTGAAGGTCGCCTCGAGCAGCATGTGCACGGCCTGGAAGACGAGACGGCGGTCCTCGCCCGCCACGGCGAAGATGCCCTTGGCGCGGAGGATGTCCTCGCCCTTGTCGGCGGCGAGGCTGGTCAGCCATGCGGACACCTTGGCCTGGTCCATAGGTGTGTCCGAGACGAGGGAGATGCTCTCGATGTCGCTGTCGTGGACGTGGTCGTGGTGGCCATCGGCGCAGTGCTCATCGTGGGTGTGGCCAGGCTCGCCGTGGGGCGGGTTCAGGAATTCGGGCTCCAGCGCCGTGATGCGCTCGAGGTCGAAGCCGTGGCGGGCGAGGATGCTGCCGATGGGGACATCGGCGCGGGTCGTGCGGAGGATGGGGGCAAGCGGATTGATGGCGCGGATGCGGGCTTCGATCGCGGCGAGCTCGGTATCGGTGGCGAGATCGCACTTGTTGAGGATGATCTGGTCGGCGAAGGCGATCTGTTCGCGGGCTTCGCGGGAGTCGGCGAGGCGGAGGCCGATGTGACGGGCGTCGACGAGGGTGGTGATGGAGTCGAGTTCGGTGCGGCCGTTGAGGACGGGGTCGACAAAGAAGGTCTGGGCTACGGGGCCCGGGTCCGCGAGGCCGGTGGTCTCAACAATGATGCCGTCGAGATCGGCCTGGCGGGCGAGAAGGGTGTGCAGCGTGCGCACCAGGTCGCCGCGAACCGTGCAGCAGATACAACCGTTGTTGAACTCGAAGAGTTCCTCATCGGAGGTGACGATGAGATCGTTGTCGATGCCGACCTCGCCGAACTCGTTGACGATTACGGCGTAGCGGCGGCCGTGATCGCCAGCGAGAATGCGGTTCAGGAGTGTGGTCTTGCCGGCCCCCAGGTAGCCGGTGAGGACGGTTACCGGGATACGGTCCGTCATCGGGGTAGGATCCGCCATTGGTTCCTGCAAAAGTTGGGCACCTGCATCAATTGGGCTCGCCTCCGCCTTGTTCACAACCCAGCCAACATCATCTAGAACATAGGTATCACAGGTTCCACCAGCCAGCGCGCCGGTTTGTCCGCCGGCACACTCGGCCAGGGGCGTGCCCCCTGCCGCGCGCCAGATCACGGGAGTGGCCAACATGCTTAGCGAATCCCGCCGCAACGCAACCGCCGAGGAGGCCGCCTACCGCATCTCGTATCCGAATTCGCGACCGCGCACGATCAAGGTCATCGCGCTCGACAAGGAGAGCGCGGCGATGGTCGAGGAGATCGCGAAGATGGACTGGGAGCGCGCGGTGTTCTTCAATTCTGCGAGCTTCGGCGGCACGCTGCCAGACAGTGCCGCGGTGCGGGACGGGTCGCTCAAGGGCTGGCTCAACGACCTCGCCGGGCATGCGCGCGACTTGGTGGCGGAAATCGACGACGCCAACATCATCGTCATGGTCGTGCATGCAGGCAGCGACGCGCGTGTCGGCGCGCTGATCGGGGAGGCGGCCTACATGCGCAAGAAGTCTGTCATCGGCCTGGTGATGGACGCCGAGGCGGCCGACGACAAGGCTCTGGCGCGAACGATGAAGGGGATGCGGCCGTTCTCCAAGATGCTCGTCGTTGCCAGGGGGCATGACTACATCGAGGAAATGCTGCATGCGCTGAGCGCCTGACAGGGTTGCCGGGAGAGCACGCAGCGATGGCGCCAAAGGCAGGACGACAACTCACCTTCAAAGAGCTGTTCGACGTCAACTTCTTCGCCTTTGGCGTCCTGACGATCATCGCGGGTATCGCCTGCTACTTTATCATCGGGACGGAAGCGTTCTGGGGCAGCTTCGAGTCGGACCTGGAGCTGTTCCTGATGATCCTGCCGCGGTTCATTGCGGCGATGTTCCTCGCGGCATTCGTCCAGGTGCTGCTGCCGCGGGACAAGATCGCACGGTATCTCAGCGACAAGGCCGGCCTGAGCGCGCTGCTGATAACGACACTCGTCGGCTCGGCAACGCCCGGTGGGCCGATGACGTCGTTTCCGCTGGTTCAGGCACTGGAGAAGGCCGGGACCGGACGGAGCGTGCTCATCACGTACCTCACCTCGTGGTCGACCAACGGCTTCCAGCGGGTGATAAACTGGGAGCTGCCGCTGCTCGGATTCGAGTTCGCCGCGTTGCGCTACGCCTGCGCCTTTCCACTCGCCATCATCGCCGGGCTGACCTCGCGGCTGCTGCCGGCAAAGAAGCGTCCGGCTACGCCAGCGGGCGAGAAGCCCGCGGAATGAGCGCCAGCTTCCTCATCCTCTGGGCCATGGCGGGTGTCGCCGGCTATCTCGTATGGCGGCGCAGCAGGGAACAGTTCTGGCAGGCGCTCGACGCTGGCAAGACGAACGTGCTGCTGATACTGCCGCGCATTGCGCTGGCACTGATTACGGCGGGGTTCGTGGCGAAGCTGCTGCCGAGCGAGGCCGTCGGCCACTGGATCGGGCCGGAGACCGGCTTCAGCGGCATCGTCATCGCTTCGCTGATCGGGGCGGCGATACCCTCGGGGCCGATCATCGCGTTTCCGATCGTGCTCGTGCTGCTGCAGGCCGGGGCGGGGGTGGCGCAGATCGTCGCCTTCCTCACATCGTGGGCGGTCTATGCCCTGCACCGCGTATTGATGTACGAGGCGACACTCATGGGCTGGCATTTCGCCATTACGCGGATGATTTCCTCGATCATATTGCCGCTGCTGGCCGGTGTCATCGCAATGATGCTTATTGCGATCTTCGGTACGCCCAGGTTTGCGACACATTAGGCCCTGACGAGACTTGACACCGATCAATGCCGGCTCATCGAAATCGAGCGACTCATTCAAGCTGGGCGCACACTACCAAATCGCCCCACGCGTGCACATGCGTGAGGTGAATGTGAGCAAAATGCCGCTTGAATCGGGAGCTTGCCGTGGTGAACGACGTACTTGACCATCCTGTGAATACCCTTCGATCCGAGCACAGGGTGCAGCTCGAGGCATGCCAGACCCTCGAGGCCATCGCGGATGCGTTGCCGGCGGTCATCAATCCGTTGGTCATAGAGTCGAGCCGCAATGTCCTGGACAAGGTCTTCCTGTCCCATATTCGCTTCGAGGAGCAGCAACTCTTCCCAAGGTTGCGGTACCGTCTCGACGGCAACGAAAGCCTGCTCAAGATCCTCGACCAGTTGTCGCGCGAGCACCATCGCGACGAGTGCGCGGTCATGGAAGTGTCGGAGGAACTCGCCGAACTTGCCGGCGGCCGGAAATGCCGCAATCCAGAAATGCTCGGCTACATGCTGCGCGGCTTTTTCGAAGGACAGCGCAGCCACATCGAACTCGAAAACAGTACCATTTTGCCGATTGCGCAGACGGTCCTGACAGTAGAGGATCTATCCGGCATGAGCTCCTGGCTCGGACACAACGATCAGATCGGTATCATGCGTGCGGCGGAGCGTAATGTCGAGCAGCTGACGCGGCGGTAGCCTGACACGCCTGCAAACTCCACAATCTCGCCTCTATTCTTGCCTCAGGATCAGGCAGGGCAATGGCTGGCCGGTGCATCGTCTACGACAGCCGGCCGAGCAAGGCGCATGGGATCGACCTGATCGGTATCTCCTCCATCCCGGCGGCCTATTGCCCGATCGTCCAAGATGTGGCTCATGAGACCCCATCGGCACGCTGGCCCGTGCCGGCGGGGCGGAAAGTGCGAGAGAGGGAACAGGAATGGGGGCGGGCGAGCAATCTGATACGGCGGCCAACATCGGCCACCGATCCGATGCCTCCCTCGGAGAGCCGGTCGGCGTCGACCTGCAGCACATCCGCAGCAGACTCATGGCGCTTGCCGAGGCACTGGAACCCGAACTGGATGCGCATGCGCTGCCATTGGTGACGGAAGCACGGCGCGTGCTCGCCGAACAAAGCTGCCGTATCGCCGTGATCGGCCAGATAAAGGCCGGAAAGAGCTCGTTCCTCAATTCGTTCTCGCAGAAGCCGGGGCTGTTGCCGACCGACGTCAACCCATGGACTTCCGTCGTCACGAAACTGCATTTCCGGACCGATGCGCCGATGCCGGCTCATGCGGCCGTGTTCCACCTGTTCTCGGCCGACGAATGGCATCGGCTGGCGGAAGGCGGTGGGAGGGTGCGAGAACTCACAGAGCGGCTTGTGCCGGGTTTCGAGCCCGAGCTATTGCGGGCGCAGCTCGAGGTGATGAGGCAGCGAGCCGAGGGGCGGCTTGGCGGAGAGTTGCAGAACCTGCTCGGACAGGTGCATTCGTATGAGAGGCTGACACCCGATCTGCTCGACGACTACGTGACCGCCGGCACCTATATCGAGCCGGGCCAATCGTCGGACCGCAAGCACTACTCGGACATTACGAGGTCGGCGGAGCTGTTCTTCAATACGGGGCCGTTCGCATTTCCGGTCACGCTGATCGACACGCCGGGGGTGAACGATCCGTTCCTTGTGCGAGACGAGATAACCCGGCGCAGTCTCGAGAATTCAGACATCTACATTTTCGTCATCTCGGCGCTGCAACCGCTATCGCAAACGGACATCTCGCTGTTGCGCATCCTTGCCGGACTGCACAAGGAGCGCATCATCGTATTCGTCAACCGTGTGGACCAGCTTCGCGATCCTGCACGGGAGACAGAACAGATCCGCAGCAGCGTCGAGCAGCGGCTCGCGCGGGATTTTCCGACGCTTACGATTCCGGTGGTGGCTGGAAGTGCATGGTGGGGCGGACTTTCGCAGATCGCGCAGCAGCGCGACGTCGCCCGGATGCTCCCCAAGGGCTCGATCGAGTACCTCCGCCAGTGCGGACTGCCGGCAGGCGTGGATCTTGCCAGCGGCAAGCCGCTCAGCGACGAGGAGCGGACGGCGCTCGCCAGGGCGCTCGACGCGGCATCGGGGATCTCGCGCACCGCGGCTGCGGTCAACGCCATGCTGCGCGGAGGCTCGGCCGCCGTGCTGATGCATCAGCTCAATGCGTGCTTCCACGAACTGGCCAAGGCGTCGGAAGTATCGGCCAAGATGGAACTGCAGTCGATCGTTGGGCTGCTCGAGTCGCGGCGGGCGGAGACCGAGGCGACGGGGGAGCGGCTCATCAAGGAGCGCCAGTCGCTGGAACTCCTCGACGGGCCGATCCGGCAGATCCAGGACTCCTTCAAGCTGATCGAGCGGCAGCTCGGGCAGATCATCCATAACGGCATCGGGACGCTCAGAAGGGATCTGACCGATGCCATCCAGTCGTGCGCACGACAGGAGGCGAGCGCCATGACCGCGGCGCTGCAGGGTGGGCGGTACAGTGGCTACTGGGACATCGATCTCAGGCCGCTGCGTGACGAGTTGGAGCAGCGCTACTACCACGCCTTCCACACCGTCGAACGGCAGGTGATGGATATCGAGCGGATACTTTATCCGCAGCTTCGCAACATCATCGAGGCGATCCTGCCGGAATACGGTATCGAGATCGGGGAAGAATACGCGGGGCGGCCCGAGCCTATTCCGGCGGTGGCGTCACTCAACGAGACGCTCGTGCTCGACCTCGACATTCCCTGGTGGCAGGCGTGGTTCGCGCGCCGCCCCGATCCACGCCAACGGGCAGAGGAACTGATCGCGATCATCGAGGAGGACTTCTTCCCGATCGCGGAGGACATGATTACGGCTGTCGCGACGCAGATGACGGCAAGGGCGCAGCGCACATTGCAGCAGGCGGAAGCCGTGAGCACGGGAATGCTGACGACGGTGCAGCAGCGCAAGGGACAGGTCATCGCCGAATACGAGGCTTTTCGCGGCAACACGACCGGCAGCGGGTTCGAAACATTCCAGGCCGAGCAGGCACGCAGCGGGGAGCGCTGCGCCGCCCGGATGCAGGCCTGCAACCGTATCGCCGAACAGTTGCGCCAGTTGCAATTGCTCTGTAATGAATCGCTCGGTCTCGAGGGCACAAGCTAGAGTTTCGCGTCATGTTTGCGGTCGACGTACAGGCGGTTTCGGCAGAGATGCTCGAAACACACCAGCGGTTGAAGTCAGCGGGTACTCCGGGTTCCGCCCTGGCGCGGGTCGGCCAGCTCGTCGGCCGGATGGGACGCCGCCTCGCACGGCCGCCGCGGCTGTTGCTGCTCGGCGAATTCAACTCCGGAAAAACGACGCTCGCCAATGCGCTGCTCGGGGCACGGGTGCTGCCGACATCACTGCTCAGCAATACGAGCGTGCCCATTCTTGCCAAGTTCGGTGAGCAGGCGAGCCTCTATGCACGCGCTTCCGATGGCAGCCGTCAGCCCGTCGTCTGGGACGGTCTCGGGGAATTCGATTTCGCCCATACACAAATGCTGCAGGTAGAGCTGCCGATCGAGCAGTTGCGGCGCTTCGAGGTGATCGACACGCCCGGGCTCGAGACAGGGGCGGCGGTGCTGGACGGACGGTCGCGGCGCGCCACCTCGGCGGCGCATATCGCAGTATGGTGCACGCCAGCGACACAGGCCTGGAAGGCGAGCGAGCTGAAGATGTGGCTGTCGCTGCCGGCACGCATGCGCGCCGGCGCCATCCTGGCGGTGACGTACAAGGATGCGCTGGCCGATCCGCTGGCACAATCCCGCATCGAGGCGCGCCTCAAGGCGGAGGCGGGGCCGCACTTCTCGCGCATCGTCTTCCTATCGGCCCGCAAGGCCTACCGGGCCAGGATCAACGAGGCGCAGGTGGCGGATGCCGCCAAATGGCAGGCGAGCGGGGGCGAGGCGCTGCAGGCGGCGATCGATGCGGCGTTGACCGTCGAGGCCGCCCATCGCGTCAAAATGGCGCAAAGAGTGCTGCGGAACGCCATGCAGCAGGCCGGGATCGCAGGGCGGGGCTGACATACCCTTGCCTTGATCGGCTCATAGGGCTATGCCCCTAGCGTTTTCACATATTGGACATAACGATGTCGATGGCAGTGACTTCTGCGCCGCCAGCCCGCCAGCGGATAGATGCGCTCGACGTGCTCCGCGGCTTTGCGGTGTGCGGAATGCTTCTGATCAACATTCCGATCATGGGCCGGTCGGTCTGGGATATATTCTCGAATCCGAACGACGCCTGGACGTTCGGCGAGCACGTGCAGTACTGGATCCGCGAACTCTTCTTCGAGGGCTCCAGCCGGGCGATGTTCTCGATCCTGTTCGGCGCCAGCTTCATGCTGATGATGTCCAAGGTGATGCAGCCGTCCGATCCGGTCGCGCCAGTGGACGTCTACTACAGGCGCTGCTGCTGGATGATGTTGTTCGGCGTCATCCACGCGACGCTGCTGCTGTGGCCGGGCGACATCCTGTTCCATTACGCGCTGCCGGGCATGGCGCTGTTCGCATTCCGCAAGGCCGACCCGCGGCTGCTGCTCGGGTTGGCGGCGGTGTTCATGGTGGTGCTGAACCTCGTCGAAGCGTCCGAGGACCTGAAGCTCGCCAAGGTCTATCGCGATGCGCAACCGGCCATCGCGAAGCAGGTTGCTGGCCAGGCGCTTAGTGACGCGGAGAGTGCCGCGGTCAAGAAATACCAGGCGGCGAAGGAGTCGAAGTCGAAGTCGAACGAGGACTATCGGGCCGAGGTCGAGGCGCGACGGGGCTATTTCTCGTCGGTGGCGTTCCAGAGCAACATCTGGGTGCAGTGGCTCGACTTCGATGCGTTCGGCTGGGCGCTCGAGGCGTTCACTTTCATGCTGATCGGCATCGCGCTGTTCAAGCTCGGCATTCTCACCGGCGAGCGGTCGGTGAGCTTCTACCTGCTGCTCGGGACCGTATCGATGCTGCTCGGTATCGCGATCAACTTCCACGAAACGTGGCTGAAGGTCACGACCAGCGATGCACCCGGAGTGTGGCTGGACGAGATAACCTACCAGCACGGGCGGCTGGCGATCTGCCTCGGAAACATCGGACTCATCATCGCGGCGTTGAAGAGCAATCTCGGCAGGATCGTATTCCGTCCGCTGCAGGACATCGGCCGGATGGCGCTCTCGAACTACATCGGGCAGTCGCTGATCGCGGCAATCGTGTTCACCGGCCTCGGCATGTTCGGCAAGCTCAACAATCTACAGCTCTGGACGCTTGCGGCAGGGGTATGGGTGCTGCAGGCCGTCATCAGCCGCTACTGGCTGAAGCACTACCTGATGGGGCCGATGGAGTGGTTGTGGAAGAGCCTCACGATGTGGGAGGTCCAGGCGATAAGCCGTCGGCGGCAGCTGGCTTTAGGCGCCACGGTAAAGCCATAGACCGCTTGCGGGAGGTGGGGGCTCCGGGCCCTGCGTACTGACGCGGGCCCGCAGGGCCGGTCAGGGTTTCGACTGCACCTTCGTGGTGGCCGTGGAAACGACGCGGCCATCGACCGTCACGATTTCGAACGTGAGGGTGAAGTTGCCGGCGATGGGGGTATCCGCGCGCAGCCGGACGGCTTCCAGATCGGCCGCGGGCATGAACCAGGAATCCCTGCCTATCCTGCTTCCCTTCGAGAGCCTGATGCCCGGGGGGATCCCGCGTGCGACGAGCAGCAGGCCACTGTCCGCAGGCTGTGAGGGGGTCGTCAGGCCGAGATTTGCATCGGCGCCGGTCTGCAACGACACATCCCTGGCGCTCTGAAACTGGACAGCCTGGGGATTATCGAATTCCACTTCGCCCGAAGCCACGACTGCAGGCGAGTCCGCATCGGGTGGCATGAGGTCGTCGCCCGAAGCGGCCGAACTGTCCGGTTGTCCGGCCGGGGCGGCAGGCTCGATCTTTTCCGGAAGGGGCGGCTCGATCCTGTTCGTCGAAACGTTCGCCGGCGGTGGCGGAGGCATCTCCGCGGCCTGCGGTGCAGGGGTAGTAGGCGGCGCCAGCGATACATTCACGACAGGCGCCTCGGTCGGCATCACGAGCGGGCGAATCGCGGCAGCTGCGAGGGTGATCTCGGCGGGTGCCTTGCGGGTTTCGATCGGGGGCGGCTCGGTCGGCAGCCTGATCGGAGCCAATGCGCCCGCGAGTGCGATATCGAGCGCCGCCTCGGGGCGGCCAGCTGCGGTGGTCGCGGCGGTCTCTGCCGGGGCCGGCCGCGAAGGTGGATCGTCCTGCGCGGTCGTGGCCGCTGCGGGCTTGTCGAGGGCCGGTTCCGTGGCGCTCTCATGGCGCGGATCCGGCGTCGCGCCGGCCGGGCCGGTGCGCTCCGTGCCGAAGCCCTGCAGGAGAGCCGTTACGGTCGTGCGTGCCTTGTCGACGACGGGTGCGACATGCGGCGATACTCCCGGGACGTCGACAACACTTGCGTAATACGCGCCGCCAGCCAGGCAGACGATGGTGGTACCGGCGGCGGCGAACAGTATGGACCGGCGCGGCGCGGCGCGCGGCGCGGCGACGGCCGGTATCGGCATCGGTGGGTCGAAGTGCCGACGCTCGAGCATCGCATGGGCCCCGCCGAGCGTGGCGAGTTGACGCTTGGGATCCAGGGCGATCTCCGAGCGCGGCGGGAACTCGACGTTCTCCAACGGCTTGATCGCGACGAAATTCGGCTTCGGATCCTGGATGGCAGGGTGTAGGGCGGGGGCGGCGGGCTCGGCGTGAATTTCGCGTGCGGCGGCTTCCTCGAGCTGCTTCAAAAGCAGCCGGATCTCTTCTATGTCGCTGCGTTGACGCTTTGCGTCATCGTTTGTCATAGGTGTGGTTCCAGGCAGCTCCAGATCAAAGACGATCCCCCATCCGCCAGGCGACCCGACAAGGTGGCCGGCATCGACATCTCGCAAGCATCGCAGCCGCGTGGACCGGCGGACCGTCTGCCTCGCTTACAGTCTTCGACGGTGCGAAGCAACATGCAAGGCCGGATCCGCTGAACGCTTCGATCCATCAATTTCCGGAGCGACTGAACGGCATCATTGTGTCGAACGCTTGGCAGGATCGGCGGGGCGATCACGTAGTCTTTCTACAACGCCTGCCAACATTTGGTTAAGGCATCTCATTGCCGCCCATATCCTCCCGGAAAAGCGAGTATAGAGAACCGGAGCTTCGCTGGCCGAGGACGAATTCGGCTGGTGGATCGCCTACCCGGAGGGGAACGGGGACAATTCAAATTCGAGCAGATTGACGGTTTAGGCGAGAGGGATCGTTGAACCATGACTGTTTCTTTGCCCGGTCGGCATGGAACATGGGGGCTGGCGCTTGCATTGGTTCTGGCCAGCGGAGGGATTGCCAAGGCCGACCTCAAGTTGTGCAATGCGACCTCCAGCCGGGTCGGTGTGGCAATCGGCTATCGTGACCAGGAAGGCTGGGCTACAGAAGGCTGGTGGAACGTATCGTCCCAGACGTGCGAGGTTCTGCTGCGCGGCGATTTGCCGAGCAGGTTTATTTATGTCCATGCGGTCGATTATGATCGCGGCGGTGAGTGGGCAGGAAAGATTTCCATGTGTATTTCGGACAAGTCGTTCTGGATCCGCGGCGTCAAGGACTGCCAGCGCCGCGGACACCGCCAGAAGGGCTTTTTCGAAGTCGATACAGGCAAGGCGAACGATTGGACGATCCGGTTGACCGA
>JBJOGJ010000089.1:0-14116 GCA_046048295.1 Pseudomonadota bacterium | reverse complement strand
CGAGTTCGAGCGCCCGCTCGAGCGCCGCCAATTGCTCCTTTTCGCCGGCATTGACCATCAGCCCGGCATTATCGCCGGTCCCGAGCGATATTGCCGACACTTCGAGCCCCGTTCTGCCGAGCCGGCGATATTTCATCGTGATTTCTCCTCGCTTGGCGCTTCTCCCCCCTGGATACCGCAGCGGGGTCGATGTCGGCAAATCCTAGCGCCTGCCTTGTGTTTCGTCCTCCAATCCTCCATCTACGCCCGACGATCTTGTTCCCTGAGGCTTTAGCAGGATGTCCGACAACCCCACCACACCCGGCGATGATGCGCACCACGACCACCGGGACATTCCCGGCGGGGCGGCGGTGAAGCTCTGGAATCGTGGCGTCGCCATAGAGGATGCGGCGCTCAAGCAGCTCGAGAACATCGCGCGTCTGCCGATCATTCATGGCCATGTGGCCGCCATGCCGGACTGTCATCTCGGCAAGGGTGCCACGGTCGGCTCGGTCATCCCGACAAAGGGGGCGATCATTCCCGCTGCGGTCGGCGTCGACATCGGCTGCGGGATGATGGCCTGGCAGACCTCCGCCAACGCCCGCGACCTTCCCAATTCACTGGCCAAACTCCGCGACGACATCGAGCGCGCGGTTCCGCACGGCTTCGTCTCGACGCAGGGCCGTGCGAAGAAGGGCGGCTGGGAGGTCGTGCCGGATTCGGTCACCAGCCGTTGGGGCGACCTCGAGGCCGGCTACCGGCGGATCGTCGAGAAGCATCCGAAGATCTCGCACAAGTCGCCGGCGCACCAGCTCGGCTCGCTCGGCACCGGCAACCACTTCATCGAGATCTGCCTCGACGAGGCCGATGCCGTCTGGGTGATGCTGCATTCCGGTTCGCGCGGGCCGGGCAATCTCATCGGCCAGTACTTCATCGAGCTTGCAAAGCGGGACATGGAGCGGCACATCTCTAACCTGCCGGACAAGGACCTCGCCTATCTCACGGAGGGCACGGATCATTTCGACGACTACGTCGAGGCTGTGCTGTGGGCGCAGGAGTACGCCGCCGAGAACCGGCTGGCGATGATGGACGCGGTGCTGCGTACGTTGCGCCGGCACATCGGCAAGTTCAAGCTTGGCGCGGTCGCCGTCAACTGCCACCACAACTACGCGGCGCGCGAAACTCACTTCGGTGCAGAGGTCTGGGTGACGCGCAAGGGCGCCGTCCGCGCCGGGGCGGGCGAGCTCGGCATCATTCCCGGCTCGATGGGGACCGGCTCCTTCATCGTGCGCGGCAAGGGCAACGCGGCGAGCCTCTGTTCGTGCTCGCATGGCGCCGGGCGCGCCATGTCACGCGGCGAAGCGAAACGGTCCATAACGCTCGCCGACCATCGCGCCGCGACCGAGGGCATAGAGTGCCGCAAGGATTCCGGCGTCCTCGACGAGAGCCCTGCCGCCTACAAGGACATCTCCGCCGTCATTGCCGCGCAATCCGACCTCGTGGATGTCGTGCACCGGCTCAGGCAGGTCGTGAACGTCAAGGGGTGAGCGCATGAAGCCGGTGTTCGCCGCCGCCTTCGGGTCCCTGCGTCCTGCCGTCATGGCCGATACCGACGCGCTCGTCGAGCTCCTGCACGATCCCGATGTTCGTCGCTATCTCTGTGACGACGTGCTGGTGCCGCGGTCATTCGTCGAGGAAAAACTCGAGGCGAGCCTTGCCCTCGATGCGGAAGGTCTTGGGCTATGGATTCTCGATAAGCCCGGTGCTGGCATGATCGGGATCGCAGGCCTGCAACCTGCAAGCTGGAAGGCGCCTCACCTCGCTCTGCCCGAACCTGCCATCGAGATCCTCATTGCCTTGTTTCCTGCGCATTGGGGCAGAGGTATCGCGTCATCAGCCGTGCGCACGCTCATCGACTACGCCGCAAGCGGGTGCTGCCTGTCGCGCATCGTCGCTGCCGCCGACGCTCCAAACGAGCGCTCGCACCGACTGCTCAGCCGCTCCGGTTTCCGGGTTCTCGGTACGACGCCCGGTCCGGCCCACGAAAACCTCGTATACGATCTAACACTCGCCGAATAGGCGAGCGCGCCTGCTCATGAGTCCTTATCCGAGCCTGCGACCCCCTACACGCCCCCCAACTGTCATCCCGGCCAGGCGGCGTCAGCCGCGCAGAGCCGGGACCCAGGGCCACGACGCAAACCCATCGCCAAGCCGCCCCTGGGTCCCGGATCGCGCTGCGCTCGTCCGGGATGACACATGAGGCGTGGCAACCCGCCAGCCCCACCCCCTAATTGTCATCCCGGCCAAGCGGCGCTAGCCGCGCAGAGCCGGGACCCAGGGGCCACGACGCAAACCCATCGCCGCACAGCCCCTGGGTCCCGGATCTCGCTACGCTCGTCCGGGATGACAGGAGTTTGTCTTGCTGGCGCCTCTCGCATGGCACCATCGCCGACCGCTAACCATATAAAATAGTTATCCCCGCTTTCTCCGCATGCCCCATACTCCCTCGCATCCGCCTCATCTGGGGCACTGTCGCGAGCTGGGCGTTCGGGTGGAGGCGGAGCCTGGATCGCATTTGCACTCCCATCAGCTGGAGTGGTTGCCCGTGCCGGCACTCGCGGCCGAATGGGCCACGAATGCAGGTGACCGCGCTGGTGAGATGGACCGGTGTCGGGCGACAAGTGCCCCAGGCGCGGGACGGCTCCGGTCCCATCTTAATTACTAATCGACGGCCCGTGCCGTCCCGCCCCCTTCTTGGGGGAGAACAGAACGAACGACGCAAACCTCCGGGGCGACAACCCGCGGAGCACGCCAGCGTGGAACTTCCTCAACACCGGCCTGCCGGTGTTGAGAAAATCAAACAATGCATGGGACTTCATCAACTCCGGGAGTTCGGCTTTGCCGGCTTGTTCTTCACCTCACTGCTCGCGCCCGGCAGGCGTCGAGACAAGGGGCGGCAGAGTATTCTTGACCAATGGCAAGGCGAACTGCCGGTATGGGTCTTCGAAGCAAGCTGCCGCCCCGCAGTCTACCTGCGATCGGGGAGAGGGCCGCCCGCAGGAAATTCGTCAACTTTGATATGTGCAGTTTTAAGCAAATCCGTCCTACTGGTCTTTCTGAAGGCGCCGTGCCGTTTCGGCTTCCTTCCTTCGACGGATGTTCATGCTCCGCTTCCTGCATGCGGAGACAGCACATAAGAGCAGCATAGGAAGGATCGAAACAAACAGCACGATTATCGCGGGATGAATGTAGAAATCGTCTATGGACATGGTGGCTCCGCAGGCACTCGACGTAAACGTGAACTGCGTTCGTTATCGCGCAAGCAGGCAAAATTGTCAGCTATTCCATCATTATAGGGATACGTGTTCCCTTAGATCCGGCTGGAAACTTGCGGCAAAATTCGCACGAATTTGTCTCAACCGTTGCGGGTGGCGCTAGACTCTCCCGCCCGTCCGAAGCGTCAGGATGACGCCTGCGATGCCTGTCGCGGCGGCGAGCATCGTCGTTGTCAGGACCACGGCAATCAACGGGCCGGCGCTTCCCGCCGTGGACATTCCGGCAAGCTGGGAAAAGACCGCGCCCAGAAAGAACTGAAGGAAGACAACGATCCCCGAGGCAGTGCCGGTCAAAGTCGGCTCGGTCCTGATCGCGTTGGCCTGCGCCTGCGGCATTGAAAGTCCCTGTCCAAGCGACAGCAGGCTTGATGGTATGAACAGGCAGAGCGGATGCAGCCCGACGGTTGTCAATAGCACCGCCAGCAACACCCCGCCGCCGAGCGTCACAAGGCTCCCGGTTACGATCAGCGCGGCCCCCGACAGCACCTTGCTCAGGCGCCCCGACAAGAAATTGCCAGTGAGATATCCCACCGCGCCGAACATAAAGTATACTCCATATTCGCTCGCGGGCCGGCCCATGGTCTCGACCATCAGGTAGGCCGATCCGGAATTGAGCGAGAAGAACCCTGCCGTGCCGAAACCCGGGTTCAGCGCAAACAGGAGGAAGCGCGGCGTTGTCAGGAGTTGCCGGTAACCGCGCAGTAGACCCGATTGCGGAAGCAGGTCCCGTGGTTTCGTCTCGCCGATCACTGTTATGGCAATGGTGATCGCCAGTGCGCCGAACACGGCCGGAAGGATGAGGATCGACTGCCAGCCGAATGCATCGATCAGGAAGCCGGCGATCAGTGGTGAGAACATCGGCCCGACGACATAGGCAGCCGTGATATAAGCGATCATCTGGCCGAGCCGGTCGGCGCCGTACAGATCGCGTGCGATGGCGCGTGCCATCACCATGCCGCAGGCCGCGCCGAGCCCCTGCAACACGCGCCCGGCTATCAGAATCTCGATCGTAGGTGCCAGAGCAGCTACCGCTGCACCGATAGAGAAGAGACCAATGCCCCCGACCACGACCGGCAGGCGGCCGAAGCGATCCGATAAACTGCCGTAGAACAGCGTCGCCGTCGACATCGCGAGCATAGCGATGCTGAAAGCGAGTTGCGCCAGCGCCGCATCGGCCGTGAAGGCCGCACGTACGAAGGGGATGGCTGGCAGAAAGAGATGTATCGACAGAGGCCCGATGAGGGTAATCGACACCAGTGCGATGAACGTCAGGACGCCGGGCTCGCGCCGGCTCCCTTCATTCGCGGACCGCGCCCCATCCAGCTTTGCTTGCTCAGACAATTCGCCTCCCCAGGCTTGTCGGATCGCGCAGCCAGGAGTGGCGATCTGAATTCATGCATACCCTATAGGAGCCTTTGGCTCACTTGGCCAGACAGCGCCCGCCACGCCTCTTGCAGGCGTCCCGGCTTGGCGTAGGATACCGTGGCCGGCTGTGCGCGCGGTTGCAGGAAAGGAAGATCGTATGGCGGGCGACCGGTGGGAGCTACTGAGACACCGAGACTTTGCACTCATCTGCTTCACGCGCCTGTTCAACACCTTTGCATTTCTCATCATGCAAGTGGCGGTTGGCTGGTACGTCTATGCCGTCACCAACGATGCATTCGCACTCGGCTGGCTCGGGCTCGCGAGCTTTCTTCCCTCGCTGCTCCTCGTCCTCGTAACGGGCTACGTCGCGGACCGGCTCGACAGGCGCCTCGTCATCTCGATTTCCAACACCGTCATGTCCGCGGCGGCGCTGGTGCTGGTGGCAATCGTCATCTGGGGCTACGGTCTCGTGTGGCCGGTGTACGCGGTTGTCATCGTCATCAGCGCGGCGCGCTCGTTCTTCAACACTGCGCTTCCTGCACTGATCCCCAATCTCGTGCCGCGCGAGAAACTCGGGAACGCCGTCGCGTTCAGCTCCGGTGCGCATCAGGTCGCGATGATCTGCGGCCCGGCGCTCGGCGGCATCCTCTACGCGGTCGATGGCAGTCTGGCGTTCATCGCGGCGACGGTGTTCTGGTTCCTGGCGGGCGGCGCAACCTTCATCATGAACTATCGCGCACCGCCGGCGCAGTCCGCTCCGAAGACCTCCGTCGAAGCGCTGGCAGCGGGCTTTGCGTTCACCTCCTCGCGTCCGGTCGTGCTCGGGGCCTTGCTACTCGATGCAATCGCTGCGTTCCTCACCAACCTCATCGTGATCCTTCCCATCTTCGCCAAGGACATTCTGCAGGTCGGGCCAGAGGGCCTCGGGGCGCTCAGGTCGGCACCTGCCGTCGGCGCACTCGCGGTCGCGTGGTGGATATCGCGCAGCAACTACGTGCAATACAGGGCGGGCCCGAGGTTCCTGACCACCGTTGCGGTATTTGCCCTGGCGACAACGGTATTCGGCTTTTCGGAGAACTTTCTGCTTTCGATGGTCGCACTTGCCGTCGTCGGCGGCTCCAACATGGTCAGCGTCGTCATTCGGCACACGCTGGTCCAGGTCGATACCCCCGACGAATTGCGCGGGCGCGTTGCATCGGTAAATTCGCTCTATGCGATCGCATCGGGCGAACTCGGGCAGGTGCGGGCCGGTGTCATGGCAGGTTTCCTCGGTCCTGTCGCATCGGTCGTGATCGGTGGCATAGGGGCGTTCGCGCTCGTGCTCGTCTGGCCCTTGATCTTTCCCGAGCTGTACCGGCGCGACAGGCTCGTCGAACAGGAGGACAAGGCCCCCGAAGCGGCCAAGCCTGGATAAGCGGTTCGGGCCGCCCATGGCTTGCGCTCCCGGCGCAGGCGAGGCATAGGTGCGTTGGCTGGCACGAGCCTTCTCCGCCCTGGAGCTGACAGGCTTTATCCCCCTTCCGCCAGGATCGCGTATGCTCGTCCCGAGCGAGCAAGAGGGCACAAAAGGTATGGCAACTGACGGTTGGGCGACGCTGCGCCATCGCGATTTCGCGCTGTTGTGCGGAGCACGGTTTTCCGTGACATTGGCGCTGAACATCGCTCAGGTCGCCATCGGCTGGTACATCTACGACATCACAGGCAGCGCCTTCGCACTCGCCTATCTCGGGCTCGCCGGCTTCTTCCCGGCCGTCATCCTGGTCATGTTCACCGGCTATGCGGCAGACATGATCGATCGTCGCCTGCTGCTGTTCGCCGCCAACTCCGTCCTGGCTCTGACGGGTGTCGCCCTGCTTGTAGCCGTCTCGACCTGGCATGGCATCGTCTGGCCGATCTACGTCATCGTGATCTGCATCGCCTCGGCCCGATCCTTTTTCGGCACCTCGATCCAGGCGCTGCTGCCCAACCTCGTTCCAAAAGACCAGCTATCCAGCGCCGTCGCCTTCAGCTCGGGTGCCTTCCAGGGCGCGACCATCGCCGGCCCCGCCATCGGGGGGCTCCTCTATGCGCTGGACGCCCGGGCTCCATTTATTGCTTCCGCGGTGTTCTGGGCGTTGGCTGCCTTTGCGGCATATTCGATCCGATACCGGTCAAAACGGGGTGACAAGCGGCCGCCGGTCAACCTGACCTCACTTCTCGCCGGCTTCGAATTCGCCTGGTCGAAGAAAGTCGTTTTCGGCGCAATAACGCTCGATGCCCTGGTGGTACTGCTCGGAAACATCGTTATTCTGCTGCCGATTTTCGCCAAGGACGTGCTGGATGTCGGCCCCGTCGGACTGGGCCTTCTCAGGTCGGCGCCGGCAGTCGGCGCATTCGCGATGGCGGTCTGGCTTGCCCGAAACTCGTTCGTGCAGCGCCGCGCCGGCCCCAAGCTACTTCAGACCGTGGCGATTTTCGGCCTGGCCTCCGCCGTGTTCGCGTTCTCGGAAAACCTCTACCTTTCGTTGGCGGCGCTGGTGATCGTCGGCGCCTCCGACATGGTAAGCGTCGTTATCCGGCACACCCTCGTCCAGGCCGAGACGCCCGACGACGTGCGTGGGCGGGTCGCCTCGGTCAACTCGCTATTCGCCAGTTCATCGAGCGAACTCGGCCAGTTTCGCTCGGGCGTTATTGCAGGCTTTTTCGGGCCGGTCGTATCGGCGGCTACGGGCGGTCTTGGCGTTCTTGCACTCGTCGTTGTCTGGCCGTTCCTGTTCCGCGAACTCGCCAAACGTGATTACCTTGTCGAGGAACAACCGAAAGAAGTCATCAGGGTTTAAATGGCGAACTTCCCCACCCACTCGCGGCCCTCCACCAGCCACGCCCGCCAATTGTCGGTATCACTCTGATGGAAACGGTCGAGCGCTGGTCCCCGCTGCTCTATCGCGACTTCCTGCTCGCCTGCATCTCGCGCTTCGGGTTCGGGCTCGGCACGCAGATGCAGACCGTCGCCATCGCGTGGCACGTCTATGACCGCACGGGGGATCCGTTCGCGCTCGGGTTTCTGGGACTCGCCGGGTTTCTTCCCGCCGTCTCGCTGGTCCTGTTCACCGGCTACGTTGCAGATACCGTCGAGCGCAGGCTCGTGCTGTCGGTGTCCATCGGTGCAATGGCGGTATCTTCATTCATGCTGTTGCTCTTCATCTGGTCCGGCAGCTCCGCGATCTGGCCGATATACATCTTCGTGCTGATCTACGCCTCGGCGCGTGCATTCTATTCGCCCGCCTCGCAGGCCATCGTGCCGAACCTGGTGCCGCGCCATCATTTCGGCAACGCCATTGCGTTTGGCTCATCCGTGCAGCAGGTGGCAACGATCAGCGGTCCCGCCATCGGCGGGCTACTCTATGCCGTCCATCCGACGGCTCCGTTCATCGCCTGTGCCGCTTGTTTCACGGCGGCCTCCGTCGCGATGGCGCTCATTCGTTTCCGCTCCAAGCCCAACCCCACCGGCGCTGCCGACTGGTCGAACATGCTTGCAGGGCTCCGCTATACCTGGAAGCAGCGCGTCGTGCTCGGTGCCATCTCGCTCGACATGTTCGCCGTCGTGCTCGGCGGGGCGGTCGCACTGATGCCGATCTTCGCCAAGGACATTCTGCAGGTCGGACCGTGGGGCCTGGGCTTCCTGCGTTCGGCGCCTGCGGTCGGGGCGCTGATTACCGCCACCTACATCTCAAGCCGCCCGCCGATCAGCCGCAACGCCGGCAAGATACTCCTCCTTGCCGTGGCCGCATATGGCGCAGCAACGATCGGCTTCGGTCTATCCGAAAGCTTCGTTCTCTCGCTGCTGTTCCTCGCCGCGGTCGGTGCAGCCGATTGCGTCAGCGTCTGCATCCGAATGACCATGGTGCAGGCGGAGACGCCGGACGAGTTGCGGGGGCGCGTTGCCTCGGTAAACAGCCTGTTCATCACCACTTCGAACGAAATCGGTCAGTTCGAGGCAGGTGTACTTGCGGGCTTTTTCGGTGCCGTTACCGCGGCCGTAATCGGCGGTGTCGGTGCCATCATGGTTGCCGCCATATGGGCGCACATCTTTCCCGAATTGCGGGACCGCCAAGCGGTGGTTCCAGAACTCAGTGAAAAGAAAACATAGGGAGACAAGCACATGAGGCTCGTTCGTTTTGGCCCCTTCGGGCAGGAGAAGCCCGGCATCGTCGACAATGCCGGCAAGATCCGCGACCTGTCGGATCATGTCGACGACATCACGGGCGAGGCGCTCTCCCCTGCTGGTCTCGACAAGCTGCGCAAGCTCGATCCTTCGTCACTGCCGGAGGTGGCGAGCGGCACTCGTCTCGGCGCGCCAGTCGGGCGGGTGCAGAACTTCATTGCCGTCGGTCTCAATTACCGCGACCACGCAAACGAGACCGGCCTCAAGATCCCTGATGAGCCGATCCTTTTCAACAAGCTCGCCAACACCATCGCGGGGCCCAACGACGACGTGATGATTCCAAAGGGCTCACTCAAGCTCGACTGGGAGGTGGAGATCGCTTTTGTCATCGGCACCCGTGCCCGCTACGTCGAGGAGGCGGACGCCCTCCGCCACATCGCCGGCTACACGATCTGCAACGACGTTTCAGAACGTCACTTCCAGATCGAGCGCGGCGGACAGTGGATGAAGGGCAAGTGCTGCGAGACGTTCGGGCCGCTCGGCCCGTGGCTCGTTACGCCAGACGAAGCTGGCGACGTGCAGAAGCTCGGCCTTTCGCTCGACGTCAATGGCGAGCGCATGCAGACCGGAACGACTGCGGACATGATCTTCCCCATCGCCTACCTGCTGCACTATATCTCGCAGTTCCTGGTGCTGGAGCCCGGTGACGTGGTCACTACCGGCACGCCGGCCGGTGTCGGCCTCGGGCGCAAGCCGCAGGTGTTCCTCAAGGCCGGCGACGTCATGGACCTCGCAATAGAAGGACTCGGCAAGCAGCGCCAGAAGGTGGTGCCGTTCAGGATGTAGGCGGAGCGATCGGCGGCTGACAAAAAAGTAACCCACCCCCTACGAGGGGTGGGTTATTATCTTCGACATGAAGGTTTTGTCAGTTCAGGGAGCGCTTGCCCAGATTGCCATCGTCTTCGGAGCTGCTGAAGCCCGGCGGGGTTCTTGCCAACTCCAGGTGCAGCCGGTTCCAGGAATCGCGATCGGAGCGGGGGTTGCCGCGAAGGGCCCGCTGGAGATCGCGCGACAAGCGCAGCAGGTCCGCCTCATCAGCGTCCTTCAGCTGACCTGCTCCGCTCGAAGGCTCGAGTTCGGCCACCAGTTCATCGATCAGCTTGGCGAATGGCCCATTCGGCAACAGGGAAACGACGGCAAGAAGGGAGATCACTTCCGAATAGGCATCGCGGAGCAGTCGCTCACCGAACGTGTCCTGTTCATCGATCGTCTTCAGCGCGAAATCGTATGCACGATCGAGTGCGGCAATCGCGTCCGCCTCCCGTTCACGAACGAGAGCGTCGAACGTCGGATTCGTGTTCTGCACCGCGCGAAAAGCCTCGCTCGCGCCGACTGCAGCATCATACGTCTCTCCTGTGATCTCGCTGAATACTTCAGGGGAGACGCCAAGCGCATTCAAGAAGAGCCCGCGAAACCGTTCGAGACGTGCGCCCGCATCTTCCCCGTCTGCAGGGGTGTGGGGAGCAGGAGGGAGTGGCTTCATTTGAGCCGATTGCCCGGAGGCCGCTGGCGGCGCAGAAGGGGTGGAGAGACGCAATTGCTCAGGCGCGGACGCGATTACCGGGTTCATGGCTTGAAGCCTGCCGCGATTTGCAGCCGGTGCCGACAACCGAAGCTGACCGGGACCGCCAAGCACCGTTCGAGCGCGAATGCGAACAAGCGTCTTATAGAGATCCCGATGAACGTAATAGTGTTTGGATTCCGCGCGCTGAACCGCATTGGCTGTTGCCCCTGCATTCAACACGCTACGAACAATCTTCTTCTCGTAAAGATCATCGATCTCGCCAAGGTTTATCTCAGACACGAAGCCGTGGTCAGGAGCCAGGCCCAGCCTCTGGATCAGCGTCGGATTGTCCTCAATCGGATGCATGTGATCGAGCACGATCTCCACGTTCTGGTGGACTTCCGGGAGGAGGGCCACCGTAACGACCCGCTCGAGATCGGCCAGACTGGCGTGCTCCTTGTTGGCTTCGAACTCGCGCTTGGCAACGTGGGACAGGTACTCGAAGAGTTCGGCCCGGACCTCGTAGATCTGGTCGCTGTCCTCGGCGTGACGGACGGCCCCGATGGTGGTTCCGGCATTCAGGACGCGATGGATATCGGGCGCATGCGGATCATCTCGGTGCAGGGTGACGCGCGCCATGAAGCCGTCGCGCTGTGTCATGGGCTTCATCGCGGCAAGCACCGTTCGTGCCGTCTCGAATTTATGCGGCATCAACGCGGTGTCGACAATCGCCTCCAGTTGCCGGGCCGAACGGGCCTTGCTGGTCGGCACGTCACTCAACGGAGACCGCACGGCATTGGCGCCGAAGAGGCCGGACATGAAGACGAGGCTATCGATTGCGATGGCGATCGCCAGTGCCAGGTAGGCGAGGCGATTGCCGTCGGTAAAGGCGTTCCACGTAACGACGAACCGATGGGCCTTGTCGTCCCGGGAAAGATCGATGGAGGCGAGGCGGGCGCCCATGGCCGAGGTGTCGCGACTTGGGAGCCCCGAATCCTGCAGGCACTTGCGTCCGAAGCCAAGGAGCGCATCCGTCCCGCCCTTCTCCGGCAGCTTGTCGCCACCGGCACAGTTGGCGGCATAGGCTGCAGCGCCCGCATTCAGAGCAAAGACCACCGCAGCAGCCTGACTCGCGTTCTTCGGATCGCAGTCGACTGCGGCAGCATCGTTCCTCAGGCTCGCAACCTTGGAACTCGTCGTCACAAGCAATTGGCACTGGTCCTGGATGCGGGCGAGCGTCTGCTCCTGCGGGTCGAGCCGGAAGGCGTCGCGGTCACGGCGAAGCTGGGCGACAAGGGCGATCGGGTTCGACTGCAGCGCGGGCTCGCCGGCCTTGTCGGACCTTGCGACCTCGATCATCTGATTGACCGTCTGCGCCTCACCCTTGTACTTGGCGATCTCGCCGTCGATCTCGGCCTGCTCGCGCTTGATGGCTGCGATACGCGATACGATGGTGTCGAGGCGGGCAGCATGCGAATCGAGGCGCTGCCTGGCAACCTGCAGCTCCGACCTAATCTTTGTCTCTTCCTCTTTGGCGGCACGCCAGAACTTGCCGCGGCCGACCTTGCCGGACCCCTCGACGCCTTTTTCTTCCGCAAAGACCTTGGCCTTCTGCTCGTCGAGCCGCTTTTCGATCTCGGTTACAACGGCCTTCTGCTGGTTGGTGGCCGTCTGCGCTTCCGGTCGCTGCGACTCGAGGCGGCTGAGTTCATCGGTGATCTGCACCTTGCGGCTGGCGAGTCCAACCTCACCGCCCTTTGCGCTGGCGCGCTTCTCCTCCAATTCAGCAAGGCGCTGCTGGCGCGCCTGCAATTCTTTCTCCATCTGCTCGCGCACCGCATCCGGCGCGAGGCGGCCGAGGCGCTCGACCGCGTCAAGCTGGCTTTCGTAGTTCTCCCAGCCGCTGCCCTGCTGGAAGAGCTTCTTCGCTTCCTCGATGCGGCGCGTCTGGATCAAGGCGCCGATGTCGGCAACGACGCCAGAGACCTGGTTGATGGAGCGGATATCGGCTGCGCGCTTGCGCTCATCCTGCGGGAAGATCGCGGAGAACAAAGAGTCGAACGAGAAAAAGACCGAAGTCGCCATGCAGGCCAGGAACATGACCCAGAGGACCATGTTGCGCAACATGACCGTCCCGCCTTGCAAGTACGGACGGATGACGTCGTTCTGGAAAAGCAGAACCGACGCCACGATGATGATACCGAGGGCGAGGAACAGGAGGCGGTCGCTGGAGGCCCACGATCCAGGGTCGGCGAACGAGATGCCGGGCGTGGATGTGACGCCGCTCCAGCTTACCGCCAGCGTTATCGCGGCAACCGCGAACAGGATGCCGAGTATCGAGCCGATGATCGTCTGCGCAGCCCGGCTCAAAGACTGACCTCCGCTCGTGCGCACGGTCTGATTCATCCCGGTGGCAAAGCTCTCTCCGATCAGCCACGCAACGATCAGCATGACGCCCTGGATGCCGAACGTGATCATCAGCGAGAGGATCGGCTCACCCGTGAAGTTCCGCATTCCGTCCCAGGTGGTCCAGCCCGAAGCGATCGACAGGATCACACCGGTCGCGCCCAGCAGCGCAAGCTGCCAGTTGCCGAACAGCGTCTCAGCAAAGCTGGTCCTGGTACGCCGTGCGATTTCCTTGCGCCGGCTGTATGCCCACAGCGCCACCGCGGCGAGCAGGGCGAAAAGGATCAGCGATTGCGAGGAGTAGAAGTTGCCGGCCTGTTCCGCCTGCACAGTGGCAGGCTGGCCGGACGGTGCAGCGCTCGCCTGTTGAAAGCCGGCGGCCAACTGCTGAAAGGTGGCAATGATGCCGTCGATGATGGCCTTGATGTCCATTACTTCTCAGCCCTTCAGTCCGACCCGCCGCGCGGAACGACCGTTCCCGCATTTCGGCAGTGCCGAACCACCCTCCTCATCACTGGCCGTTTCGGCCCGCATATACATCCCCAAACGACATTATCCAGCCCATCCCGGGCAGGGATTTGACGAGATTGAGGCAAAGTCACGAAGGGTTCCAATAAATACAAGACATCGTGAATGGTGTCTGAACGCATATATAGGTCAGGAGCGACACAAGATTAACCGGTGCTGGACCAGTTGACGGAAAAATTTGGTGGTCTTCAGGAGACTGGAACATTGCCGCGCGCTGAACTAGGTAATGACCGAGGAACAGCGATTTGGCCAGGAGACACCGAAATGGCCCATTGTCCCATCAAGCGTCACGAAACGGTGCCGGTCAGGATCGGTTCCGTGACAATGGGCGGGAATTTCCCGATCGTTGTTCAATCGATGACCAATACCGACACGGCCGATGTCGATGCAACCGTGATACAGACCGCCGCCCTCGCGAGAGAGGGCTCGGAAATCGTCCGGATAACCGTCGACAGGGACGCGGCAGCCAAGGCCGTTCCCCACATCCGGGACAGGCTCGCCGGGATGGGCTGCGACGTGCCACTGGTCGGGGATTTCCATTACAACGGCCACAAGCTGCTTGCCGACAACCCTGCCTGTGCCGAAGCGCTGGCAAAGTACCGGATCAACCCTGGCAACGTCGGTTTCAAAGACAAAAAGGATGTGCAGTTCGCGGCCATCGTGGAAATGGCGCTCAAGCACTCGAAGCCGGTCAGGATCGGTGTCAACTGGGGCTCGCTCGATCAAGAACTGCTCACCCGGCTCATGGATGAACACGCCAGATCAGGGGCCCCGCTCGACGCACGAGCCGTGATG
>JBJOGJ010000088.1:0-14206 GCA_046048295.1 Pseudomonadota bacterium | reverse complement strand
TCATCCGTCTGCCGGGCATACCCGGCAATCGCACCATCCGTTTCATTCGGCTCGAGATGGTGATCAGCATGTTCCTGTCGGAGCTGTTCCCGACGATGCGGATCAGGGCGCAGGGTGCTTTTCGTGTCGTGCGGGACAGCGACATCGAGCTGGAGGAAGAAGCTGAAGATCTGGTGCGCGCCTTTGAGACCCAGTTGAAGCGCCGGCGGCGCGGCCACGTCATCCGGCTTGAGATCGATTCGGAGATGCCTGCCGCCCTGCAGCGCTTCGTCATCCGGGAACTGCGCGTGCCGCATCAGTCCGTCTTTGTGACCGGCGGCCTGCTAGGCCTTTCGGATACCAACCAGCTTATCGTTTCGGACAATCCGGGTTTGCTGTTCAAGCCGTTCAACATCCGCTTTCCCGAGCGCATCCGCGAATTCAACGGCGACGTTTTCGCAGCCATTCGCGCCAAGGATCTTGTCGTTCATCACCCCTATGAATCGTTCGATGTCGTCCTGCAGTACCTACGCCAGGCCGTGAGCGATCCGCAGGTGATGGCCATCAAGTGGACGCTTTACCGGACTTCGAGCAAAGATAGCCCCATTGTCGAGGCTCTGAAGGATGCCGCCGAGGCCGGCAAGTCGGTGACCGCCGTCGTCGAGCTCAAGGCGCGCTTCGACGAGACCACTAACATCTCGCTCGCCCGTGAATTGGAGAAGGCCGGTGTGCATGTGGTCTATGGCTTCGTGGAGTGGAAGACGCACGCGAAGCTCGGGATGGTGGTCCGGCGCGAGCGCGATCAGCTCGCCACCTACTGTCACATCGGCACAGGCAATTACCATCCCCAGACGGCAAGGATCTATACCGACCTTTCATACTTCACCGCCAACCCGGTGATCGCCCGCGATGTGAACCGACTGTTCAACTTCGTGACCGGCTATGGCAGGCCTGCCAAACTCGAGGCCATCGCTGCGAGCCCCAAGGGAATACGCGAGCGGATAATTGCCCATATCCACGAGGAGATCGCGCACGCCAAAGCCGGCCGTCCCGCTGCCATCTGGTGGAAGAACAATGCGTTGGTAGACAAGGACGTAATCGACGCACTCTACGAGGCGAGCCAGGCAGGCGTCGAAATCGACCTGGTCGTCCGCAGCATTTGCTGCTTGCGCCCGGGCATTCCCGGGCTATCGGAGAACATTCGCGTCAAGAGCCTCGTCGGCCGCTTCCTAGAACATGCACGCATTTACTGTTTCGGTCGCGGTGCCGGACTGCCATCGCCCAAGGCGGCGGTCTACATCGGCTCCGCCGACATGATGCCGCGAAACCTGGACCGGCGAATAGAAGCCATGGTTCCGATCGAGAATCCGACCGTCCATGCCCAGATCCTCGAGCAGATCATGGTGGCGAACCTGAAGGACAATCAGCAGAGCTGGGAGGTCCTGCCAGATGGCTCATCGCGCCGCGTCGTCCCCGACCCGGGTGAGGAACTCTTCAATGCCCACCACTATTTCATGAACAACCCGAGCCTTTCCGGGCGTGGCGCGGCTCTGGCCAAGCATGGCCCGCCAAACGTGGAACTCGACACCTGAGGGTGCGACTGAGAGGCTCGTTGTCGGCAGTCAAGTCGCCGCACTGCAACAGTGGTGCTTGGCTGCGACGCTTTGTGGGGGTAAGCATGGTGCGAACCGGAGCGCCTGAAGCTGTTGGCGGTCTTCCAGGTGCTTACCTTCGAGGGCGACACGTTCCGAGGCGAGGCGGTGACGGATCCTGAAATGGGCGACCCTGGGCGCACCAACGAGGTGGAGCCCATAGGTGTCATAGACATTGGCTCGAACTCGGTTCGCCTCGTGGTCTACGAGGGCGCGCTTCGTGCCCCCACGCCGATCTTCAATGAGAAGATACTTTGCGGTTTGGGTCGGAACATTGCCAGCACTGGCAGTCTGGGCGCTGCAAGCGTGGAGCGAGCGTTGGCGGCATTGCGCCGCTTCCATGCCATCGCCCGTGTCCTGCAAGTCAAGACGTTGTTGCCATTTGCCACCGCCGCCGTGCGCGATGCCGCCAACGGACCCGATTTTCGAGCCAGGGGCGAGGAAATCCTTGGAACTCCGATTCAGATCTTGTCCGGTCATCGTGAGGCGGCGCTCGCCTCCAATGGCATCCTGATGGCATTTGCTAACGCCAACGGCATCGCTGGCGATCTCGGAGGCGGCAGCCTGGAACTGGTCGACGTCTCCGCCGGCGAGTGCAATGAGAGCACGACCCTGCCACTAGGCGGCTTGCGGATGCTCGATGTCACGGCGGGCCGTATGGACGAGGCACTCCGCTACACCGAGCAGCAGCTGGACCGGGTGCCCTGGCTCAAGGATGCAAGTGCCGGCCGGCCGTTCTACGCTGTCGGCGGCACCTGGCGGGCGATTGCCAAGCTGCATATGACACACAGGAAATATCCGCTTCGCGTGATGCAGGGCTATACGATCCCGACGCCACAGATCGTCTCGTTTTGCGAGATGCTTCGCCGCAAGAAGCCATCGGCAAATCCTGCCTTGCGGAGCGTGGCGCGCGCACGTCGCGAGGTATTGCCCTTCGGAGCTCTTGTCATGGAGCGCTTGTTGCTACGCTTGAAGCCAACGCAGCTGGTGTTCTCCGTACATGGTGTGCGGGAGGGATTGCTCTACGATCTGCTGCCGAAACACGAACAAGAAAGGGATCCGCTGCTGAGCTTCGCCGCCGACTATGCCCGGCTGCGTTCGCGTTCGGACCGGCATGCGCATGAGCTTTGTGCCTGGACCGACAGGATCTTCCAGGAACCTGGCCCAGCTGAGACCGCCGAGGAACGCCGGCTCCGGCATGCCGCCTGCCTGCTTTCCGACATTGGCTGGCGCGCACATCCCGACTATCGCGGCGAGCAGAGCCTCTCAGTCGTCGCCCACTCCGGCATGGCCGGTATAGACCACCCGGGTCGCGTGTTTCTGGCACTTGTCGTATATTTCCGCCACACAGGGCCTGGAATAGCTTCTGCCGGCGAACTCCCCTCCCAACTGATGGCTCTCATAGACAAGGGCGCCCTGGCCCGGGCGCGGATCATTGCCGCCGCGATCCGCACTGCACATATGTTGTCTATCGGCCGCCCCGGGATCATCGACGAGACGAGGCTGAGCTACGAAAACCGTAGCCTGGTTCTGACGATCCCGAAGGCATACGTAGAACTGGATGGCGAGCGCCTGCGCCGTCGGTTTGCCGTACTTGCACGGCAACTTGGGCGCGACTCGGCTGTTCGTATCTTCGCCTGAAAGGCCGCTTCGTGTGGCTTCCGGGGGACCGCTGCTGGCTGCCGTGACGTTCCGGATCCAAAGTCGTGCAGGTTGAGGCAATACATGCGGCAGGACACCTTCGCCGGACGAGGTATCGCTTGAACCTGACCCGGATCTGGGATTGAGATTGAATTTGACGCGGCTGCCCGGCAGGGGGCAGCCTGGTGAGGAGCCCCGACACATGGCAGAGGATCCGTACTCGGTATTGGGCGTGCCACGCACGGCTTCCGACGAGGAAATCCGTAAGGCGTTTCGCAAGCTAGCTCGGGAGCATCACCCCGATCTTCACCCCGATGACAATGCGGCGGCTGAGCGTTTCAAGCAGGTTTCGGCTGCATATGAACTGCTTGGCGATGCGGAAAAGCGCGCCAAGTTCGACCGCGGCGAAATCGACGAGCAGGGTGAACCGCGCCGCTACCAGCAGTCGTATCGCAGGCAGGGCCCATTTGCCGGCCGCGCAGGCCAGGGCTCGGGCGGCAACTTCGACGACTTCGGCTTCTCGGACATTTTCGACATATTCTCGGGTGGGCGAGCCGATGCACGCGGCGCTTCGGGATACGCAGCGCGTGGCCAGGACGCCCGCTATACGCTGGAAATCGATTTTCTGGAGGCGGCTTCGGGGGCCAAGAAGCGCGTGACGATGCCGGAGGGAGGGGTACTCGACATCACGGTTCCGGCCGGTGTCACCGATGGCCAGATCCTGCGCCTGAAGGGGCGCGGGAGTCCCTCACCTCGAGGCGGTCTGCCGGGCGACGCACTCATCGAGATCAAGGTCCGGCCGCACAAGAGCTTCAAGCGTCAAGGTGACGATATTCTCGTCGATGTACCGATATCGCTGGATGAGGCAGTGCTCGGCACAAGGATCGAGGTCGAGACAATATCGGGCAAGGTTCAGGTGACGATTCCGAAAGGTACGAGTGGCGGCAAGGTTCTTCGCCTGCGCGGCAAGGGCGTGCGTAATTCGACTTCGGGGAATACTGGCGATCAACTCATCACGCTGCGCATAGAATTGCCGGAAACGATCGACGACTCGCTCTCCTATTTCATGAGCGAATGGCGCCAGAAGCACGGCTATAATCCGCGGGACAATTCCTGACCCTGCTGTTTCCGGCGGGTGGACGGGGCTGGCGCCCTTAGCGCCGGCCCGCTAGCATGCGGAACGCTGACAGAAAATAACGATGAGGAGGAAGCGCTGTGTCGTTTGAGCTCGAATTGGCGCCCGGCCGAGGCCGCCTCAAGGGCAAGGTTGCAGTCGTAGTGGGGGGCGGCTCGATCGGTGCCGGATGGGGCAATGGCAAGGCGGCTGCGGTCGTATTCGCCCGCGAAGGCGCCAGGGTCCTGGTTGTTGACTACCGCGAGGAAGGCGCTGCCGAGACCGTCCGCATGATTTCCGATGCAGGGGGCGTTGCCGCACCATGTGTTGGCGATGCGACGACCGAGGCCGGTGTCGAGCGCATATTCGAGACGTGCGTTTCGGAGTTCGGCCACGTCGATGTTCTGCACAACAACGTTGGTGGGCAGGGGACCGGACGTAGGATAGACAACATAACGCTTGCCGACTGGAACGAGACGCTTGCCCGCAATCTGACCTCCGCGATGCTTACCTGCCAGGCCGCAGTGCCCTTGATGGAGAAGCGCGGCGGTGGCGCGATCGTCAACGTCTCCTCGATCTCGGCGCTGCGGTACCTGAGCGTGCCGACCGCGGTTTATTCTGCCGCCAAGGGGGGGCTCAACGAGTTCACGAAGAATATCGCCATCCAGCTTGCGTCGAAGAGGATCAGGGCCAACTGCGTCCTGCCAGGCTATATAGACACGCCATTTATCCGGCGTCTGATAAATGGCAGGCCAAGCTATGAGGTGAAGGGTTACAAGACGGCTGAGGAGTACGCAGCGGCGCGCGATGCCATCGTACCGCTGGGTCGGATGGGGACGGGCTTCGACGTCGCATATGCGTCGTTGTTTCTGTTGTCGGACGAGGCATCCTACATCACGGCGACGACCATCGTCGTGGATGGCGGCGTGACGAGCGTCTGTCCGGGCGCATGAGACAGGTGGAGATCAAGAATGTCTGAGCAGAATGGTAGCAAGGTTGTCATTGTGACCGGAGCCGCGAGCGGCATCGGTGCGGCAACCGCGAAGCTTCTCGCAGCCGGTGGGCATAAGGTCGCTGCCCTCGATGTCAATGCGATCGACATCGAAACCGTGGCAGCCTCCGATGGACGGTCCGTCATGGCAATCCGCGCCGATGTATCGGATCCGGCCGACTGCGAGCGTGCCGTCGCCGATACGGTCTCGCGCTTCGGCAGGCTCGATGGCCTGATTCACATGGCGGCTGCGCATTCGACCGAGACGGCGGCAGAACTCGACGCCGACATATTCAACCGAATACTGCGCGTCAACGTTACAGGCTCGTTCCTTATTGCTCGTGCCGCGGCAGAACAGATGGCAGCACATGGCGGCGGCGCCATCGTGCTGGCTACGTCGGGGGTCGTGCTCTCGGGCGGTGTCGGCGGACACGGAAGAGGTGGTCCGGCGTACACGGCATCGAAAGCGGCCATCCACGGCCTGACACGTTCGCTCGCCAAGACATATGGGGCTAGCGGCATTCGCGTGAACTCCGTGGCCCCCGGTGCCACCGTAACTGCAATGACGGCGGACTACGACGACGCCGCTCGACGTGGTGTTGCCGAACGCACGCTTGTTGGCCGCATGGGCCAGCCACACGAGATCGCCAACGTGGCAGCTTTTCTCATCTCGGATGCAGCGAGCTACGTCACCGGCGAGAATATCAACGTTAATGGCGGCGGTGCATTCGGTCTCTAGGAGGGTAGATGCGAAAGTTGATCCTTACTGCCGCCGCTTTCGCTGCAACGTCGGCAGCAGCTGCCGAAATGGGCGACATGGTGCGCATCGACGGCGGCAGCTTCACGATGGGATCTACCGATGGGCTTGCCGACGAGCGTCCGCCGCATCGGGTATCCGTCGCAACCTTTCTGCTGGACCGCAGGCCGGTGACCAATTCCGAGTTCGCAATCTTCCTCAACATGAAGGGACGCGCCCGAGAACCGGACGGCACCAAGCTCTTCGATATCGACGACGGCGACGCGCGTATCCGCGAGAAGGGTGGTCGCTTCGAAGCATGGACGGAACAGGCCGATCATCCGGTTGTCGAGGCGAGCTGGTATGGGGCCCGGGCCTACTGCGCATCGAAGGGCAAGCGCCTGCCAACAGAGGCGGAATGGGAGTTTGCGGCACGCGGCACGGAAGGGCGACGCTATCCATGAGGCGGCGCATCGCCCACACCAGAGCGTGCCCGCTATGGCGGCGGGTGGGGTGCGACCTTGCCGGCTGGGGCTCTGGCCGCGGGTGCGACGCCGGCAGGTGTGCTCGACATGGCAGGCAACGTGCACGAGTGGACTTCCACCATCGCGAAGCCGTATCCCTACGAAGCGCGGGATGGCCGTGAAGATCCTTCCGTCGTTGCCGACCGCGTCACCCGGGGCGGTGCAGCCGATACGGGTGCCGAGACAATGCGAGCAGCGTGGCGGGGTGCTTCCGTTTCGCGCAATCCACGATCCGGTCACCACAACATCGGTTTCCGCTGCGCCAGCGATGTGAAAGGCTGAGATTTCAGTCGCTGTTCTTCAGAGTTTCGATGCATTCGACCTGGCCGCTGCGGACCGTGAGCGCGATCTCTCCGCGAGCCATGCGTAGTGCATCCTCGCCGAACACCTGCCGGCGCCACCCACGCAGCATCGGCAGTTCCTCCACGTCGTCGCCTCGCGCCAGCGCTTCGAGATCGTCGGTGCTCGCGATGAGTTTTGGCGCCACCCGGCTGCGCGCAGCCGCAGACTTCAGAAGGACGCGCAAGAGATCGAGGAGAGCGGTGGCGTCGGCAGTCAGCGGTTGGCTGCTCGGCAATGGCGGTAGGTCCGCAGGGTTCGCTGCGAGACCCTCTTTGACGACCTCGATGATTTCCTTTGCCTTGGCCGAGCGGGCGAAGCCGTCGCTGAGGGTTCTGAGTGTCCCGAGCTTCTGGGCATCCGTCGGCATTTGATTGGCGATGTCATATAGCGCTTCATCGCGCAGCACGCGCGAACGCGGCACGTCAAGTGCTTGCGCATTGCGTTCCCGCCACGCGGCAAGCGAGATAAGCGCACCGAAGGCCTTCTTGCTCCTAACCCGCGCCTTGAGCCGCCGCCAGGCGTTCTCTGGCGCGAGGATGTAGGTTTCGGGGTTGGTGAGATCCGCCATCTCTTCGCTGACCCAGGATTCGCGGTTGGAGCTGCTGAGCTGTTCCTGCAGGTAGAGGTAGAGGTCGCGCAGATGCGTTACGTCGCCGATCGCATAGGTGAGCTGCTTCTGGCTGAGGGGACGCCGCCGCCAGTCGGTGAAGCGCGAGGACTTGTCGAGCTGCGCACCGGTGACATGCTTGACCAGGTTGACGTAGCTGACGGACTCCCCGAAGCCGCACACCATGGCCGCCACCTGAGTGTCGAAGATCGGCGTCGGCACCCGGCCGCTGCGAACCAGTACGATTTCGATGTCCTGTCGTCCGGCGTGAAAGACTTTGACCACCTGCTCGTCACACATCAACGAATAGAACGGCGCAAGGTCTATTCCCTCTGAAAGGGGGTCGACGATGAAGGCATCGCCTTCGCCAGGGCCAGCCATCTGGAGGAGGCAGAGCTCGGGCCAGTACGTCTGTTCGCGCAGAAATTCGGTGTCGATCGCAACGAAAGGATGGCGCGCGAGCCGCGCGCACGCTTCCTCCAGCAGTTGTGTCGTCGTAATGAGTTGCATGGCTGGCCTATAGCCCAAAGATCCAGTCGAGTCTTATTCGATTGCGCGGCGGCGACCTATTCGACCGGATGGAGAGGTGCCCACTGCCCTGGGCAGGCAATGGGCGAAAATGGATCAGGACGCGCTGGCCTGGTTCGACTTCATGCCGTCGAGGTGGTCTATCACCTCGTCGGCGTGCATGACGTCGACGTATTTGTGGTGCAGGTCGAACAGGTTGACCTTGTGGCAGAGCTCGGAACGGTCGTAGGTGCACTCCTCCACCAGCGCCACATGGAAGCCGTTCGAGTAGGCATCGACGACGCTGGCACGCACGCAGCCCGAGGTGCTTTCTCCGCATACTATGAGGCTCTGCACACCGAGCAGGTTCAGGTGCGAAAGCAGCGGCGTGCCCTGGAAAACGCTGGCCCGCTGCTTGTAGATCAGGATGTCGGTCTCCTGCGGCGTGAACTCGTGGTAGATGGCGAGTGCGTCGGTGGCGAAACTAACGTTCTTGCGGTGCGTCGAGTAGGCGCCTTGCGGCCGGTTGTTGGGCCGCGTGTCCTGCGTGCAGTAGAAGATCGGCAGTTTGGCAGCCCGTGCCGCAGCAAAAAGCCGTTTGGTGGGCTCGATTGCCCGGTGCGCAAAAATTCCACAGGAGTTCGGGAACTCGTCATTGAGTTCGACCGGTTCCTTGGGGCCCCCACGGTACACGGCATCGTACAGGTCGATAGCGAGGAGGGCTGGCTTGTCGCCGACACGGGTATCGCGCGCGTAGTGCGCGTAGAGTTTGATATCCTTCTCAGGAATTACGTCTTTCCAGCAGTGGTCCTCGAACTTGTCTTTCGACGCCATCTTCGTCCTCCGTTCTTTCGTTGGGGCACAAACTGCAGCAAACCGTGCTGGTCTGCAAGGCGAGACGCGTCAAGAATCGCGGCCCCCGCCCGCGTTGACAAGGCGGCCTCTGCGGGCCTAGCGTTGGCTCGAGAAAAGCCTGCGCGGCCAGGGAATCCGGAGGAATCAGAGACATGGCCATTGAAATCGTTCCAATCTCGCGGGCGCTGGGCGCTGAGATCCGTGGCCTCGACCTAACCAAGCCACTGAGCGTGGACGATTGCCGAGCCGTCGATCAGGCGCTTAACGACCATGTCGTGCTGCTTTTCCGGGGCCAGGACCTTTCGGAGGACGACCAGATCCGGGTCGCCGAGATCTTCGGCAAGGTTTCGCTGCGCCGCAGGCCGCCAAACGGCGTCGGCCCCGGCGGCGACTACGATTCGCCCTTCATGCTGGTCACCAACATCGTCGAGAATGGCAAGCCTATCGGTGCATTCGGTGATGGCGAGATGTGGTTCCACCACGACACGAGCTACTATCCGGAGCCGCGCCGAGCGACATTGCTCTATGCGGTGAAGTTGCCCTCTAGCGGCGGCAATACCTGCTTCTCCAACATGTACAAGGCCTATGAGAACCTGCCCGAAGACATTCGCTCCCGGATCGAGGGCCGCAATGTGCTGCAGGTGCACGACTACAAGCGCCGAGAGCGGCTAGACATGGACAAGGTCGATCTCACTAAGGTGCTGAACCACGAGCAGCCGATCGTCATCAGACACCCCAAGTCCGGCAGGAAAGCCCTCTATATCTCCCGCCTCATGTCCATGCGCATCATGGGCCTCGAGCACGATGAGAGCGAGAGTATCCTCGCCAAACTGGCGGATATTTCCGAGGATCCCGCCATCGTCTATGAGCACGAATGGCAGTACGGCGACCTCGTTGTCTGGGACAACTGGGCCTCAATCCACTGCCGCAAGGACTTCCCGCGCGAGGAACCGCGACTGATGCGTCGCCTGATCGTCGAGGGACAGGCGCTGGTCAGCGCCTGAACTCCGCCAGCTAGGACTTCCGCATTGCTCGTGTCCTGAAGGCCGGTAGTCCGAGGGCCGCAGCGGCGTATTGCCGTCCCTTGACATCGCCAGCGACGCATGCGCTTTTCCCGCTCGAAATCTAACGAACCGGACTTATTATCAATCCGAGGACATCGACCAATGGCCGAGGCGACGCCAGCAAGGCTCCAGCTCCGCTACCGCACTCACACTTGTGGCGAATTGCGGTCGGGGAATATTGGCGCGACGGCCAAACTGTCCGGTTGGGTGCATCGCGTACGCGACCACGGCGGTTTGCTGTTCATCGACCTGCGCGACCACTATGGGATCACTCAGGTGGTGGCCGACCCGGACAGCGCAGCGTTCAAGACTGCCGAGCGCGTGCGCTCCGAATGGGTCATCACGGTCGACGGAAATGTACGCCAGCGCCCGGAGGGGACGACGAACGGCGAGTTGCCGACCGGTGAGATCGAGGTTTTCGCGACGGCGATCGAGGTGCAGTCCGAAGCGAAGGAGCTGCCCGTTCCGGTCTTCGGAGAGCCGGATTACCCGGAAGATCTGCGCCTCACCTACCGTTTCCTGGACCTGCGTCGCGAGACTTTGCATGCCAACATCATGAAGCGTCTGGCCGTCGTGCGCTCGATCCGCACGCGTATGCACGAGGCGGGCTTCAACGAGTTCGCAACACCGATCCTCACCGCTTCCAGCCCCGAGGGCGCGCGCGACTTCCTGGTGCCCTCGCGGATACATGCCGGCAAGTTCTATGCCCTGCCGCAGGCGCCGCAGCAGTACAAGCAGCTCCTGATGATGTCGGGCTTCGACCGCTATTTCCAGATCGCGCCCTGTTTCCGCGATGAGGATCCGCGCGCCGACCGGCTGCCCGGTGAGTTCTATCAGCTCGACGTCGAGATGAGCTTCGTCGAGCAAGAGGACGTATTCCAGACCATGGAGCCCGTCATCCGCGCCGTGTTCGAGGAGTTCGCCGATGGCAAGGCAGTGACCGAGGCGTTCCCCCGCATTTCATATGACGAGGCCATTGCCAAGTACGGTTCGGACAAGCCAGACTTGCGCAACCCGATCGAGATGCAGGACGTGACGGAGCACTTCCGTGGCTCGGGTTTCAAGGTCTTCGCCAATATGATCGAGAAGGATGCGAAGGTTCGAGTCTGGGCGGTTCCCGGGCCCACCGGCGGTTCCCGCGCATTCTGCGACCGGATGAACTCCTGGGCCCAGAGCGAGGGGCAGCCGGGACTTGGCTATATCTTCTGGCGCGAGGAAGAAGGTGCCGCCGGCGCTGGCCCGATTGCGAAGAACATCGGACCTGAACGTGCGGCGGCGATCCAGAAGCAGCTTGGCCTAGAGACCGGTGACGCTGCCTTCTTCGTGGCGGGCAATCCGGCGAATTTCACCCGGTTTGCGGGGCTTGCCCGGGATCGGGTCGGCGCCGAGCTGAAACTCGTCGACGAGAGCCGCTATGCGCTGGCCTGGATCGTTGACTTCCCAATGTACGAGTGGAGCGAGGACGAGAAGAAGATCGACTTTTCGCACAATCCGTTCTCGATGCCCCAGGGCGGACTTGCTGCACTGGAGGCCGCGGAGAAGGATGGCACAGAGGCACTTCTGGCGCTGAAGGCGCAGCAGTACGATCTCGTCTGCAATGGCTACGAGATTGCATCCGGCTCGATCCGAAACCATTTGCCCGAGACGATGGTGAAGGCGTTCGGGATCGCTGGCATCGGCGCGGACGTGGTGGAGGCCCGTTTCGGTGCGCTCTACAAGGCGTTCCAATACGGGGCACCGCCGCACGGCGGCATGGCAGCCGGTATCGACCGTATCGTGATGATCCTCATCGGCGCCAAGACCGTCCGCGAGGTGGCGCTGTTCCCAATGAACCAGCAGGCGGAGGACCTTCTCATGGGCGCGCCGAGCGACGTCGCGCCCTCCCAGCTCCGAGAGCTGCACATTCGCCTCTCCCCGCAGGAAAAGAAGGGCTGAGCGGGGAGGCGCAGGCGATGCCGGCGGACGATACGCATCATCCGGTTCTGCCAGCTTTCTCCGTCTTCACCGGCGTTTTCCTCTCCCTCGTACTGCTCGAGGCCGCCGTCTCCTGGCTCATCGGCCGCCGCATCGGGCTCGACGTTTTTGCCATGGTCGCGGCATGCGTATGGGCCGGCCGCGCATTCGCTCACAAGCATGGCCGGATCCCGGTGGGCGCCGAGCGCTGGAAGCTGACGTTCGGCTCGCTCGCATTCGTTTATGTGTTCTCGCTCATTGCCTTCGTTGCGATAGCCTCGCTCATGGGCTTTCCCCTCACTTATTGGGGGCGGCATTTGGAACTCGCCAGTCATGAGGTCAGGGCACTGTTGTGGTTTTTCCTGATCGGTCTTGGCCTCAACGGCCTCCTGGTTTGGGTATCGTACGGCCTTCTTTTGCGGCTGGCACTTTGGGTCGAGGCACGATACCGCAGCCGCTCTACCACCAGCCGACAGGACGGCGGAAAGGGGAGCGGGCAATGAGCTGGCAGACCAAAATCTTTGCCTATTGCGAGCGCGGCAATGATTCCGGATTCTGGGCCGAGCCTGTGAATGCCGTGACCAACATCGCTTTCGTCGTGGCAGCCTTCGCCGCGCTTCGTCTGTGGTTGCGGTTGCCTGATCGCACTTCCCGGCTTGTTGAACTCGCCCTGATCGCCATCGTATTCACGATCGGTATCGGCAGCTTCCTGTTTCACACTTTTGCGACGCGCTGGGCCGCCCTCGCCGACGTGGCGCCGATCACCGTATTCATGCTGGCCTATCTCGCTTATGCGCTCGTGCGTTTCCTGGGCCTCGCTGTTTTTTGGTCCGGTCTTGCGACGCTGCTGTTTTTCATCTCCCTTCCGGCGGCGGGCCTGCTCTCCGCCAGTGCCGGCGCCGGTTTCTTCGCGGGGTCAGCAAGCTATCTGCCCGCGCTCGTGGTTCTCCTAGTGGTGGGCGTGCTCCTGCTGGTCCGCCGCCATCCGGCCGGTGTAAATGTACTTGCGGCCGCGCTCGTGTTCGGGGGCTCGCTGACGCTGCGAACGATCGATATGGCCTCGTGTGGCTGGGACTCCTCATGGCGCGCGTCGCCCCTCGGCACTCACTTCGCCTGGCACGTATTGAACGCTGTCCTGCTCTATTTATTGCTTGCCGCCGCCCTTCGCCATGGTCGGCGGGTAGAAGGATGAGACCGCGCAGCGTGACTGTTGGCATTAGCCGTGTGGAGACGCGATGGCGAACGAGCCAGCCTGCAACGCTCCCACACCACCTGGCTCTGCGCTCGAACTGCCGAGATCAGAGGACACGCAGACTTGTCTCGGGGCTAACTTTTCCGGGAAGCACTGCTTGATCGGGCAAAGCGGCAATTGCTTGACGCGTTTTCTCCAAAGCGCGCTTGGCAGTGTCGACCGCGACCCGGCGCTCGTCACCGGCGTTCTTGGTTTGCATCTGCTCGATGGTAGCTTCAAGCTCCTGGATCGCCTCGTCGAAGCCACCCGAGTGCTATCTCGGGGCAGGATTGGAAGACTATTGAAATAAATGGTGCGGACGGCGGGAGTCGAACCCGCACGATGTTTCCATCTCAGGATTTTAAGCCCGGTGGTCCGCGATACTATATGGGACCGACTGAGATCGCATGGAACCAATAAGTTGCTGTAATAAATAAATTTTATAGGCTATTCTTGTCTCAGTTGGTCCTAGGCTGCGCCTTGAAGGCCCGACCTTTTGGACCATATATAGACCAAATTTACCGCAACAGTTGATGATCCATGCCCAGGACGACGAGCAACGATTTTCTTCTACCGACCAATGCGAAGGCCATCCGCGCCGCCATCTCGAGATCGCACAATGACGCGGTGTCCGAATACCGGATAAAAGGTGTGCGCGGACTCGTTCTGCACGTACTTCCGAGCGGAACGGCTACTTGGTACGCGCACTACGACATCGTTCGTGGGAAAAGCAGGTTGCGGCGAAAGCTTAAACTCGGACGCCACGACGAGCTGTCGTTGGCTCAGGCGATCCGCGCAGCCGAAGAAACACGCTCACTCGTCCAGCAGGGCACTGACCCTGCGGGGCAGAAAACCGAGACGCGGAGAGGCCTAACATTCGCTGATCTTGTCGATCACCGGTTCGCCAAGGGTGATCCGCTCCGACCCGCGACGAAGCAGGACTACGACGACATTCTGAAGACAGACATTTTACCTTTCATCGGGGCTGTGCCAGCCAACACAGTGACTCG
>JBJOGJ010000087.1:0-14213 GCA_046048295.1 Pseudomonadota bacterium | reverse complement strand
CCCGCCTGCATCGGATGGGATCGACGATCCCTCAGGAACAGTATCCGGCCTCGCCGTCAGGCAGTTCCTCCGGATTGTTCAATGCAGAGACAACAGGTAGTGCAGCATCAATGATTTTGAAACGATTTGTAGTCTGACTTTGTTGTAGGCTGGCTCCAGGACGACGAATGTCGCGATCGTATTTGGAGGCGTACCAATGGCGGACAGGATCCTTGGCTACGAGGTAGCCAGCCCGGAGCAGCAGCGCAAGACGGCGCTGGCATTGATTGGCGGCGCTTGTTTGTTGGCGGTGCTTCTCTTCTTCGGGTTCTCCATGATCTCGCGTTGGGAAACGTCCGGCCGACAGCAAGCCATGGCGACGATCACCCATTTCGACACGAAGTGCCGGTATGTGGTGCGCAACGTCGGGCGGCGGGTCAGCTACTACGATCATACCGGCTACATCGATTGTCCGACAGCCCATGCGGTTGCGGAGCAGAACAACAATCCGCTGGGCCAAGTGCAAACGCATACGGTAGCTGCGATCGAGTTCATGACAGCGGATGGCCGGCAGGTCCAGGCGAACGTCATGCTGAGAACCAGCACGCCGGATGCCGTAGGTCGTCAGGTTGAGATCCTCTATCGCACCGACAAGCCCACCGACGTGAAAGAATTCACGAAAATCGCCACGCTGACCGCCAAGTCATTGGCGCCGGAGCAGGAAGCCACTACGGAGACATTGGCGCCGCGCAAGCCGCGCGCCTCCGACAACTATTCGCCGTCGACCATAAGGTGGATCGGTACGGTTGTGCTCATCGTTATGCTGTTCATTGCATACTTTGCCATTACGCGGTTCTTCCGTCTCATCAAGTGGCTGGTCTTCGGTCCGGCGGACAACCGCAAACCGCCGGCGCCAACAACGACTGGCGCCCCCGCAGCGCGTCTGGGTTCCGCGACACGTCGTCCACGGCCTGCCGGCTTGCGTCAACGCCCGGCATGATCGCGTAGTCAGGTGATCCGAGGGCAGCAGGATTCGCCCCCACTATGTGAGCTGGCCATCCGATCCTATACTGCTTCTGGTCATCCTGTGCCTGGAAACCAGAATTCGGGGGAGTTGTTATGGATCCGGTTAAGCCAAATGTTCCACACGAGGCCACGAGCAGCGCCACGCCCGCGACGGGTAACAAGACGGGCTCTTTCGAGAAGGGCGGCGTCCGCATCCAGTATCAGGAGGTCGGGTCCGGCTTTCCACTTCTTGCTCTTCCGGGCGGCGGCCTGAATTCGCGTATGGCGAACTGGCCGACCGCCGTCATCAACATGATGGAGGAGGCGAAGGGCGATTTCCGGGTCATCACGATGGACCAGCGCAATGCCACCAACGGCTTGTCCACCGGTCCGGTCCCGGTCGAGAACCCGTGGGACGCCTTCGCCGATGACCAGCTCGGGGTCATGGACCACCTCGGCATCGACCGGTTCGCCTTGTTCGCCAACTGCATAGGTGGCCCGTTTGCGCTCAAGCTGTTGCAGCGCGCTCCGGATCGCGTGGTCGCGGCGGTCGTCAGCCAGCCGGTCGGGCATCGCCCCGAGAACCCGGACGTGATGTTCAATCTGTGCCGTGATGGCTGGGGCAAGGAGTTCCGCGAGCGCCACCCTGATGTGTCCATGGACACCATCGAACGATACCTGCACAACCTCTTCAGGGTGCAGCCGGACTTCGTCTACAGCGTTCCGCGCGAATTCGCCCGCTCCTGCCAGACACCGATCCTGGTCCTGCCGGACAATACGCAGGCGCACAATTACCAGACCGGCATTGATATCGCGTCGCTGGCGCCGAATGCCGAGATTACCGTCTATCCGTGGAAGGAGCCGCCGGAGCTGAAGGCGCGAACCATCGCGCGCGTGCTCAAGTTCCTGAAGGCTCATGCACCGGCCACATCGGCGCGCTGAAGCGTCGGTCTCCTGAACCGGAGACGCCCTGAGATCGTGGGAAATGGAAAACGCGGGACGGTTGCTGCAACCAGCAACCGTCGCCCTTCAACAGTTGCCCGTCCTGTTCGGGCAGCGCACGACGTCGTGGGCCACCTGCTGCAGGAAGCGCGTCGTGTCGCGGTCGATCGCACCGAAGTAGTCGTAAGGATTGCCGACTGGTGACGGCGCGTAGAGGCTCGCGAATACGACTGCGGCGGCTAGATATGTGCCGTGCAGGTTCGGGTGGCTGCCGTCGAATGCCTTGTGCAGCGGAAAGTCCGGCCGGCGGCGGTAGGCTTCCGCGAATGCCAGGCCGACCGGGATCAGGATGGCGCCCGTCTCCTTCGCGGCGGCATCGTAGAGCGCGGAGATCGTCTCGATCTGGCCGGCTTCCGCGCGCTTGTGCGGCGCGACGTAGGCGTGCGTCATGTAGAGTGCCGTCCGTGCGCCTCCAGCTTTTATGGCTGCATCGAATTCACGCACCGTGGCGATGAACCGGTCGCGCCGCGTTTTCGACAGCGGAGCCGCGCTGCCGCCCTGCAGGATCACTACCTCGAACGGACCCTTCACCCGCAACTGGCCGGGTTTCAGGTAGTGTCGGATGTCATGGTCGTGGAGCGCGCCGCCACTAATGGTGACCGACTTGAAGGGCATCTCGCGTTCGGCATGGATGCCGGCGGCGGCGGCCATCCGGCGCACATGATTGTGCACGCTGTCGCCGTAGTAGAGGTAGCTGTTGCCGACGAAAAGGATGCGCTTGGGCGGCGTCGGCATGGCGCCTCCGGTCGGAGTTTGCGCCTCGGCCCTGGCTGCGAAGGTGGCGAGCAGTAACGCGCACAGCGCAAGGCGCAGTCGCACAAAAGTCGCTGCACGAGAATAGGGTATCATGTGTCGGATCCGCTGCGGTGTGGTCGCCGATGTTATCGCCGGTCCGCCGGAAGTCAATCAGCGTGCCGTGCCCCCTAGACTGGGCATGCGCCTCTTCCACATCGTTCGCGCTTGGCTAGAATGTCCCCGGATCACAGCGGAGCCGCCCCATGCCGAAGGAAACGCCATCGCCGGACTGTGTCGACGCCGTCGTCGTCGGTGCCGGCTTCTCCGGCCTCTACATGCTGCACCGCCTGCGCCAGGCGGGTTTCACCACGCGGGCCTTCGAGCGCGGCGGCGACGTTGGCGGCACGTGGTACTGGAACCGCTATCCGGGTGCGCGCTGCGACGTCGAAAGCATGCAGTACTCCTATTCCTTCGACGATGCCTTGCAACAGCAATGGCACTGGCCGGAAAAATATGCAGCTCAGCCCGACATCCTCGCCTACCTCAACCACGTCGCCGACCGTTTCGCCCTCCGTCCGCTGATCGACTTCGGGGTGAGCGTGACGGCGGCACACTTCGATGAAGCAACCAGCCGCTGGACCGTCACCACCGATGCCGGAGAGAACGTCAGCACGCGCTTCCTCGTCATGGCGACCGGCTGCCTCTCGACACCCCAGGTTCCGGACCTGCCCGGCGAGGCGGACTTCACGGGGCCCATCTATCGCACCGGCCTCTGGCCGCACGAGCCCGTTGACTTTACCAGCCAGCGCATCGCCGTCATCGGCACCGGCTCGTCCGGCATCCAGGCAATCCCAGAACTCGCCCGCCAGGCCGCCCACGTCACCGTCTTCCAGCGCACGCCGCACTACACCGTTCCGGCGCGCAATTGTCCAATGACGCCTGAATACGAGCGCGCCTGGAAGGAGAACTACGCCGCCCGCCGTGCCGAGATGCGCACCACCCAGAGCGGCAGCCTGAGAAGCGGGCCCTCGCTCGACGCCGCCGCGTTCTCCGTCGAGGACGCAAGCCGGCAGGCAATGTTCGACGCCGCCTGGGAGGCCGGCGGCATGAGCATCCTGAAGACGTTCAACGACCTTTTGACCGACCGCGCCGCGAACGACACCGCTGCCGAGTTCGCCCGCCAGCGCATCCGCGACATCGTCCGCGATGCCGACACGGCACGGCTGCTCGAACCCACCAGCTATCCAATCGGCACCAAGCGCCTCTGCCTCGATACCGGCTACTATGAAACCTACAACCGCGACAACGTCGACCTCGTCGACATCTCGGGCTCTGGCATCGACAGGCTGACGGCTGACGGTCTCGTTGCGGGCGGCCGCGCCTATGCGTTCGACGCCATCGTCTTCGCGACCGGTTTCGACGCGATGACGGGCACGCTGTTGCGCATCGACATCCGCGGCCGCGCCGGCCTCACGCTGCAAGAGAAGTGGCAGCATGGCCCGCGCTCATACCTCGGCCTCATGGTGGCGGGCTTCCCCAATCTCTTCACCATCACCGGCCCCGGCAGCCCGTCCGTCAAGGGCAACATGATGACCTCGATCGAGCAGCACGTCGACCTCGTCGCCGACACGCTCGCACACCTGCGTTCCAACAACCTCGCCCTCATCGAGCCCGAGCGCGAGGCCGAGGACGCCTGGGTGGCAACCGTCCAGGCCGAAGCCGCGAGAACGCTCTTCCCCGAGGCCAACTCGTGGTACATGGGTGCCAACGTTCCGGGCAAGCCGCGCCTCTTCATGCCCTACATCGGCGGCACCGGCACCTACCGGAAAATCTGCAACGACATCGTTGCCGACGGCTACCGCGGGTTCCGCTTCTACTCCCCGCCCATGTAGCGGCTCCTGATCTCCGACCACGTCCGCGATGCGCGCACCTTCAGGAGCGCCTTGTTGACGTCCTCGCGCAGCTTCGAGCCCTGCGCCAGCACGATGCCGTAATCCTGCGGCTCGAACACCTGTCCCAGCATGTCAAGCTTGCCGCGATGGTCGCGCAGGATCGTGTAGCGCAGGATCGGCTCGTCGTGCACGAACGCATCGATCTGCCCGTCGGCCAGCGCTTCCAGTCCCGCCTCCACGTCGATATACGGCGTCGTGCGAATGAAGCGCTGCTCGAAATAGGCGTTCGACGCCGCTCCGTTGACGACGCCGACACGCGTGCGCTGCAGGTCGGCGAGGCTCTTCACGGGGCCCGACAGGCGATTGAGCGTCAGCGCGCTCGTCAACTGCGCCGTGAACACCGCCGTCAGGATCAGCGCCGCGAACATCCAGATCACCGCGATGAAGCGGCCGGCCGGCGTCACCGGCGCCTTGTCGCCGTAGCCGACCGTCGTCATCGTCACCGCCGCCCACCAGAAGCCGCTGCCGATGCCCTTGAGCGGGTCCTTGTGGAACTGCTCCGCGTTCTGCCGGTGCTCGAGCCACCACACGATGGCGCCGGCTGCGAACAGGAGCACCGCCAGCATCGCCACCGTGCCGAGGAAGGCCGGCGAGGCCAGCGCCTCGATGCCGGCCCAGAAGCTCGCTTCGCGTGCCGCCGTCACCGCGATGCCGAGGCCCGTGTCGTAGTAGCTGTGCGAGAAGTCGATGCGGCTCTCCCGTTCCGACGTGATCGTCACCGCCGCGATGCCGGCCTCCGCCTGCCCCTTTTCCACCGCCGCCAGAAGGTCCGCCGTCGTCTCGGCCGGCACCCATTCGATGTTGCGCCCGAGTTCGTCGGCGATCTCCTCCATCAGGTCGATGGCGAGCCCGCCCCACTGGCCTTTCTCGGTCCGCATCGCGAACGGCGGCGCCACCTTCGTGACGACCTTCAGCGCTGCCTGCGGCCTGGCTTCCGCCTCCTGCGCATGTCCGCCAGCCATTCCCGCCAGCAGCGCGAGCGCGATCAGCCAGGCGGACAGGAGAACGCGAATAGGGCTCGGCGGCACTGGCATCATCCTCTGTCAGGTGCAAACCGGGGGACGCTACCATTAGGACGTGGTCGTGGACAATTGCGGGCGCCCACGGCTGTGGATGGCTATCCCGCCGTCACACCTTGAACTTGCCCTTCAGCGTGGACGGGAACAGCTCGTCGACCGTCACCGGGCGGTGGCAGAGTCCCTGCTCGTAGGCCCACGCGACGAACGCCTCCAGCGTCTTCCTGGCCGGCTCCACGCCGTAGGGCCATACGTCCTCGCCGAATATCCCTTCCATCCGCTCGTAGTGCGTGAAGTGCCACGCCATCGGATACCGCGCCGCCGTCGTATCCCGCGCCCTTGCGATGCTCCGCGCCCTGGCCTCGTCGAATGCCTTGTAGAGGTTCATCGCCACCCACGGATACCTGTCGAGCACGCTCTTTTTCAGAGCCACGACATGCATGATCGGGAAGATGCCCGTCCGCTTGTAGTAGTCCGTCTCCCGCTCGAGATAGTCCGGGAACAGCCGGCGGATGTTCGGATGCCGTTGGGCGAAGCAGTTTGGCTCGCGCGCGCACATCGCCACGTCGATCTCGCCGGACACCAGCATGTCCGACAACGTATCGTTGGGGCGGCGATCGATCGTGATCCCGGCCGGCAGCTTCAGTTCGACCTTCTCGACCCGGCCCGGCTGGTTGATGCCTGCCTGCACCCATTTCACGTCCTTGAGCGGGACCCCGAATTCGTCCGAGATCAGCCCGCGCGAATAGACCGCCGCCGTCTGCGCCCATTCCGGCAGCCCGATCCTCGCCCCCGCCAGGTCCTTCTCCGATTGCACCGGCCCGTCCTTCCGGACGTAGAACGACGCATGCCGGAACACCCGCGACACCCACACCGGCAACGCTACGATCGGATCGCCCTGGCTCACCAGCGACACGTACTTGCCCATGCTCATTTCCGACACGTCCCATTCGCGATGGATCGTGAACCGGTAGAAGATCTCCTCGATCTCCATCTGCAGCGGGATGAGCTTGATCCCGGTCGCCCGCACCTCGCCATTCATGATGTCGGCCATGTGGTCGTAGTCCCCCATGGCGAACGTCAGCTCCACCTCGTTCATGCGCGTCCTCCGGCGTTTTGCGATCCTGCTCTTCGAGTGTGGCACGCGCGCCCGCCCCTGTCATCGCCGTCTGCCTCGCCACTGGTACGGAGCATCGTTCCGGGCTAGCCTCGTTCGGCCAGGGGCATTCGTATCGAGGGATTTGTGGACACGGCCGTCGAGCATACACCGGGGGCAGCGGAAATCCGGCAGGCGGAGTACTTCATCTCCCGCGCCGGGCCGGATGCCCATTGGGCCATCAAGATCGCGCAAATCCTGATCGACGCCGGCCACCGCGTCATCATCCAGGACAAGGACATCGTCAACACGAGCTTCATGGCGGCGATGCACGATGCGCTGCGCTCCGGCGCCCGCACCATCGCACTCCTGTCGACCGATTATCTCCAGCGCGACCACTGCGCCGCCGAATGGCAGGCGACCATCGCCGACGATCCCCTGAACCGCGAGAGCCGGCTGATCGTCTTCCGCATCGGCAACTGCGCGCCGACGGGCCTCCTGAAGTCGCTCGCCTACGTCGATCTCGTGCCGCTCGCCGGCCAGGACGCAGCGCTTGCCGATGTCGTGGTCGGCGCGGCCCGCGCCCGCCCCGGCGATGCGCTGCCCGAGGTCGTCGCGCAGTACTGGCAGGCCGCCCGCCCGCTTCTTCACCACGACATCCGCGAGACGCCGAGCTTCACCGGCCGGGGCGGGGCGATTGCCGACATCGACGTGGCCCTGAAGCACGGCGCCGTCGCCGCCATCACCCAGCCGGTCGCCATCCACGGCCTCGGCGGTGTCGGCAAGTCGACGCTGGCCCGCCAGTACGCGTTCGAGACCGGCAAATACGACATCTTCTCCGGCATCTGGTGGCTGGCGGCGGAAAAGGACAAGGCGACCGGCGCGTTCGCCGGCGTCGAGGCGGACCTTCTAAACCTCCGCGCCATGCTCTACCCCACCGCCCGCCCGCCGGAGGATCGCACCGCCGCCGCCCGCGCCATGCTCGACCACATCGCCAACGCGGGCTACGCGAGGCCCTGGCTCATCGTCTACGACAACGTCGACGACATGGCCGTGCTGCGCCACTGGCCGCCGCCCGCCAACGCGCGCGTGCTGGTCACCACGCGGCTCACCACCTTCCGGCAGGACGAGGTCATGCCCATCGAGATCGGCGCCTGGAGCATCACCGATGCCGTGTCGTACCTGCGCCGCGAGAGCGGCCGCACCCTGTCGGACGACGATGCCGCCGCCATCGCCGAAGCCGTCGGCCGGCTGCCGCTGGCGCTGTCGCACGCCGCCGCCTACCTGCGCGAGATGCCCGCCGTCGCGCCTTCCCGCTACGTCGCCCGTTTGACGGCGCACATGGCCAACCCGCCGCCCGGCATGGCGGAGGCGAAAACCGTCTTCGCCACCTTCCAGGAGGCCATCGCCCAGGCCGAGGCGTTCGTGCCGGGTGCTGCGGCCATTCTCTCGCTCGCCGCCTTCTACGCGCCGGACAACATTCCGTTGGAGTTGTTCGAGCAGGCCGCCGAACATTACCCGGCGCCGCTCAGGGACATCATCGCCGATTCCGACCGCCGCGACGAGGCGCTGTCGGCGCTGGCGCGGTTCTCCCTCGTCGATCTGGACCTCGACGCCGCCACGGTATCCGTCCACCGGCTGGTGCAGATGGCCGCCGCCGCCGGGCTCCCGGCGGACGCGCGGGCGGAATGGCTGACAGCGGCGGTCGTGGTCTGTCGCCACGCGATCCCCGGTGCGGACTTCCAGCACTGGCGCGCCCTGGAGCGCCTCGTCCCCCACGCCCGCCACGTCGCCGCCCTGGCCCCCGATGATGTCGGCGAACCGCTGGGGTATCTGCTCAACGCGATTGCGTACTACCTTGACGCTGTCGCCGCTTACGCCGAAGCCGAACCGCTCTACGAGCGCTCCCTCCGTATCCGCGAAGCCGCCCTCGGCCCCGACCACCCGTCTGTCGGCACCGCCCTCAACAACCTCGCGGAACTCTATCGCGTTCAAGGCAAATACGACCTTGCCGAGCCGCTCTACGAGCGCGTCAACACCATCTTCGAAGTCGCCCTCGGCCCCGACCACCCGGATGTCGGCATGTCGTGCGGCAATCTGGCTGGACTCTACGAGGCAACCGGTCGCCTCGAGGATGCGGAGCCGCTTCGCGAGCGTGAACTCGCGATCATGGAGAACGCGCTACCCGAAGGCCACCCAAATATCGGCACCGCGCTCAGCAACCTCGCCGGTCTCTACGATGCCCAAGGCAAATACGACCTTGCCGAGCCGCTCTACGAGCGCGTCAACACCATCTTCGAAGTCGCCCTCGGCCCCGACCACCCGGATGTCGGCACGTCCCTCAACAACCTCGCTGGCCTGTACAGCACCCAAGGCAAATACGACCGCGCCGAGCCGTTCTACGAGCGCGCCCTCCGTATCGGCGAAGCCGCCCTCGGCCCCGACCACCCCAATACGGCGATCACTGTCTGGAACATGGCCGACCTCTTCTACAACATGGACCGGTTCGACGAGGCGCTGCCGCTCGCTCGCCGCGCCAACGGATCGCTCCAGAAGGCGCTCGGCCCCGACCATCCGCACACCGTCTCCAGCGCCCAAACCCTCGCCAACATCGAAGCCGCCATCGCCAACCGCGACGGGTAGCCCCACCCACCAACTGTCATCCCGGCCAAGCGGCGCCAGCCGCGCAGAGCCGGGACCCAGGGGCCATGACGCAAACCCATCGCCAAGCCGCCCCTGGGTCCCGGATCTCGCTACGCTCGTCCGGGATGACACGTGTAGAGTGGCCGCCTCTCGCAAGGCACCGACCCCCGCCCGCTAACCATACAAAATACTTATCCCCGTTCCTTCCGCATGCCCCATACTCCCACGCATCCGCCTCGATCAGGGGCACTGTCGCGAGCTGGGCGTTCGGGTGGAGGCGGAGCCTGGATCGCATTTGCACTCCCATCAGCTGGAGTGGTTGCCCGTGCCGGCACTCGCGGCCGCATTGGCCACGAATGCAGGTGACCGCGCTGGTGAGATGGACCGGTGTCGGGCGACAAATGCCCCAGGCGCGGGACGGCTCCGGTCCCATCTAAATTACTAATCGACGGCCCGTGCCGTCCCGCCCCCTATTATGGGGAACAGGTTTGGAATGCCGCAAAACGCCAAGGCCGACCGCCTGTGGCGCGGCCCCTCTGTGGCCTGTCGCCTAGAGCCGCCCCGGCGGCGTCTTCTGCCACTTGTAGCCGCCGCTCGCGTCGGCGAAGCCCTGTTCGAACAGCGCCTTCATGTAGACCGGATCGAACGGCTCTGTCGTCTTGGCGTCGAACTTCTCGGGAATGGCGGCGAGGTTGAACTGCATGCCGTTCTGCTGCGCGGTGGCGTAGAGCCGGAACACGTCGCCGTTCCCCTGCGCCTTCAGCAGCGTCGCCATCGAGCGGCTGGCGATGGCGATCGTCGTCGGCTCCACCTTCTCGAAGTCCGGCGTCAGCTTGCCGTTGAGGATGACGTAGAGGTTCGACTTCACCCGCCGAAGCTGGCGCTTGATGCCGGGCTGCTTGAGTGCGCCGTCGGGCAGGAAGAACACCTGGCCCACGGTGCCGCCGTCGACGTGCAACTCCTGGTAGCTCTTGCCGCCGGCCGAAACCTCGATCATCACCGGCGGGAAGATCCCCGGTATCGCTGCCGATGCAAGCAGCACATCGCGGAAGAGTTTCAGCGATCCCGTCGCGTTGCTGGCGGCGATCGCACCCATGTCCCAGATGACCGGGCGCTGGGCATCTAGGTTGGTCGTCGCGATCAACAGCCGCCGCCCGCGCTTGTACTCCCTTGCCACCGCGTTGAGGATCTTCGGCGTGATGTGCGCGTTGAGCAGGCGCTTCAGCCCGCTGTTGTCGGTCAGCGCCGGCCCGCCGAGAATGCCCGCCAGCGCCTGCGCCGTCACGAGTTCCTTCGTCGAATGCGTCGTGTAGATCTCCTTGAGGACCGGGTCATGGGCCGGCCCGAGGAAGGCGAACGGCGCCGTCAGCGCCCCTGTCGACACCCCCGTGACGAGTTCGAACTCCGGCCGCGTGCCGGCCTTCGTCCACCCCGCCAGCACGCCCGCGCCATAGGCGCCGTCGCGCCCGCCGCCCGAGAGCGCCAGGAAGCTCAACGGTCGCGCCCCCGGCTTGACGATGTGCGGTCTCGCAGCCTTTGTCTGTGCCGACTTGAGCGTGACCATCTTGTCGAAGTCGTCCGGCAGCTTGTCGCCCCAGAACCGGATGTTGTCCAACCGCCCGACCGTTGCCCTGTCGACCAGCGCTTCGGGCACAGGGACGCGCGCCAGCGTGGCGGCGCAGCCGGACACGAACAGCGCGACGGCAATCATGTAGGGCAACACCGGCATTGCGGGGCCAATCCTCGCAGAAATCTTCTCACGCCACGGCGGTACAATGCTACGCTATGCGCCATTGTTGTGGCAAAAGCGAGTGGAAGCGCAAGATTCCGGCCTGCCGGCGGGGCGGGCGACAACGCGAGGGAGGATGGAGATGTTCAACAACCCGGATTGCCAGGTCATCGCGCTCGAGGAGCACTACCGCGACCCCATCCTCGCGCCCCGAGACGACACCCAGTCGCGCTCGAGCAAGATCGCCGACCGCCTCTACGACGTCGGCGACCTGAGGCTCGGGCTGATGGACGAGGCCGGGATCGATATACAAGTCCTCTCGCATGGCTCACCCTCCACCCAGAAGCTCAAGGCCGGGAATGCCGCCGAGGTCGCCCGCGGCGTCAACGACCGCTTGTACGAAATCGTCCAGCGCCATCCCGATCGCTTCCGCGGTTTCGCCGCCATCCCGACCGCCGTCCCCGAGGCCGCCGCCGACGAACTCGAGCGCTGCGTGACGGACCTTGGCTTCGTCGGCACCATGATCCACGGCATGACCGGCGGCAAGTTCCACGACGACCGCTTCTTCTGGCCGATCTACGAGCGGGCCCAGGCCCTCGACGTGCCAGTCTACTTCCACCCCTCGAAGCAGCACCAGGGTGTCGTCGACGCCTACTACCCCGACCACCCCTATCTCGCGCAGGCGTCGTGGGGCTACACGATCGACACCGCGACGCAGGCGATCCGCATGGTCGTCTCCGGCGTCTTCCAGGAGTACCCGCGCCTGAAGGTTGTGCTCGGCCATCTGGGAGAGACGCTGCCTTTTCTCCTCCACCGCATCGACGAGACCTTGAAGCGGCCGGGCGGCGAGCGCGTCGCCTTCCGCGACATCTTCACGAAGCACTTCTACATCACGACCAGCGGCAACTTCTCGACGCCCGCTTTGCTCTGCTGCCTGATGGAAATGGGCGTCGACCGGATCCTCTACTCCGTCGATTATCCCCATGTCGACAACATGCCTGGCACGGCGTGGATGAAGACCGTGCCGCTCTCCGCCGAGGACAAGCAGAAGATCCTGTGCGGCAACGCCCGCCGGCTGCTGAAGCTCTAGCGGGGAGGGCGCCATGGCACTGTTCCTTTCTAACCAGGACGTCGACGGCCTGCTCACCATGGGCGACTACATCGAGACCGTCGAGCAGGCGTACCACGAGCTTGGCATGGGTCGCGCCTGGAACAACCCGCGCATTCATTCCTACGGCCAGGCACAGGATGGGGCGACGCATTTCCTCAAGGTTTTCACCGGCACCGTGCCGGCGCTGGGCTATGCCATCCTGCGCATCGACTCGACCATGGAGCGCTACGATGCCAGCCACGAGACCAGCCGCAAGATCGGCAATCGCAACGTCGGCTGGTTGATGCTGTTCTCCGTCGAGACCGGCCAGCTCGCGGCGATCATCGAGGACAAAGCCCTGCAGCGCATGCGCGTCGGCGCCATGACCGGGATCGCCGCGAAATACCTCGCCCGCCCCGACAGCAAGACCGTCGGCATCTTCGGATCAGGCTCCCAGGCCGGGCCGCAACTGCAGGCGTTGTGTGCCGTCCTCGACATCGACCGCATCAAGGTCTACAGCCCGACACCTGCCAACCGCAAAGCCTTTGCCGATCGCATGCAGGCGACACTCGGCACCGAGGTCATCGCCGTCGATACGCCACGCGAAGCCGTTTCCGGCTGCGATATCGTCGTCACCGCCAGCAATTCGAACGAGCCCGTCTTCGACGGCAGCTGGCTCGAGCCTGGTACCTTCATCAGTTCCATCGTCAACAGCGACAAGGTCCTGCGCCGCCGCGACCTGGACGACGAAAGCTTCCGCCGGTCCCAGATCGTCGTCGTCTCCACCCGCGACCAGGTGAAGAACGACGAGCCCATCTGGCTCACCGAAGGCGTCAAATCGGGAGCGGTGAGCTGGGACAGGATCTGGGATATCGGCGAACTTGTCTGCGGGAAGTCCCCCCGCCGGACCAGCGAGCACCAGATCACGCTGCTCAAGAACAACGGCCTCAGCGTCCAGTTTGCAGGAGTTGGCGCCGCTGTCATGAAACGTGCTCGCGAGCGCGGGCTTGGAGCCGAACTTCCCGCCTTCATGTTCGAGGCGGCCTACCGGACCTGAACGTGCTTCCGCCGGGGTGCCCGCAAGGTTATCCTTCCGCCAACAATCACACCAATCATGTGAGGAAGCCCATGGCGAACGACACCGGCGAAGCCGGAACGGAAATCCCCGCGCTCTTCCGGCCGATTACAATCCGCGGCATGACGCTCCCGAACCGCATCGTGATGTCGCCCTTATGCATGTACTCCGCCGATGACGGGCTCGTCGGCGACTGGCACGTCGTGCACCTCGGCTCCCGCGCCATGGGTGGGGCCGGCCTCGTCATCGCCGAGATGACCGCCGTCCATCCCGACGGGCGCATTTCCTGGCGGGACGCCGGCATCTGGGACGACCGCCACATCGCCGGCTGGAAGCGCGTCGTCGATTTCGTCCATAGGCACACCGACGGCAAAATCGGCCTGCAGCTCGGCCATGCCGGCCGCAAGGGTGATACCGGCGAGAGCTGGATGCGCGGCTCGGGCGGCGAGACGGTGATCGGCATGGACCTGATCGCCCCCTCCGCACTCCCTGTATCCGACCGCGCCCGCGTTCCGCGCGAGATCACGCCGGACGAGATCGCGAAACTGCCTGGACTCTATGCGAGGGCGACCGAACGTGCGCTTGAGGCGGGCTTCGACATGCTCGAGCTCCACTGCGCGCACGGCTACCTGCTCTCCACCTTCATCTCACCGGTTTCGAACAAGCGTACCGACGCCTATGGCGGCTCGCTCGAGAACCGCATGCGCTTGCCGCTCGAGGTGTTCCGCGCCATTCGAGCGGTATGGCCAGAGGAGCGCCCGATCTCCGTCCGCATCTCCGCCGTCGACTGGGAGGAGGGCGGTCATACCATCGCCGATGCCGTCGCGGTGTCGCGGATGTTCCACGATGCCGGCGCCGACCTGATCGACGTCTCGAGCGGCATGGTTACCA
>JBJOGJ010000086.1:0-14350 GCA_046048295.1 Pseudomonadota bacterium | reverse complement strand
AGATGGACCGGTGTCGGGCGACAAGTGCCCCAGGCGCGGGACGGCTCCGGTCCCATCTTAATTACTGTTCGACGGCCCGTGCCGTCCCGCCCCCTTTATGGGGAGAACAGAACGAACGACGCAAACCTCCGGGACCACAACCCGCGGAGCACGCAAGCATGGGACTTCCTCAACACCGGCCTGCCGGTGTTGAGAAAATCAAACAGACTACTTCCTCAACATCGGCCTGCCGATATTGAGAAAATCAAACAGACCACTTCCTCAACACGAGTCTGGCGCTTTCGCAGCCATCGACTTACGCGGCCTTGGTCTCCGCCCGCAGCGAATCCCCGGTGTCGGCCGCAAGTCGCGAAAGCGGGATGATCTGGCTGGCGGAGATCAGCGCAACGGTGACGAACACCACGACGAAGTCGTCCGAGCCGAGCACGGTCGTGCCCTTCATGAGCTGGTAGGACTGCATCACCGCCGCCGCAACCGCGATCCCGACTGCACCGGAGAGTTCCGTGACCACGGCAAAGAACGTCGTCGCCGCGCCGATCCTGTCGTCCGGGACGTCGGCATAGATCACCGCATTCGTGGCGACGAACTGCAGCGAGCGCGACAGCGACGTCGCAAACAACACCGCCATGATGATGTAGGACGGTGGATCGAGCACGAACAGCGCCGGGATTGCCGCGAACACTGCGCAGGCGACCGCGTTGGGGATCATGACCTGCCTGAACCCGTACCGCTTCAGAACCGGCGGCCCGACGAACTTCATGGTCATCGCACCGATGCCGAGCACCAGCGTTATCATGCCCGACTCGAACGCCGTCTTCCCAAGCCCCTCCTGCAGCACGAGCGGCACCAGGAACGTGGCGCACCCGATGCTGGCCCGGAACATGAACGCACCGAGCATGCCGTTGCGATAGCTCGGAATGGCCAGCAGGCTGACGTCGACCAGCGGCGTCGGAACCGACACGGCATGCCGGATGAACTGGATGATGAGGATCGTGCCGAGCACCACCATCACCGCGATTTGCAGCGGGCTCAGCAGATCGACGCCAACCAGGCTCACGCCCGCCAGCACGGCGGCAAGACCCGGCCCGATCAGCGAAAACCCGACCCAGTCGAACGTCTGCTCGCCCTCTCCCCGCACCTCCGGAATATGGGCATATGCGAACGCCAGCAGCACCGCAGCAATCGGTACGTTGATCCAGAAGATCCACTGCCAGCTCGAGTAGGTCGCGATGAACCCGCCAACCGGCGGCCCGAGCACCGGCGCGATAAGCTGCGGCAGGGCGAGAAGCGCCAGCGCACTGATCATCTCCGCACGCGGCAGCGACTTCAGCACCACGATCCGCCCGACAGGGACCAGCATCGCACCGCCCGCGCCCTGCACCACGCGCGCCAGAACGAGTTCCCACAGCGAATCGGACAGCGCGCAACCGATGGATCCGAGCGTGAACACTACCATCGCGATGCAGAACACGTTTCTGGCGCCGAACCGGTCCGCCGCCCACCCGCACGCCGGGATGAATATCGCCAGCGCCAGAAGATAGGACGTGAGCGCCAGCTTGAGGTGCACCGGGTTGGTGCCGAACTCGCGGGCCATGACCGGGATGACGGTTGCGATCACCGTCGAGTCGAGATTGGTCATGAACATGGCGATGGCAACCACCGCCAGGATCATGCGCTTGTTGATCGTCCCCGAGCCACCCGCCTCCGCCACGCCGCCTTGCCCTCCTGGCCTTGTCCCTGCCCAACGATCCTCAGTATGCCATCGGCTTGTTGCCCGTCCAATCGGGGGCATTCGTCGCCTTCACGCGCCGCGCCTCCTTCACCAGTTCCTTGATGGCGCCGGCGATCGGCAGCGACAGCCCGGCCTTGTCGCTCATGTCGGATACGATCTGCATGTCCTTCAGCGCCCAGGTGAACGTGATCCCGTCCCAATCCTCGAGCGCCGCCGACTTGCCGGTGCTCATCAACAGCGCCTCGCGCAGCTTGACGAGGTCGATGCCCGTCGTCTCCGATAGCCGCCCCGCTTCGATCAGCGCCACGCCGTTGACCCACAGCAGCAGGTTGTTCATCGTCTTGCCGACCTGCCCATGTCCGACATCGCCGAGGTGCATGATGTCGGAGCAGAATGTCGAGAACACCGGCCGCGAACGCTCGACGACCTCAACGGTTCCGCCGACCAGCGCCAGCAGCGTGCCCTCGTCGGCGGCCCAGCGCCCACGGCAGATCGGCGCATCGAGCACGTCGATCCCCTTTGCTTGCGCCGCCGCGTCCATTGCCTTTGCGGTATCGGGCGCGACCGTCGACGAAACCGCGATCACGCCGCCCGGCGCCATCGTCTCGAGAAGCCCGCCCTTGCCTGAGACGACCGCCTCGACCTCCTTGTCGAAACCGACACCGATGATGACGAACGTGCAGGACTTTGCGAGTTCTGCGGGACTGGACGCGATCGTTGCCCCGACCTCCCTGGCCTTGTTCCGCTGCTCCTCGGAAAGGTCGCAGACCGTCGTGGGATAACCCTTCGTGATGAGGTGTTTCAGCATGGCGAGCCCCATCCGCCCGCAGCCTACGATGCCGACCTTCTCCTCAGCCATGGGTGCTTCCTTTCAACTCTCGTCGTTGTAGTCGTGTATGGCCCGCGCCGCCTCCCGCGACACGTAGCCTTCGGCGATGTCCTGGCGGATCGCGTCGGCAGCCCGGCACTTCGGATCACCATAGCCCCCGCCGCCCGGGCTCTGAAGCGTGAACTTGTCTCCCGCCTTCATCTCGTAGCGCCCCATCGGAGACACGGCCCGTTCTTCGCTCGTTCCCACTCCGATAACGAAGCGGCTGGGCTCCCCGTCCCTGCCGCCGGCCAGTCCCTTCGGCGGGCATTTGGCCCGGTCGGCCCGTCTCACCACCACCGCATCCTGCAACAGCTCGTAGGTCCGCCGGAACGCCAGGCCGCCTCGGTTTTCCCCGGCACCTGCACTGTCGGCTACAATGTCGAAATCGGTAATCCGGCAGGGAAATTCGGACTCAATGATTTCGATGGGCGTGTTGTGAAGATTGGACAGATGCGTCGCCACCGCCGTGCAGCCGTCGTAGCCTTTGCCGCCGCCGTAGGCCGAGCCGAGGATCTCGTACTGCATGCTCGCCTGCCCCGGCCGCCCGCCGCCCTTCCACTGGATGAGCAGCGCGCCGCTCGCACCTGCGTTTGCAATCGCGCGCTCCGGCCGGAAATGCGCCAGCGCCTCCAGGATCACGTCGACGAGCTTGAGGTTCGCCGACTGATAATTGGAAACCGGCGCCGGCGGGCTCGCGTTCGTTACGGTATTTGGCGCCACGACGATATCCACCACGTCGCGCATCCCATCATTGTAGTAGATCTGCGGATCCAGCGCCCCGATGAGCGAGTAGAAGACGCAGGCCTCCACCATGGACGGCCTGAGGTTGATCGGCCCGCGCGTCTGTGGCGCACAGTTCGAAAGGTCGATCGTCATGCGGCCGCCCTTGACCGTCACCGTGCAGGCGAACCGAACCGGCGTATCGTTGTCGACGCCATCGGAATCCATGAACCCTTCTGCCGAGGACTGCCCATCTGGCAATGCCCGAATCGCCGCATCGAGCTCTGCCGCAGCCCCCTTGAGCAGCGCCTGGAACGCCTCCCGAACCTCCCCCGAGCCGAGCTTCTCGCACATGTCCTTCGTGCGTTTCACACCCATCTCCACGCAGGCGATCTGGCCCAGCATGTCGCCCTTGACGAGCCGCGGCTGCCGACTGTTGGCCAGAATGACCCGCTCCAAGTCAGCGTTGTATTGCCCCTTCCTCACGATCCTGACCGGCGGCAGCAGCAGCCCTTCGTGATAAAGCTCGGTCGCATTCGGCGACGTCGATCCCGGATTGGTGCCCCCGACGTCTGCCTTGTGCGCCACCGCCCCCGAGAACCCTACGAGCGCGCCATCCGCGAAGATCGGTGCCACGAACCCCATGTCGGAGACGTGCGGCAGCCCGCCTTCGTAGGGATGGTTGCACACGAAGACGTCGCCGTCCGCGATGCCCTCCTTGCCGTAATGGTCCAGGATATAGCCGCAGAAATGGCGATAGACGGGCGCATGAAAGAACATCGGCGGCGCGACCAGCAGGCGCCCCGTCTCGTCAAGGATCGCGCACGAGAAATCCTTGCTCTCGCGAATGATCGTCGAGTAGCCGGAACGATAGAAGTGGTAGTGCATCTCCTGCATCAGGCTGGCGACGCGGTTGCGCACGATCTGCAGCGTTATTGCATCGGCCATGTCTCAGCCCTCTGCCGTAAGAATGAGGTTGAGCGAGGCATCGACCTCGATCGACCACCCCGGCGGCACCACCGTCGTCGCATCGAACTGCTCGACGATCGCCGGCCCCTTGAGCGCCGTACCGACCGGCATCTTCTCCCGGTCGAGGATTGCCGTCTCCGTCGCCTCGCCCGCCGAGAAGTACACCGCGCGTGCGCCTTTCACGGCAGCCTGTGGCGGTGGCGCATGCGCCTTCGCCTCCCCCGGTACCGGCACGTACTTCGGCACAGCCACCCGGAGACGCACCCGATAGCTCACCAGTTCGACGGCGTTTTCCGCCGCGGCGTGTCCATGTATCCGCCGGTGCTCGTCGTCGAACCGCGTACGCATCACCGCCAGTGTATCCTTGGTCAGCGGCCCCTCGAGGCCCGTCAGCGGCACCCTGAGTTCATAGCCCTGCCCCGCATATCTCAGATCGAGCTCGCGTTCGAACACGGCATCCTTCTTATCGAGCCCTTCGGCTGCCAGCTCCGTAAAGGCTGCAGCCTCCATCTCCCCGAAAATCTCGTTGGCACGCGCCGGGACGACATTTGCAAGCAGCCCCAGCTCCGACTTGACGTAATCGTGCAGAACGTCAGTACAAAGCAGGCCCATTGCCGAAAAGGCGCCTGGACGCATCGGCACCAGGATCCGCCGCATGCCGAGTTCCGTCGCCACCGCTGCCGCATGTACGGCCCCCGCGCCGCCGAACGGCAACAGTGTGAAGCCTGTGAGATCGACGCCCCGCCGCGCCGCGAACACGCGGATTTCATCCGCCATCCGCATGTCGACGATCCGCGCCACGCCTGCCGCCGCCTCATGGAGCGAGATACCGAGCGGCCTCGCCACCTTGTCTGCCAGCGCCTGCGCCGCAGCCTCGACATCGAGCCGTTGCGAGCCGCCGAGAAAATAGTCCGGATTAAGCTTCCCGGTCACGATATCCGCATCCGTGACCGTCGGCTCGGTTCCCCCGCGCCCATAGCAGACCGGGCCGGGGTCGGCGCCCGCACTGCGCGGCCCGACGGTCAACAGCCCGACGCGGTCGATGGCGACGATGGATCCTCCGCCTGCCGAAATCGTGGTCAGGTCCAGCGTAGGAATGTCGAGCTGCCGTCGCGCCACGACGCCTTCGGTGATCTCGAGCGGTGCCCCCTCGATGAACGCGATATCGGCACTGGTCCCGCCCATGTCGAGCGTTACGAGCCCGCCCGGAGCATCGCGCCCGCACAGGTAGGCGCTCGCCTGCGCCCCTGCCGCCGGCCCCGACAGCAATGTCTGCACCGTCTTCTCGCCGGTCACCGCGCCTGCGAACGGCATCACGCCGCCGTTGGACTGCATCAGGAATCTCTGCGGCGTCCTGATGCCGGCCTCGTCGAGCCCCCGTCCGAGATCGCCGATGTACCGGACGAGCACTGGAGCGAGATAGGCGTTCAGCAGCGTTGCCGACAGCCTCGGCCACTCCCGGATGCGCGGCAGCACCTCCGAGGAAAGCGAAATCAGCGCCTCCGGCATCACCTCGCGGATGATCTCCTTGGTCCGCTGCTCATGCGCCGGGTTCATGTAGGAGAAGAGATAGCACACCGCGACCGAAGCAATCCCCCGCGACCTGCAGGACTCCGCTGCGCTCCGGACAGCCGCCTCGTCCAGCGTATCGACCTCGTTGCCCTCGAAATCGATCCGCCCGCCGATCTCGAAAGTCCGGCTCTGCGGTGCAATCGGCTCTGGTTTGTGGAAGAAGTAGTCGAACGGGTTTCCGTCCCGCGCCTGCCCCTGGATTTCCTGCACTGCCCGGAAGCCCTTGTTGATGAAGAGCCCGACCACTGCGCCCCGCATTTCGAGCAGCGCGTTCGTCGTAATCGTCGTGCCGTGCGAGAAGAATTCTACCGCGCCGAGATCGAAGCCCCGTGCCTCGAGCTTCCGCACACCATGCAGCACACCCATGGCCGGATTGGCTGGCGTGGTCGATACCTTCTCGACCGTGACCATGCCGCTTTCGACATCGAGAAGCACAAGATCCGTATGCGTCCCACCGACGTCCACTCCAATGCGATACCGCGCGCTCATGGGTCCTGTCGTCCTCGAAAATTCGGGTTTCGGACACGTTTTGCGGCGGGCCCGTTGGCGCCGCCGCTCCATTTCTTCCGACTGAAAGGCGCGCTCGGCTACTCGTTTCCGGGCATCAGCACACTGCATCCGGCATCGACGAACAGCGACGTTCCGGTAATGAAGTCGCTTTCGCTGGACAGCAGGAACAGCATCGGCCCCGCCACGTCATCCGGCACACCCGGACGGTTGTTGCACAGGTTCTTGACCGGCCGCGTCGGATCGAACGTGTCCTTGCCAACAGGCGAGCCGATCTTGTTCGGCACCAGCAACGTCACGCGGATGTTGTGCGGCGCAAGCTGGACCGCCATGGACTTCGTGAGGTTCACGAGACCGCCCTTCGCCGCCGTATACGCCACCGCCCGGTCACGGCCGAAGAACCCCGACGTCGACCCGACATTGACCACCTTGCCGCCGCCGGCCTTCGTCTCGATCACCTTTTTGGCGAACGCACGGGTCATCAGGAATGGCGCCGTCAGCGTGACCTTCAGCGTGCGGTTCCACTCGTCGAGCGTGATCTCGAGCATGTTCTTGTTGTCCGAGATGGCGACATTGTTCACCAGCCCGTCGACCCGGCCGAACTTGGCAACGATGTCGTTGAACAGCTTGTCGACCGACGCCTCGTCCGACACATCGGCGGCAAAGGCTTCCGCGACTCCGCCTTCCTCGGCGATATCGTTCGCCACCTTGCTCGCCGCCTCGCCATTGAGGTCGACGACAGCAACCTTCGCCCCCTCCTTCGCAAACAGATGCGCCGCCGCCTCACCGATATTGCGTCCAGCACCCGTAATGATCGTGACCTTGTCCTTCAACCGCTGCATGCTTTCATCCTCTCCGTTCAGGGCAGACGCACCGATCAGCCGGCGCGCGCCTCGCTGCGTTTTCTCTCCGTGGCAGCCATGTCGACAACCCACGCTTTGCCGCTCTGGCTCAGCACGACACCATAGTCCCGCTCCGCTGCCTCTGGCGAGACATAGCCCTCGACGACATCGCGCAGCACCGCCTCCGGATCCCGTTTCAACGGATCGCCGTAACCTCCGCCTCCCGGACTGTCGAGCCGGAACGTATCCCCGACTTTCAGCGGATAATCGGCATACCGCGTCGGCAACTGCTTGGCGCCATCCTTGCCCGGATTGATCCAGATGTCGCCCGTACGTCCGTTGTTGCCACCGTTGATGCCATTCGCAGGTATCACGTGTTTGGCCGACCGTATCGAAAAGCGGGCGTCCGCGAGATTGACGTACTGGCGCAGTATGCCAAGTCCGCCGCGGAATTCGCCGGGCCCACCCGAGTCGCGGATCAGCTCGAACCGCTCCATGCGCGTCGGGAACTCACTCTCGATGATCTCGATGGGCGCGATCTTGGCGTTCGACTGGTTGACGCTCGTCCCCGACTGTCCGTCTTTCGTCGAACGCGCACCGGCACCACCGCCAATGATCTCGTATTGGACATAGCTCTTGCCGGCCGAGGTGCTGCGTCCCCCGATGATGATGGATCGGGCCGCACATCCGTCCGCCCTTGCCCTGCTCGGATGCAGATGGCCCAGCGCATCGAAGATGGCATCGACCACCGCGTGCACTGTCGGGTTGTAGGTGTTCACAGGCGCCGGGAAGATCGGGTTCATGACGCTGCCCTCGCGCGTCTTGATGTCGATCGCATGCAGCAGGCCGCTCGTCATGTATGTATGCGGATCGATAAGCGAGATAAGGCAGTAGGAGCAGGCCGCCTGTGCCAGCGGCGGGCGGATGTTGGCCGGTCCCTGTGTCTGGTCGTCGGAGCCCGAGAAATCGAAGCTGATGCGGTCGCCCCGCTTCTCGACGACGACGTGGATCTTCACCGGCTTGGCGAGATTGATGCCGTCGTCGTCGATGTAGCGCTCCGATTCGTAGCGCCCGTCCTTCCACTCCGAGATCGCCCCCCTCAGCGTCCGTTCGGACAGGTCGATGAGTTCCTGCGCGATGGTGACGAACTTGTCGACGCCAAACTTCTCGATAAGCTCACGGACACGCTCCTCACCGAGCCTCGCACAACCGAGCTGGCCGCGCATGTCGCCGAGCACGAGGTCGGGCGTACGGCTGTTGGCTGCAAGGATGCGCTCGACGTCGCCGTAGGGTTTGAACGCGCGCTGATAGCGCACCGCCGGCAGCTGCAGGCCTTCGTTGTAGACCTCCCGAGCCTGGCCGGAGCAGCTTCCCGGCACCGGTCCGCCAATGTCGCCCTTGTGGGCGATCGACGCGCAGAAGCCGATATGCCGCTCGCCATCGAAGATCGGCGTGATGACGCACATGTCCGGTGCGTGCGGCGAGCCACCCTCGTAGGGGCTGTTGATGAGGAACGCATCTCCCGGCTTGATATCGTCTTTGTAGACACGGAGCACGCCGCCTATACACGCGGGAAAGGCGCCGATGTGCAGCGGCAGCACGACATGCTGCGCGATAACCTCGCCGCGCTCGTTCATCAGAGCACAGGAGGCATCCTGGCTTTCCCGGATGATCGTCGAGAAGCCCGTCCGGAACAGCGAATTCTGCATCTCCTGTACGATGCCGGAAAGGCTCGCACGGATGACCTCGAGATCGACTGCATTTATTTCAGGTCTGGTAACCGGTGAAGCGCACATCAGGTTGGCTCCTTCACGATAAGGTTCTTGAATTCGTCCACGGCGACGACCTGCCCCGGCTCGACGACGATCGTGCAATCGAACTGCTCGATGATCGCGGGACCGTTGAATGTCAGGCCGGCATCAAGCCGTTCGCGCTGGTAGACCGGGCATTCCTCGACGTCCCCCTCCTCGAACCGCACCCGTCGCCGCTCGTTGATGGCGTCTTCGAGCTTGCCCCCCGTCGGCTCGAATCGCTGCGTCTTCACGTGCGGCACAAGGCCTGTCGACTGCACCCGGTAGGTCACGATCTCGACCGCTTCGTCGGGTGCCGAATGCCCGAACTGCACCTTGTGCAGATCGTCGAACGCCCGCCTCAGGTTGCCCATGTCTGCTGCTCCGGAGAACGCTGCACAAGGCATGGAGAGCTCATAGCCTTGGCCGGCATACCTGAGATCCAGGGCCCGCTCGATCCTCACCTTGTCTTCCGCGAAACCCTCTTCGCCGAGATCGGCCTTCGCATGTGCCTCGAGCTCCGCGAAGACCGCGTTCACCTCTTCGGCTCCTGTCTTTGCGAAGACGGACATGCGGGATCTCACGTAGTCGTGCTTGACGTCCGACATCACCAGCCCCATGGCCGAGAACACGCCGGGATAGAGAGGCACGATCTGCCCCGGCATCGAGAGGTTGCGAGCGATGCGCCCCGAATGAATCGGGCCGGCACCACCGAATGGCAGCAACATGAACTCCCGGAGGTCGTAGCCGCGGATTGTGGAGATTGCCTTGATGGCCTCCTCCATCTTCACGTTGATGATGCGCACGATACCATGCGCGGCCTCCATCACGTCGATGCCGAGCGGCTTGGCCACGTGCTCCTCGACCGCCTTCCAGGCGAGGTTACGGTCGAGCTTCATCTTGCCGCCGAGAAAGTTATCCTCGGACAGATAACCGAGTATAAGATTGCAATCGGTAATCGTCGGCATCGTCCCGCCACGGCAGTAGCAGGCAGGTCCCGGCACCGCACCGGCACTCTCCGGCCCGACCTTCAGCACGCCGAAGCGATCGACGTGCGCGAGTGTGCCACCGCCCGCACTCACAGTGTTGATGTCCATCATCGGCACCGCGATGTCGCGACCTTCGACCTTGCCCCGGTTGGCGACGATCGGCTGCCCCTTGTGGATCAGGGCGACATCACAGGAAGTACCACCCATGTCGAAAGTGATGATGTTGTCGAAGCCGGTCATCCGGCACGCCGCGACTCCCGCGGTTACGCCCCCCGCAGGCCCCGACAGCACCGTCGTGACTGCCTTCTTCGCGGTTGCATCGAACGTCGCCATCCCGCCGTTCGACTGCATGATGTACTTCTGCCGCGTCTCGATCCCGGCCTCCTTCAGCCGGTCTGCGAGGCGTCGGATATAGCGGGCGAGGATCGGTTGCAGGTAGGCATTGATGACCGTCGTCGAGAGCCGGTAGTACTCGCGGATCTGCGGCATGATCTCGGACGACAGCGATACGTTGCATCCCGGCATCTCCTCCTCAATGATCGCCGCCACCCGCTGCTCGTGCGCGGGATGCAGGAAGGAGAAGAGGAGGCAGACAGCCATCGACTCGAGGTCCTTGTCCTTGATCTCGCGCAGTGTCTCCCGGAGCAGCCCTTCATCCAGCGCCACGAGCACCTCGCCTGCCGCCGTCACGCGCTCGCGCACCTCACCCGTCGTCGACGGCGTTACCAGCGCCTTCGGCTTGTCGTACATGACGTCGAAGATCGCGGTCCCGTGTGGGCGCGCCTGCTCCTGCACCTCGTAGATGCCGCGAAAGCCCTCAGTGACCAGCAGCCCCGTGCGTGCACCCTTGCCTTCGAGAAGCGCATTCGTGCCAACCGTCGTGCCGTGGCAGAAATAGCTGATATCATCGGCCGGAACGCCCTTGTCGAGCAGGAACCGTATGCCTTCGAGTATGGCGCGGGAAGGATCGTCAGGTGTCGATGGCACCTTCATGATCGAGACCTCGCCCGTCGCCTCGTCGAGGTAGACGAAATCCGAAAATGTGCCGCCCGTATCCACCGTGATGCGAAATGCGCTCATCTGCTCCCGTCCCTGGCCGGTATCTGCACTTCCGGCGCATCCGGCAAGATGCCGATGCACACAGCGGAGATCCGTTGCGGGAGGAACGCCCGCGGACGGCAAGCCCGGTCCGGAAGCTTCAGTCTGATGGCGCGGAACATAGCGGTGGGCCGAAGTGGCGTAAAGTCCCAGACATGGCAAGGTTTATGGGATACTCGCCCCCATGGTGCTCCCGCGCTTTCCAAGCCGGTTCCGGTGGTGTACCTAGGGCAAAAAAATTCAGCCAGCGTCACCCCTCGCGCAGAATTTGCGCAAGGCACGGTGACGCCGTGAACTTTGGAGGTAATGCCGGATGACCGCAGTGACGCCGAGCGGGGAGAGTTTTCGTGACACCAGGATCCTCGGTGTCATAAGTGTCGGCCATTTCATCAGCCACATGTATTTCTTCACCCTGCCGCCCATCTTCCTGCAGTTGCGCGATGCGTTCGGCGTTTCCTATACCGAGCTTGGCCTGATGATGACGCTGTCGTTCCTCGCCACGCTCGTCGTCCAGGTCCCGATTGGCTTCATGGTCGACCGCTATGGCGCCCGCATCAACCTTGCCATCGGCCTGGTGATCCTCGCCTGCTGCCACGTCCTGATGGGGCTTGCGCCGAACTTCTATTCGATCGTCGCCCTGTCGATTGTTGCCGGTGCGGCCAACAGCGTGTTCCATCCTGCCGACTATGCGATCCTCAACTCCTCGATCACGCCGACCAAGATGGGGCGCGCCTTCTCGATCCATACCTTCGCCGGCCATCTCGGCACCGCTGCCGCGCCGGTTGCAATGATCTTTCTCGCCACTACCTTCGGCTGGCGCGTAGCCCTTGTCGCCATGGGCGTCTTCGGCCTCATCATCGCCGTAGCGCTTGCAACGCAATGGACGGTCATGAGGGAGGACAAGGAAGACACGAAGAAGAACACAGCGGACGGCAAGCCAGCCAATGGCATCCTCGCCGGCCTCCAGATGCTGATGAGCCCGCTCATACTCATCTTCTTCATGTTCTTCCTGGTGCTTGCCGCCGCTGTGACGGGGCTCAGCCAGTTCATGATCCCGGCGCTGATCTCGATGCACGGCATGAGTGCCGAAAGTGCTGCAACAGCGCTCTCGGTGTTCCTGCTGTTCTCCTCCGTCGGCGTACTGATCGGCGGCGAGGTGTCCGACCGCTTCGGCCGGCACGGTCTCGTTGCGGCGGGAGTATTCCTGGTTACGGCCGCTCTCTGTGCACTCATCGCGCAGTGGAACATGCCGCTCGCCCTGCTGCTCGCCGCCATGACGATAATGGGCATCGGCCAGGGCATGATCCGGCCGGCGCGCGACATGATGTTGCGCGCGGTGGCGCCCAAGGAGAGCGTTGGCAAGATCTTCGGCTTTGCATCCGCCGGCATCGCAGCAGGCAGCGCCATCGCGCCCATCATGTTCGCCTATGCCGTCGAGCTCGGAAGGCCTGAGTGGGTCTTCTACCTCACGGCCATATTGATGATCGCTGCGCTGCCGACCGTGTTCGTGCCGGCAATGGGAAAGAAGCAACAATGAACTAGGTCCGAAGCGGGGCTAGATCGCGGTCAGCCCCCGTACCTGACCTTTTCTTTCGGGGCGATTGCAGTCGCGGCAACTGCAAGCATCAATATACCGATGATGTAGAACACGAGTTGCGGCTCGCCCATGTCGAGGATGAAGCCGAACAGCAACGGCGACATGGAGCTCCCTATCGAGGCCCCTGTCGTCACCATCCCCGCCGCCTTGCCGAAGGCTTCCCTGGGCATCGCATCTCTCAGCATGAGGTCGCGCGCTGGTCGGATCGCCCCCTGGAATGCGCCTGCGAGCGACATCACCGCCACCAGCAGCACCAGCGGCATCGACACCGTCCCCATCAGGAACACCATCCCCGCCGCACCGACCAGAGCCACCGCCGCGAATAGCTGATGCCGGTAAGTCTGGTCGACCGCAAATCCGCCGAGCAGCACACCCGCAGCCCCTGCGATCAGGTATCCAGTAAGAGCGCTCGACGCCACCGCGAGCGGCGTATCGTGCAACTCGGAAAGCGCTGCAATGGAGAAGGAATTGATGCCGTTGCTTGCCACAGCGTTGAGCAGGTAGAACATGAAGAACAGCAGCGTGGTTCGCGACGCGAGCATCTTCACTTCCTCGAAGAAGCCTGCACCGTCACCCTTCTTCTTGCGCCCCGCATCATCGCGCACCTTTCGCCACTGGGTTATGATTCCGAAGGTGATCACGAGGCCAAGTCCAGCCGCGACCAGCACCGCGGCGCGCCACCCCCACAGTGCCGTGAGCCCGATGATGAGCGGCGGCGCGATACTCCTGCCGACATGCCCACCGAACACATTGATGCCGAACGCCCGCCCCATCCAGGAATGCGGGATCGAAGATGCTATGATCGCATAGTTCGATGGCCTGATGGTCGCTAGTCCGAAACCGAAAAGCACCATCATCACCATGCACCACCAGATGTTCGGCGCCAGCGCGAGTCCTCCGAACGCTGCAGACATAACGAGCAGTCCGACCGTCAGGACGCGCTTGCCGCCGTACCGATCCGCGAGGAACCCGACCGGCATCTGAAATACGCCCGAGACGATGGACCTGAGCGACAGCATCGCGCCAAGAAGCGTGTAGGAGACCGCGAACTCCGTCTTCAGGTAGATCAGCAGCGGCGGCAGCGACAGAATGTAGAAACTCGATACAGCATGGCCGGAGGACACCAGTGCCAGGATACGCACCGCATCGCCATCGCCAGCCTCCGCCCCCACGGGGCCGCGATCCACATCCCGCCCGCCGGCCGCTTGCCCATCCGTCATCCGCGCTTCCTCTTGCAATCATCGTTTCAGGCAGGTCTAGCATTCAGCCTCTAGCCTGTCGCAATCGACCTGCCGGACGGTCTACTTTCCGGCACGCGCCTCTATAGCCCTGACAGCCTTCTCCGCCTGCCGCGTGTCCTCCAACTGCGCCGCACAACCCGTCGCGCCAGAAGAAAGGACCTGCCGCGGCGACGAAGCCATGTACGTCCGCAGTGGTCCGATCGCTTTGCTATATCCACTACGGCCCAACGCCTCTACCGCTAAACCGCGCACAGGATGCACGCCGTCACAGGTCTGAACGTCGGCCTTGCTCCCCAACACCTCGATCAGTGCGTCGTAGGCTTCCTGCGTCCGCATTTCGCCAAGGCATTGCACCGCCCACACCGCACATTGGTGATTACCGTCGAACCAACTGTCGAAGATGCTTTGCTGGCGCCCTCGAC
>JBJOGJ010000085.1:0-14432 GCA_046048295.1 Pseudomonadota bacterium | reverse complement strand
CGTATATCGGCGCGCCCCCGGCCTTCGTCCAGCACCAACATCGCGACACCGCACGAATGTGCCAATTGGTCCCTGGCAATCTCCCATCCTGCGGCTATGTTCTGGCGCGAACACGGAAATTCAGAATTGGAAAGAGCGCTGGCATGAGCTGGACGACATCGGCCGGAGCGACAATTCACGGCTGGTGGAAATGGTGGAAGAGCCCGACCGGCCGCATGCTCGCCTTGCTTGGGCCCTTCCAGATCATCGCCGGCGGCACCTCCCTGTTCGCACTCGGCGTTATGGGACAGGCCGTTTTCGCCGATACCGGCTGGCCGCGCAGCCTCGTCTTCTCAGGCCTGACCGTCGGCCTGCTCGCCTCGGCGCTGGTCTCCGCATGGATCGGCCGTCAGATCGACCGGCTTGGCGGCAAGCCCGTGATGGTCGCCGGCATAGTGCTCAATGGAGCGTGCTGCGCCGCCATGGCCATGGTCACCAGCGTCCATGGCTATCTCGCGGTCTGGGCCCTGGTCGGCGTTGCGATGCGCATGACCCTTTACGACGCGACATTCGCTCTCATCGTCCAGCGCGTCCCGGGCGACCAGAACCGCGTAGCGATCTCAACCCTGACCGTCATCGGCGGCCTCGCAGCGACCACATTCTGGCCCCTCGGGCACGCGCTGAACGTTGCCTATGGCTGGCGGACGACCTACCTGATATTCGCTGCCCTCAATCTCTGCGTTGCCCTGCCGATGCTGCTGGCGGCCCTCCGCCGTCGCGAGTTCCAGATGTCGGCAGCTACCGATGCGTCACACGGCCAGCCGAAAAGAACCACGCCAGACGCCAAACCGCTCGCCGGCCGCGCACGTCAACTCGCGATGGTGCTGTTCTCGGTCGTCATGTCGGCCAATGCCTTCATCTTCGGCGCTCTGACGGTCCATATGGTCGGCATCATCGAAACCACCGGCCTCGCGGCCGGCGTCGCCGTAGCCCTCGCCTCCCTCAAGGGAGCCGCACAGGCGCTCGGTCGGCTCTGGGAGTTGCTGTTCGCCCGCAATCTCTCCCCCATGACCATCGCGCGCATATCCGTGCTGCTCGGCCCGACAGCATTCATCATCCTCGTGCTGTCCGGTGCGAGTGTCACCGCAGCCCTGGTCTTCACCCTCGTCATCGGCGCTTCCCACGGCCTGGTGACCATCGTCCGCGGCACGCTGCCGCTGATACTTTTCGGCCGCGACGGCTATGGCGCCATACTCGGCATTCTCGCCACGCCGTACCTGCTCCTGAATGCGCTGGCGCCCATGCTGCTCGCCTTCGTCATCGATCTCTGGGGCTACCGCCCGGCCGTGTTGATCCTGTTGGCCGTGGCGACAGCCGCCACGGTGGCCATGGAAATCATGGCCTTCTGGTACAAGAGGCAGCAATCATCTGCGAACCGGTCGGGGCGGGCGGATTGGTAATCCTTCCGTTCAGCACCTACGTAACGGACACGTGACAGACACCGGCCGATGCCGTTCACTGGTCGACGCCACACTGCAAATCCGGGACTGGATACCTCGCCGATGAATGACATCACCACACGCAAGGACGAGCACGTCAGGATCGTTCTGGAGGACGATGTCCGGGCCCGCCGCGTGACCACGGGCCTAGAGACGATCCAGTTCCGCCACGACCCTCTCCCGGAGTTGGCGCTTACCGATGTCGATGTTTCGACAACCTTCCTCGGCTACGACCTCGCCGCGCCGCTGCTGATCAGCTCCATGACCGGCGGCCCGGCCCGCAGCGAAGCGATCAATCGCCACATCGCGGTCGCGGCACAGCATCTTCGCATCCCATTCGGAGTGGGCTCCCAGCGCATCGCCCTCGAGCAGCAGGGCGCATCGGGCTTGGGACCCGACCTGCGCAAGGCGGCACCCGGCGTACCGATCCTGGCGAACCTGGGAGCAGCACAGCTCCGCACCGCCAACGGCATCGATCTTGCCCGCCGCGCCATAGACATGATCGGGGCGGACGCCATCATAATCCACCTCAACGCCGTGCAGGAAGCCGTCCAGGAAGGCGGCGACACGGATTGGCGCGGCGTACTGGAAGCGCTCGACCGACTGGTACGCGCAAGCCCCGTGCCTGTGATCGCCAAGGAAGTCGGGTTTGGCATTTCAGGCGAGGCGGCGATCCGCCTGCAGTCGGTTGGCGTCGGGATCGTGGACGTGGCGGGCGCCGGCGGCACGTCGTGGGCGGCGGTCGAGGCGGCCCGCTCGAGAAGCCTTGTTGCCCGAGCCGTTGCTGAGGCATTCCGGGACTGGGGCATCCCCACCGCTGAGGCCATTACTATGGTGCGGCAGGCTTGCCCTGCTGCTTGCGTCATCGCATCCGGTGGCATCAGGGACGGCATAGATGCAGCCAGGGCCATACGCCTGGGCGCAGATCTCGTCGGCCAGGCAGGACCGACGCTTCAGGCTGCCATCGACGGCCCCGAGGCTCTGATTGCACATTTCGAGGCCGTCATCGCCCAACTCCGCATTGTCTGCTTTGCGACCGGCAGCCCCAATCTTGCAGCCCTTGGCAAGGCCGCACTCATCTAGCCCTGTCTGGCAGAGCTACTTGTTGCGGAACGCATTGGCCATGCGCTCGAGCGGCACGTCGATCATCTTGCGCACCTCGACAGGCACACCGCAGTCATCCATCGCCTGGCGCATGCACATCATCCACTGGTCGCGTTCGGATTCCCCGATCGCGAACGGCCGGTGTGCAGACATGATGCAATTGCGGCCAGGCCGCTGGAAATAGAGCGGCGGACCACCGAGCCACCCGGACAGGAACTCGAACAGCCGCTCCCTCATCGGCGACAGATCGGCCGCATGCATGGCCCGGATGCCGGCGGCCCTCGGATCGCTGTCCATGAGGTCGTAAAAGCGATCGACAAGGCGCCGGACCGCTTCCTCTCCCCCCACCAGTTCGTAGGGCGTGCGAACTTCGGCCTCGGTAACATTGTCGGACATGCGCAGCTCCTGGTGCAGGTCGGGTATCGGCTATCGGTAGCCACACCCGCCGGCAACCAGGTTGACCTGCATCAATGACGATGGCTTTACGCTGTCACTCCCGCAACTGCGGCAGACCACCCTATTTATTTGCCTTGATAAGTCGCTTGATTTCACTCCTCAGCGCAACCGCTTCCGGCATGCGCCCATGGCACATCGACGCTTCGACCTGATATTTCGCCTGGCGGTAGTCCCCCGTTGCGACAGCCATCCTCGCCTTTTCCAGATGGTACTCGGCAAACCGACCGGCATCTATCAGGTCCTGGAGCTGTTGCGGCATGGCGTCGGGCACAGCGCTCTGATTGCCGGTTTGGCCGTCGCTGCCGTTCGAAGAATTGAAGCCTGGCATGTAGTTCATAGGTCGTTTCCCTGCCTGATCCATTGAACCGGAGGACGATCTCCTCAGGATGTTTACGATGTGGATTAGACTAGGGAAGAACGCCAATTGTAATGGCGGCCAAGTTTGATCGGAGTTTTCGAACGAAAAAGCCGCGGGCATTGCCGCGGCTGCAAAAATTCATCGCCACTGGAGGGGCTTAACCTCCCCATCAAGTGGAGAGCAGCCTAGCCGCCTTTGGCAAGCCGCTTGATCTCCGCCTTGAGCGCTGTCGCTTCTGGCGTGCGACCATGACAAATGGAAGCCTCCACCTCGTACTTGGCCGACTTGTAATCCTTGTTGGCGACTGCAATCTTCGCCTTTGCGATATGGTATTCGGCGAACCGCCCCTGGTTGATGAGGTCGGTTAGCTGAGCGGGCGTAGCCTGATTGGTATCGGTTACGCTGACCTGTACGTTCATGCGGTGGATCCTCGGTTACGGCTGCAGAGGCGGTTGCATATATACGTATGTAACAGCACCTACAAGCAATTTCACTTATGAGTGCTCGCAGCAAAAAACCATATGCCCGCGCTTACATGGTTACCGGGCGGACATCATTTTTCACCATGCCGTATTGACTAAGGTCCTTGCCGCGCTAAAGCATCGCCACCATTTCAGCGGGCGACCCCATACCGGGACCCCCGAGGCTTAGGAGACTGAGACCGATGAAAGCCATCCGCCAGCACCTTTCCTACTTGGCACTCGCCGCCGCGCTACCCTTCGCAGCCTCTGTCAACGTTTCCCCTGCCCTGGCCGATCCGGTTGAGGATTTCTACAAGGGCCGCAAGATGGACCTTCTGATCGGCTTCACGGCCGGCGGCGGCTACGACGTCTATGCCCGCATGGTCGCCCGCCACATGGCCAAGCACATCCCCGGCCAGCCGAGCATCCTGCCGAAGCAGATGACGGGTGCCGGCAGCCGCCGGGCGGTTCAATACCTCTACAACGTCGCCCCCAAGGACGGCTCCGTCATCGCCACCGCCGACCAGTCGATTCCACTCGCCCAGGCGATGGGTGACCCCTCCATCAAGTTCGATGCCAACAAGCTGATTTACATCGGAAATCCAAATGCCGACAACAATGTGATCTCGGTCTGGACGACGAGTGGTGTCAAGACCATCGACGACGCCAAGGCAAAGGCGGTCACACTCGGCACAACGGGTTCCAACACATCCTCGCAGTATCCCCTCGCAACCAACGCGCTGCTTGGCACGAAATTCAACCTGATTACCGGCTACCCCGGCGGCAACGACATCAATTTCGCCATGGAACGTGGTGAAGTTGACGGACGCGGTTCGAACGCCTGGGCTTCGTGGAAGGCGACACGTCCTCAGTGGCTGGCCGAGAACAAGCTCAATCACCTGGTCCAGATCGGCCTCAAGAAGGCCCCCGACCTGCCGGACGTGCCGCTGCTGATGGACCTTGCGACCAATGAAAGCGACAAGGCCGCGCTGCGCCTCCTGTCCGCCCCGACAGCTATCGGCCGGCCGATCATGACGACCCCCGATGTACCCGCCGATCGCGTCGCAGCACTTCGACAGGCATTCGATAAGACGATGAAGGATCCGGATTTCATCGCCGACGCCAAGAAGTCCAAGCTCGACCTCGAGCCGGTTTCCGGAGCAGAGTTGCAGAAAATCGTCGCCGATATCATTGCAACGCCGAAAGACATCGCCCATCGCCTCGCCGTGATCACCAAGCAGCGTTGGGTGGAGAAGAAGGACAAGTAGTACGGCTGGTTTCCTTCCTGCTCTACAGGGGCGGCGCACTGCGCCGCCCTTCCTGCATTCCCGGCGAACTCGCCTGCCGCCGCAGTCAGACGTTGACGCCGCCACTGAGCATGAAGCGCGCCTTGATCCGCCGGAACAGCCGGTCGCGAACATCGCGGTAGGCTGCAAGGATCTGCTCGCGATTTCCGGTGAAGAGCGCCTGCGACGGATCCGGCGTCGGCCAGTATCTGACATCGACCGCCATCACCCGGGTCAGTTCGAGCGCGTGATGGTGCGCTTCCGGCGACAGCGTGATGATCAGGTCGAATGTCGAATCTTGAAGCTCTGCGATGGTCTGTGGCGCATGCTTGGACGCGTCGATACCTATTTCATCCATCACGATGTCGACGAACGCATCATGCTCGCCGGCCTTCACGCCAGCCGAAGCAACGTAGATCCGCCCATGCGTCAGGTGCTTGAGAATTGCGGCCGCCATCGGCGAGCGGATCGCATTCATCGTGCAGGCGAAGAGCACCGCTCGCGGCAACTCCACCGCCCGTGTCATCGGCATCAGCCCTTCCAGTGTAGGGCGCAGACGAGTGTGAAGAGACGCCGTGCAGTATCCTTGTCGACGATGATCTTGCCATCGAGCCGATCGGTGAGCAGCCGGCTGCCTTCATCGTGGACGGCCCGCCGACCCATGTCCAGCGCCTGGATCTTCGACGGCGGCTGCGTGCGGATCGCATCGTAATAGCTCTCGCAGACCTTGAAGTAATCCCGCATCACGCGCCTGAGCGGCGTCAGCGAAAGCATGTGGGTGACAAGTCTGGTGTCATCCTCGCCCGCGACATTGAAGACGAGGCGATCATCCAGAATCGAGAGCACCAGCCTGTAGGGACCGTCATCGCGCTCGGCGAGTGCGAACGCGTTTCTGTCGATCAGGTCGAAGATGGCGACTTCCCGCTCATGCTCGACGTTGGCATTGGCGGGACCGAGCGTCGCCTCGTCAAGTGTGATGGAAACCAGCCTGTCGCGGGGCAACTCGGGTGTATCGCACACTTCCGGCATCAGTTTGCCCATCTTCATCACTTGGTTTTGCCGCTTGCAGACGCCAGGCGAATCTCAACCGAGCGTCGATGCGCCTCGAGCCCTTCACTCCTCGCAAGCACCATGGCCGGAGGTCCAAGTCTCTCCAGCGCAGCCTGGTCCAGGCACAGCACGCTCGTCCTCTTCATGAAGTCGAGCACGCCTAGTCCGGAAGCGAACCGCGCGCTGCGGGCCGTTGGCAGCACATGGTTCGAACCGGCTACGTAGTCGCCAATGACCTCCGGCGTCAACGAACCGAGGAAAATCGCCCCTGCATTTCGGATCCTGTCGGCGAGCAGCTCGGGCCGGCCGGTGGCGATCTCGAGATGCTCGGCGGCAATACGGTCCGCCAACGCCGGCGCTTCGTCGAGGTGGCGCAGCGTTATAACCGCTCCGTACACATTCCAACTCTCGCCCGCGATGTTGCCGCGCGGGAGCGACGCCAGCTGTCGTTCCACCTCTGCCGTGACCGCGTCCGCAAATCCGGCGTCGTCCGTCATCAGTATGGACTGCGCAGCGGTATCATGCTCCGCCTGAGCCAGAAGGTCGGCCGCGATCCACTCCGGATCGTTGTCCTTGTCCGCAATCACCAGGACCTCCGACGGTCCGGCAATGGAATCGATACCGACGACGCCAAACACCTGCCGCTTGGCTGCCGCAACGTAGGCGTTGCCCGGCCCGACGATCTTCGCAACCGGCGCAATGGTTTCCGTACCGTAGGCAAGTGCGGCCACCGCCTGCGCGCCGCCGACCCTGTAGACCTCGTCGACACCGCTGACGCGCGCCGCCGCCAGCACCAGCGGGTTGAGCTCGCCGCGCGGCGATGGCACGACCATTACGATACGCGGCACGCCCGCCACCTTTGCCGGCACCGCGTTCATGAGTACCGAACTCGGATAGGATGCCAACCCTCCCGGCACGTACAGCCCGACCGAATCGACCGCTGTCCAGCGCGTTCCAAGCACGACGCCTGCCGCATCCGTATAGCGGTCGTCCGACGGCAATTGCCGACGGTGGTGGCTTTCGATTCGGATGCGCGCGAATTCGAGCGCCTCGCGCACATCCGCCTCGATCGATGCGACCGCACTGTCGATCTCGTCTTCGCCGACCCGTATCCCGACCTTCTCGAGGTCGATGTTGTCGAAACGCCTGGACAACTCGACCAGTGCCCCATCGCCGTGTGCACGCACTTCGCCGATGATGCTCCGCACCGCGGTGTCGACGTCCTCCGACACCTCGCGCTTCGTCGCGAGGAACGCCAGAAACCGTTTTTCGAAATCAGTGGCGGTAGTGTCGAGGCGGTAAGGCATACGGATGGCTGACTTTCTTGTTTCTGCAGGGTTGCGCGGCCATAGCATCACTCCGGATGCTCGGGCCTGTTCCGCGTCTCCCACGCCGCTCCGAGATCCGAAATCTCGACTTCGATGCATTCGACGTCGAGTTGCATCGCAGCTTCACCGGAGAAACGCAGAGTGAGCGTACCGCCTGGCGCTTCCCCGCCGGTGAATTCCAGAGCCAGCAGGTTCAGCACCTGATCGCCGCCACCCGGTCGCATGCCCTTGTATCTGACGGCGAGCACCCGCTCCATCCGGACTGCCGCAAGCCGGCGCTCGAAGGGGCCCTTGTTCTGGACCGTTTCCGGATTACTGGCATGGGCACTTTCCCAATTGAACCGGCGAACGAACATTGCAAAGCGCTTGCCCTGCGGGACGTAGCCGATGTCGGCGCAGCGCACCACGGCGTCCTGAAGATGGGCCGAGATTACCTTCAGATCTTCTTCATCGAGAGCGATGAGCTTGAGTTGATCCATCCCGACGACGCCCGAACGCCTCCTTGCTGCGCTGATGCTTCCGCCGACACATATCGGTGGCGGCATGGCGAATCAAGCCGCGGCTCTGTTCCCGCCCCCTAGTCGCTCGAGAGGCGCTCGATATCAGCCCCGCACGCAGAAAGCTTCTGCTCAAGACGCTCGAAGCCGCGGTCCAGGTGGTAAACGCGGTTGATGATGGTGTCGCCCTTCGCCACCAGTCCGGCGATGACCAGCGAAACCGAGGCCCGGAGATCGGTAGCCATGACCGGCGCCCCCTTGAGGCCCTTGACGCCGCGAACCATGGCCGTGTCCCCGTGCAACTCGATGTCCGCCCCGAGCCTCGCAAGCTCCTGCACATGCATGAAACGGTTCTCGAAAATCGTCTCGCGGATGACGCTCGTGCCATCGGCCCGGGTCATGAGTGCCATGAGTTGCGCCTGCAGGTCGGTCGGAAAGCCGGGAAACGGCTGCGTCTCGATACTGACCGGGCTCAGCCCCGAACCGTTCCGCCGTATCCTAATCCCGTCTTCTGTCTCACTTATTTCAACACCCGACTGCCCAAGCAATCCGAGCGCTGTCTTGAGCAGGTCCGCCCGTCCGCCGGTCAGCGTGACGTCGCCGCCGGTCGCCGCGACCGCCATTGCGAATGTACCAGTCTCGATGCGGTCCGGCAGCACGGTATGCGTCGCCCCCTCCAGCGCATCCCGCCCCTGGATCCGAAGCGTCGAGGTGCCGATGCCGTCGATCTCTGCCCCCATCTTGACGAGGCACTCGGCCACGTCACCGATCTCGGGCTCTCGCGCCGCGTTCTCGATGACTGTCTCGCCCTTGGCGAGCGCCGCGGCCATCAGCACGTTTTGCGTCGCGCCGACGGAAACCTTCGGGAACAGGACCTTAGCACCCCTCAGACCTCCAGGTGCCTTGGCGACCACGTATCCGGCATCGATGTCGATCTCCGCTCCGAGCGCCTTGAGCCCCGAAAGGTGCAGGTCGACTGGCCGCGTCCCGATGGCGCATCCGCCCGGCAACGATACCCTAGCCTGATGGCACCGCGCGAGCAGCGGTCCGAGCACCCAGAAGCTCGCCCGCATCCGGCTGACCATCTCATAGGGCGCAACCGTGTCGACGATGTCGCGCGCCGTGAGGTGATAGGTCTCGCCGAGGTTCGCAGCCTGCCCCGCACGCTTGCCATCGACCTGATGGTCGGCTCCATGATTGCGGAGGATCCTCGCCAGCAAGTTCACGTCGGCCAGATTGGGCACGTTCTTCAGCGTCAGCCGGTCGGAAGTGAGCAGGCTCGCGATCAGCAGTGGCAGTGCGGCATTCTTGGCACCAGAAATCGGGATATTGCCCTTGAGTTCGTTTCCACCGGTGATGCGAATGCGATCCATCTCAGCCCCATTGTTTGTGTTTTGTCAGGCTCCTGCCTGCACGCGGAACACCGTCAGTCCTGACGCCCGGCGTCCTCGTCGGCGCCCCCGTCCTTATCTATCGCGGCCTTGCGCCGGCGCACCTGCGCTTTCCGCTTCATCAGGTTGGCCCTGAGTTGCTCGGCAAGCCTCTGCTGGCGCTCCGGTGGTTGGGCCTTCGCGCCGCCCGCCCCGGGGCTCTTCGCCGTCGACATGATCCCTGAAGCCTCCCCGCACTATGGTCGGATAGCCACCCGTTTCGCCTGATTCGTAAGACCGGCGAGAATTAGCATATACGTCGGTACGCTAGTAGGCTATTTGCGCCACGCAGACCGTTCCGGCTTGCGGACCGACCCCGATTATGTCAGTTTCCGCCCGTCCGTATCAGCGCCGGGCGCGCGTCGGAATAATCCTGCGTCATGCTGCCGTAGCTCAGTGGTAGAGCACTCCCTTGGTAAGGGAGAGGTCGTGAGTTCAATCCTCACTGGCAGCACCACTTCCCCGAATTCAATTCAGACATGACTTCCCGGGCGCCCCAATAGCGCTTGGCTATCGCATTGCGGCAATACTGTATCTTTCTCACTTACAATAGTAATATTACATAAGAGTATTCCCTGCCGTTTGCAGGACAAAACAAAAACAAGCGACATTGCGAGGAAACCCCATGCCCCATCGCCCGCTATTGCCGGCGCTTGCTGCCGTACTCCTGGGCTCCACTTCCGCACCGGCCACCGCCGAGGACGTCGACCTCAAGGGCAAGACCATCACCATGATCGTGCCATCGAAGCCAGGCGGTGGCACCGATGCTTCCGCCCGTCTCATAGCCCGCATGATCGTGCCGGAGCTTCCGGGCAAGCCGTCACTGCTCGTGCGCAATGTCCCGGGTGGCGGCGGCGTCACCGCGCTCAACTATTTCGTCGGGCAGGTGGCCCGCGACGGCCTCACCATCGCGATGGCGTCATCGACCCAGGCAGACCCCATCAACTATCGAAAACCGCAATCGAAGTACGATCCCTCCAAATTCCACATACTCGGTGGCGTCGGCCGCGGCGGCACCTTGATGATCGTTCGCAACGATGCCAGGCCGCGCCTGCTGGACAAGTCGAAGCCCAAGGTCGTTGTCGGATCAATCGGCGGCGTCCCGCGCTCGGGCATGCAGATGGCCGCCTGGGGCATCGATCTTCTCGACTGGAATGCCAAGTGGGTGATCGGATACAGGGGCACGGACGACCTCATGCTTGCCCTCGACCGAGGCGAAGTCGAGATGACCTCCACCGGCAACATCTTCCAGATCAACAAGCTCGTCTCGACCGGCAAGTTCTCCGTGCTGACCCAATCTGGCCAGCTCCAGAACGGCATACTCAGTCCACGCCCCGAATTCCGCTCGGCGCCCCTCTTCAACAGCCTCGTGGAGGGCCGTATCAAGGACCCACTCGCCGCCAAGGGATACACGTATTGGAAGACGCTGATTGAGATGGACAAGTGGTTCGCCCTGCCACCCGGCTCCCCCTCCAGTTTCGTTGCCACCTACCGCGCAGCGTTCGACCGCGCCACCAAGCGACCCGAGTTCCTCGACCAGGGCCGCAAGATCAGCGAGGACTTCGAGCCGATGAGCGCACACGCCGTCGAGACCCGCATCGCGGCCCTGGCCGAGACCCCCAAGGAAGCGATCGACTACATTTCGACCATGCTCTCCCGCCAAGGGCTCGACACCAGATAATGCGATTGGCACGCCTCTTGCTCATCCCCGGAAGCGAAGGACCGTCCTGTTCCGAAGCACGCAATGTCTGCGATGCAAACATGAACGGAGACGCTTCGCGCCCCGCTCAGCCACCAGGCACGGGGTACTTTGGGCAAAGGCACCGCTATGCAACCGTTTGGCTTCCCCGTTTTGGACCAGTGGCTGCCTGATGGCAGCCCGGAGAGCTTCGCGGGCATGCTCGTGCTTGTCATCGCAGCAGTCCTGGTCATCGAAGTGACACGGCGGGTGGAGAACAGCGCACCGGTCCTGGTCATCTTCATTGCAGCAGCCGCAGTCGCATATCTGTCGGGTCTCGTGCCGGTGCAACTGCCGCACTGAGGCGTGCCGAACTGCACGGCGCCTGGCCGCCAGCGGATACGCCGCATGGCATGACACCGGTCATATGCTATCGTGGAAGCAACTCTCCTCGACCGCGCCCAAATGACCACGGCCACCGACAATCGACTTGCACCCAAACCGGCCACGTGGGCAGAGCTGTTCACGCCCAAGATCGTTACTGTGCTCCGCGAAGGTTATGGACTCGCTCAGTTCAAGGCCGACGCGGTAGCAGGCCTCACCGTTGCGATCGTGGCACTTCCGCTCTCGATGGCGATTGCAATCGCCTCCGGCGCTACGCCCGCTCAAGGTCTGTATACGGCAATTATCGGCGGCTTCCTGATCTCTGCCCTCGGCGGCAGCCGCTTCCAGGTTGGTGGCCCTGCCGGTGCCTTCATCGTACTCGTGGCCGCCACGGTCCAGGAGCATGGCATGGATGGCCTGATCCTCGCCACAATGCTTTCGGGCGTCATACTCCTTGTGATCGGGTTTCTTCGGCTAGGCACATTCATCAAGTTCATTCCCTACCCCGTCACCGTCGGCTTCACCGCCGGCATCGCCGCTATCATCTTTGCCAGCCAGATCCGCAATCTGCTGGGCCTCACGCTGCCTGGTCCGGAGCCCGGTCCGCTCATCGACAAGCTTCCGGCATTGGCAGCGAGCCTCCCCACCGCCGATGCGACGACGATTGCCGTCTCCCTGTCGACGATCCTGATCATTGCCGTCATGCGTCAGTTGCGGCCGAACTGGCCCGGCATGCTCATCGCCGTCGCCGCCGCAGCGCTTGCCACCTGGGCCCTGGCATTGCCGCTCGCCACAATCGGTTCGGAATTCGGCGGCATTCCGCAGTCACTGCCTGTGCCAGCGCTGCCGCGAGTGAGCTGGGAGAAGGTTCGGGACGTGCTCCCGAGCGCCTTTGCATTTGCGCTCCTCGCTCCATCGAGGCGCTCCTTTCAGCCCTCGTTGCCGACGGCATGACCGGTCGCCGGCATCGCTCCAACTGCGAACTCGTCGCGCAGGGCTTCGCCAACATTGCCTCGGGACTGTTCGGAGGAATCTGCGCCACCGGCACCATCGCGCGCACCGCGACAAACGTCCGGGCCGGTGCCCACGGCCCGCTTGCCGGCATGCTGCACGCCTTCTTCCTCCTGGCCTTCGTTCTGATAGCAGCCCCCCTGGCGAGTTACATTCCCCTTGCGGCGCTCGCCGGTGTCCTCGCCGTTGTCGCATGGACGATGGTGGAGAAGTCCGCGATTGCAGCGCTATGGCGCTCGTCAAGCGGCGAGGCGTCTGTCCTGGCGATAACATTCCTGCTGACGGTTTTCCGCGACCTCACCGAAGCGATCATCGTCGGCTTCGCACTTGGTTCGGTCCTCTTCATCCACCGCATTTCCAACGTCACCGCCATCGAGACCCAGCCCCCACTCGTCTTCGAGGACAGCCCCGACGAGAGGAGCGCCGACCGCCAGCCCTATGACCACGCGACACAGAAATCGAACGATGCCGTCGTCTACCGCATCCGGGGCGCATTCTTCTTTGGCGCAGCAGCCGCTCTGGAAACGGTGCTCGACCGGATTTCGGAACACAACCGCGTCCTCATTCTCGACTTCACGGACGTGCCCTTCGTCGATTCCTCTGCCGCCCACACCATCGATGGCATCGCCCGCAAGCTCGCCCGCCGCGACGCCCGCATGATCCTGACCGGCACGACGCACGACATGCGCTTGGCCCTCTTCGCACACGCCATCAAACCGCCTCTGGCAACCTACGACCTGACCATCGCAAGCGCGCTCGCCTCGCTCGCTGCCGCCAACGATCCTAGTCCGCATTCCCCCGCGAAACCGACCGCCTGAGTGCAACGGCATCGTGAACCTCGACATGCAGCAACCGCGCCACCAGCCCTACGACGCCACGTTCCTCATGGTCGATCGAGCCATCAGCGTGCGTGATCTCCCATAACAGCCGCACGATCTCCTTGCGCCCCTCGCGGTCAAGATGCCGGTAGAGCACGCGCGTGAAGCGGTGCACATCAACCGCTTCCGCTTCACGCGCTGCCGCCTCGGAAATGAGCGTATCGGTTTCTTCGCTTGTGAGGCCGAAGCGCCCGGCAAGGATTTCCCTGGCCTTCGCCTCCTCAGCCTCCGATAGGCCGCCGTCGATTCGCGCCGCATGCACGAGCAGGGCCGCGCAGGCGACCCGCTCCTCCTCGCCGTCGAGAACGGCGGGCACTGCTTCGCCGATGAGATCGCTAATGAAGTTCCGGATGTCCTTGAGCATGGACGAGATTTAGGAACTCCGCCCCGCGAGTGCCACCCGCATCATGCCACCCGTTCCATCCGTTCGAGTTCGTCGATCAGCCCCTCGAGCACGCTCAGGCCCTTTGCCCAGAACTCGGGATCCGTCGCATCGAGCCCGAATGGCGCCAGCAGCTCGGAATGATGCTTGGAGCCGCCGGCCTTCAGCATGTCGAAGTACTTGCCGACGAAGCCCGGATGCGCCTCCTCGTAGAGCGCGTAGAGCGAGTTCACCAGGCAGTCACCGAACGCGTAGGCGTAGACGTAGAAGGGCGAATGGATGAAGTGCGGAATGTAGGCCCAGAACACCTCGTAGCCGTCGTTCAGCCGGATCGCGTCGCCGAGCGACTCCCGTTGAACCTCGAGCCAGAACTCATTGAGTTGATCGCTCGTCAGTTCGCCCTGCCGCCGCCCCTCGTGCACCTTGCGCTCGAAGCTGTAGAACGCGATCTGGCGCACCACCGTGTTGATCATGTCCTCGGCCTTGCCGGCGAGCAGCGCCTTGCGCTCCTTCGGATCCGTTGCCTCCTTGAGCAACCCCTTGAACGTCAGCATCTCGCCGAATACCGATGCCGTCTCGGCCAGCGTCAGCGGTGTGTGGGCCAGCAGCGGCCCCTGGTCCGCCGCCAGCACCTGGTGCACGCCATGCCCG
>JBJOGJ010000084.1:0-14515 GCA_046048295.1 Pseudomonadota bacterium | reverse complement strand
AACGAAAGACGTTCGAGAGAAGACGCTTGCAACATCAGAGGCAAGCCGCTTAGATCAATCCAACCGATGATCCAAAGCCTCCGCTACGCGAACCGCATCTCTGTCTCAAAGACTGTGAAGACGGACAATATCGGCGTCGTCTTCCTAGTTCGCGCCGATGCGAAGGATCGCCTCCAGGACCCCAAGGCCAAGTCACTTACATATGGCGATGTCGACGGAACGCGCTCAGGCATCATGATCAGCATGTGGGCCAAGGAATACCTGGGCTGGAACATCCGATACGTCGTGGGGTACTCCGGCTCGCCGGCCATCATACTCGCCGCGCGCAGCGGCGAGCTGCAGATGTTCGACAACATCAGCATCTTCACCATCAAGCCGGTAATGGAGAACAACCTGTTCGTTCCCATCGCGCAGATGGGGCTGGTATCCGAGGACGGTAGTCGCAAGCGCCGGTCGAGCTTCCCCGATGTTCCGCTTCTCACTGATACTCTGTTGCCGAAATTGCCCGCCAACGCGCGAGCGGCGTTCGAGAACTTCCTCGATGACATCGTCGTCAACAAGTGGATGGCGCTGCCGCCCGGAACGCCCGACGATATCGTCGAAGTCTATCGCACCGCGTTCATGAAGGCCAGCAGAGACCCCAGTGTACTGAAGGTCGTTCACAACGAGATCGGCGAGGACTACACGCCGCTGACGGGTGCCTACGTGCAGAAGGTCGTCGATCGGTTGGTGAAGGTGAAGAAGGAGGACCTGACAATGGTCAATGGCCTCAAGAAGAAGAACGGCCTGCCGATCGACTGACGGCAAGCCTCGAACGCGGCAATCGGGCGCCGTTGGCGCCCGATGGGCCACCTGTCAGGTGTTGCGGCCGTACAGATTGTTGATGAAGCCGCTGTCGTCGATCTTGCGCAGGAAGTGCAGGTTCCAAAGTTCCATCGGATTGACCTTGGCGGCGTCCTTGTTCTGGCGGATCGCCTCCTCGTAGACGTTCGAGATTGCCTGCATGCTCGGGTACAACTTCGGCTCCAACGTCCGCGCGATATCGCGATAGAGAAAGTCCGCCGTTTCGTCGTCGAGGGTGCCTTCGGTCGTGTACATTTCCTTGATGATCTTGGTTGCCTCTTTCCGGTGCGTCTTGAAGTAATGCACGCCCTCGAGCAGGCCCTTGAGAAAGCGGTCGACGATGTCCGGGTGCTTTTCGATGAACGCAGCCGAGGTGGAGATCGTAGTGAACCAGATCATCGGTAGCGGCTCCACGTCGATGACGCGAAGTCCTGCGCGCTGGGCAAAAACGCAGCCGGGCGGCGTTACGAAGGCGGCATCAACGATGCCGTCGCGCACCCACTGCCAGACAGGCTTCTTGAGCTCTGGGTTCTCGCCCTCGACGGGATCCATAGTACCCGGCTTATAGGCGACCTGACTGACGAATTCGAAGTCGTCGCGATCGACATCGAGACCGCGCTGCTTGAGGTAGAGCCAGTCGTTAAGCCCCGGGTGCATGCCGCGAGTGCCGATCTTCTTGCCCTTGAGATCCGACACCGAGAAAATATCGGAATCGGCGCGTGCTACCAGCCGGCAGTTCGTTGAATTAAGAGTCTGCCCCAGATACACCCAGCTGTCTCCATGTGCACGGTGCGCATAGGTTGAGACGTGATTGCCGCCGACAAACTCCGTTTCCATCGTCGGCACAGTCAGATGTGCGTCCTTGGACGAGATCTTGTACTTGTAGTTCACGTCGAGGCCGTACTTTTCCCACGAGCCGGATTCGGACACGACGTGCAGGAATGGCAAATGGCTCGGCGCGCGATAAGGAAAATTGATATGATCGGCCACAGTGATGCTCCTCCGGTCAGTTTTTCGGGTGGCCCTGGTCGAGCCGAACCTGATCTTGATTCAATACCATCAACGCATTCTGATTACTGATAGGCATACATCCGCTGCCAACCCCTGCCAACCGGAATCCTGAGCTCAGTCGTCCAGGAAGTCGAGAGCCTTCGCCCACTTCTTGCGCACGTCTTCGGCATAGGACTTCGCCACCATGTTGACCTTCGGATACTCCTCTTTCCAGTGCCATGGCCGCACGGCGTATATGATGATGCGACTGTTGGTTAGGTCGCCGCTGTCGCGTCGGCTTGGCTGCAGCATGGGGTCGATGTAGCCGGTCCAGCAGCCGTCGATGATGTCGGTCTGTGTTTTCGGATCCCATCGCGTGGCAATCGCCCACATCACCTCGGCCGGCTTCGTGATGTCGATGTCGTCATCGACGATGACGATGACGCGGCCGAGATAGGCGCTGGAGCCGCAGCCGGCCGCCACCATCCCCACCATCTTTGCATGGCCGGCATGAAGTTGTTCGATAGAGATGACGCGGATGAAGCGGGGGCCTCCGCCAGGAACCGTGTATACGCCCTTGATTCCTGCGACTCCAGCCGCCTCGAGTTCGTCCCAAAGCGCCGCCGAGCGGAAGTGCGCTGATCCTCCCGTGCCGTACCAGAATCCCGGCAGCACGGGGCGCATCGGGGGAGCACCGACGATGATCGGGTCATCGCGATGATAGATTGCCTTTACGTTGAACACCGGCTCCGGCCTCGTGTTCGACGCATAATAGCCCGGCCACTCGCCGAACGGTCCTTCCGCTGCCGTCTGTTCCTGCGGCGGCGGCATGAAACCCTCGAACGCGATTTCCGCGTCGGCAGGAAAGGGCACGCCTGTGTGCTTGCCCTCGATAACCTCGATCGCCCGGCCGATGCGCGCGCCCGCGATGGCGAACTCGCAGATACCGGGTGCCGCAGTTGATGCTGCTGCCGCGCCGAGGGCCGGCGCCTGCCCGGCGGTGATTACCATTGGGCAGGCTTCGCCCTTTGCCCAGTACTTCTTCCGTATGACATCGCCGTGCTTGCCCGGCTCAATGAACGGCACCAGAGTCCTGTCGTCGTGCACCTGAACGCGATAGGTACCGGCGTTCACCCAACCGGAATCGGGATCCTTCGTAATCACCATGCATTCGGTACCGATGTATCGGCCGCCGTCGTCCTGGTGCCACTTCGGCGTCGGGAATATGGAGGTATCGACTGCCTTGCCTTCCAGGACGTTTTCCAGGATCGGACCGCTCGCGACGGTCTTGGGTGGAATCGGTTCCGATTTCTTGCGCCTGTGCTTGCGGTAGTTCTGTACCGCCTCGAGCCCCGTTCCCGTGACGAAGACCTGCGAGGACCGTACGTTCACTGCAACCCTGAATCCGGCCGGATAGCCCTTGATCTTGTCGAACACGAGTATCGGTGGATCCTCCTTCTCCAGGCTGAGTTCATAGAGCGCGCCGATTTCGAGATCCCAGTCCGCCCCTTCGATGATCCTGATGTTATCGAGTTCCTTGGCGAGTTCCAGGCAGCGGCGCAGATCGCCGAGAGCTTCCACCCGCATCTGCTCGAGATTGCTGCCACGTGCCATCGCCATTTCCTCCGTCGCCTTATTTCTTGCCCGTGCGCACGGCCGCCAGGAACTTCTCCATGATCGGTTGTGGCGTGCGGAAGATGCTTTCCACCATTTCCTGCAGCTCCAACCCCTGGATGGGCTTTATCTCAAGCATGGCCTTGCTGGCATCTGCCAGCATCTCCTTGTCCCTGAGCATGGTCTCGAAAGCCTTTCGCAACGTGGCAACAGTGTCCTTCGGAACGCCGGGCGGTGCCATTACGGATCGGCCGATGGTCTCGGTCTTCGCGAGCACCGCGATTGCCTGACGGTCTTCATCGTTTGCAGCTAGCTCTATGAGCGTCGGCACATCCTTCAGGTCGTCGTCGCGTTTCAGCGTCATCTGGAACAGCACGTTGAGCTTGTTCTGCTCTACCCAGCTCGCGTCTTGCATTTTGTATGAGAGCCAGGAATTCGAGCCGCGGCCTTCAACCTCCCCGCGCTCCATGGCGAGGTTCACGCCTTTCCCCGCCCGGTAGCCGAGCACAACCTTGAACTTCGTCCCGAGGAAGCGGTTGGCGAGCAGCGGGTACATCTCCATTGTCGTCCCGGCCGTTGTCGCACCGATCAGCACTTCTCGCTTCTTCGCGTCCTCGATCGTCCTGATGTTGGCCGCATGCCAGGTCGCAAGTACGTTTGCCGGCGAGTTCAGTGCCCCGATCCAGTTGAATTTGGCGCTCTCGTACTTCGCCTTCGCGGGCTGCATGATCTGCGTCAGAGGTACGGAATTCAGCGTTGCGCCAAGGTAGGTCCCGTCTTTCGGCGCGACGGAATACACGTAGTTCGCTACCCGGGTTCCGGCCGCGCCGGGCATGTTCTTCGGAACCACGGATGGATTGCCGGGGATATGCTTGCCGAGGTGGCGTGCCGTGAGGCGTGCGTAGGCGTCGTAGCTGCCCCCCTCCGCGGAACCTACCGCAATTGTTATTGTCTTGCCGGCGAAATCCTCGCTGGCGTCGCCGGCGTCGAGCGCCACGGCGACGAACATGGCGGTCAGCGCAGACACGCTCACGCGATACCATTGCATGGATCGTCTCCTCTCCTGGCCTTGATGCGGGTTTCTTGTGCCCCGCCACGGCGTACAGCCGGTCCCGAGCCTAGAACGAAATTTCATTCGAGGAAATGCTTTTCAAATTTTGAGGTCACGGCTAACGTGAAGTATGCTGTTGGCAATCGGGGCGAGTTGGAGCGCCGGCTATGGATCAGTCATCGAAGGAGGGAGCTGCGGCCGAGTTGCAGGCACTCGAGGCGCGTATGGCCGAAGCCAGCGTCTTCGGCCAGTGGCAGGTAGGCGCCACGCGGCCTGACAACGCCACGATCGGGCCGTCGAGCAACGTCAGCATCGAACCGAAGCCTGGTGGCGACCCCTTCATCTGGCGTTGGTCGACGATGGAGCCATTCCTCGTCCAGTCTCTCGAAGCCATGCCTGAGAGCTTCACCGCGCGGAGAAGCCTCACGCTGAAGAACCCGACGCTGCCGCGCGGCGCCACGCACACGATGGTGGTCGGCTTGCAGACCATCGGTCCAGGGGAGATCGCCTGGGCGCATCGTCATTCCATAACCGCCCTGCGCTTCGTCATCGACGGTTCGAAGGACGTTTTCACCGTGGTCGACGGCGAGCCGTTGCCGATGGAGCCCTACGATCTCATTCTCACCCCGGGCTGGCGGTGGCACGATCATCACAATCGATCCGACCGGCCGGCAGTATGGCTCGACGCGCTCGACGTGCCCTTGATGATGATGCTCAACCAGACCTTCTACGAGGAGTTGGGCGAGGAAATGCAACAGGAGACGACCGGCGTTCTCGCTGGCTCGCCGCTGTTGCGGCCGGTTGGCGGCACGGTTGGTGCTGGCGGACAGGTGAACCGTTTTCCGTGGGCTGAGGTTCGCCGTCGGCTGGATAGTCTCGCCTCGGCGAAGCCGAGCCCGTTCGATGGCATCGCGCTAGAGTACTGCAATCCCGATACCGGTGGTTCGACGCTCGCGACCTTGGGCTGCTGGGCGCAGATGCTGCCGCCTGGCTTCAAGGGCGAAATGCATCGCCACACGTCGAGCGCGGTGTATTTCGTCGTTGGTGGCGCAGGGTGCACGAAGTGCGGCGACTCCAGAATGGAGTGGGGGCGTCACGATACCTTTGTTGTGCCGAATTGGTCTTGGCACGCGCATGAGAACCTGTCTGAGACGGAGCCGGCGTTCCTGTTCTCGGTGAACGATATTCCCATCATGAAGCCTTTCGGGCTCTATCGCGAAGAGCCGGCATCGAACTGAGTCAGACTGTGACGACAAATGAGGAAACGAACGTGACCACCAAGACGAAAAAAGACACCAAGGCGCTCGAAGCGCTCGAACAGGAGCTGGTCGAGCTCGCCAATGCGCAGTTCGATTCGGCTGCATACCGGCGCATGTTCGCCGCCCCCTACACCCAGAAGGGCGCCCAGCAATTCTTTATGCAGCATGCCCAGTTCAACCTCAACCGGCGCGACTGCTGGGGCTATGTCCAGGCGCGTTCCCCGATCGACGTCAAGAAGCTCGTCTGGGAGCACGAGGAGGAGGAACTCGATGGTGTGCCGGATCGCGGCGGGCTCAATCACTATGAACTCGCGATCAAGCAGGGCGAGAACCTGGGTCTGACGCCGGAGAACTATTACAGCGCACCGACGCTCGACGGTTCGTTGACCGCGTTCTATGCGTGGAATTACCTCGCGACGTCGGGCACCTGGCTGGAAGCCTTTGCGGCGTCGGCAGCACTTGAGTTTTCGAATTCCGACGACATCGTAAAAGGGGGGGCCCTTTCACGTCGGATGGCGCTCAAGCTCGAAAAGGATCTCGGCATTCCTGTGCGCAAGCAGGACTCGAATGCCGAACATATGGTTGCCGAACTGGAGCATGCGACGCTGCTGCTGAAGGTGGCGCACATGCATGCCCACACAAAAGAAGAATGTAACCAGATACTGTCGGGCGCCAAGAAGAGCTGGGCGATCGACCGGCGGTTCCGCGATTTCCTTGGAGAGCTTCTTGAGAATCACGCGGGCTAGCGGCGGGTGCGCTCAATGATGGATTCGGCGCCAGGTGAGCCGACTGCCGAGGAAGTGAACGCGGCGCTCGGAGATCTCAGAGCACTGATTGAGATCGCGCGAAGGCGAGATGAGTTGGAAGTGGTGCGCGGCGCCGATCCTTACCTCGAGATGGGGGCACTTTATGAATTGAGCCTTCGCCACCGCCACCCGCCTTTGCTCCTGTTCGAGGACATCCCTGGCCACCCGCCAGGGCACCGCGTGCTCATGAATGTGCGGTTCCAGAGAATCTTCAACGGCGACGTCAGCATGGATGCGCTGAAGAAGCTGAGGTCCACCGAGAAGTGGGAGGGTGCTCCCATTTCGCCACGTCCGGTCAACGATGGCGCGGTGCTTGAGAATATTATTCGTGGCGATGCCGTCGATGTCCGCGCCTTTCCCGCCGGCCACTGGCACGAGCACGATGGTGGCCGCTACATCGGAACCGAATGTGTCGTGATAAACAAGGACCCGGACACCGGCTGGGTCAACCTCGGCACCTATCGCGTCATGGTGCAGGACGACAAGACGCTGAGCGTCTTCATCGAGCCCGGCAAGCACGGCAGCCTTATCCGTGAGAAATACTGGGCGAAGGGCGAGCCTTGCCCGATGGTAATTTCGGTCGGACAGGCACCCATCCTCGGAATGGTGGCGAGTACGCCGTCACGCTTCGGAGCTTCTGAATACGACTGGGCTGGTGGCCGGATAGGTGCGCCGATTGACGTCGTTCTGGGTGAATTGACCGGACTGCCGATTCCCGCGGATGCAGAACTCGTCTTTGAAGGATTCATGCCTCCGCCATGGCAGGAAGTGCGCGATGAAGGCCCGTTTGCCGAATGGCCAGGCTACTATGCGACCAGCGCCCATCCTGAGCCGGTGCTCAAGGTCGGGGCGATATATCACCGCAATGACCCTATCGTCACCGGGCAGCCGCCGGCGAAGCCGACCTTCAAGGGCAGGCAGCCAAGTCTCGTGCGCATGGGTGCACTGTGGGACGCTCTCGAGGCTGCTGGAGTTCCAGGTGTCACGGGTGTCTGGAAACCTGATGGCGGTGGCGTAAGCTTCATCAATATAGTCTCCATCAGGCAGCTGCATGCCGGTCACGCAAAGATGGCGGGCCTGGTCGCGACGGGTGCCGGACCCGGCGCCTATCTGGGTCGCATCACCATCGTCGTCGACGATGATATCGACATCACGGACACTGCCGATGTGCTCTGGGCCTTGGCGACGCGCTGGGACCCGCGGACGGGAACCGACATAATCGATGGGTGCTACTCTGGGCATATCGATCCGCTTATCAGCCCTGAGAAGCGTGCGGCAGGCGACATCACGACTTCCCGTATCATCATCTACGCCGTTAAACCCTGGCATTGGAAAGATGATTTCCCCGCAGTGAACTCCGTGCCGCGCACGTACTCCGATACCATCGAAGCAAAGTGGAAGGGGAAACTAAGGTTCCTCGACCGTCCTTACTGATCCAGTGAGCGAGCATATGCCCGAAACCGACGCGCAATCACACCATGCCGAACGTCTGCGACGTCTGTCGGAGTGCGGACCTGGCACCGACATGGGCCGCCTCCTGCGCCACTTCTGGCATCCGGTCGCAGTGTCGGCCCGTCTCGATATCGGCAAGGCTTTGCCCGTTAAGATACTGGGAGAGGAGTTGACTCTCTATCGCGGGGATAGCGGCAAGGTGCATCTCGTCGGCGGCCGCTGTGCCCATCGGTGTACTGTTTTGCACACCGGCTGGGTCCAGGGTGAAGAGATTCGCTGTATCTATCATGGCTGGAAATTCGATGGTGCCGGCCAATGTACCGAGGCACCGGCGGAAGGCCCGGAGACCGCGTCGAAGATCCGGATCGCCGGCTATCCGACGCGCGAGTACGGCGGACTCATCTTCGCATACATGGGAGAAGGCGAGCCGCCCGTGTTCGATCTTCCTCGCAAGGCGGCGCTCGAGCGCCCGGGTGTAGTGTCCTTCGGACGCCAGGAGATCTGGCCCTGCAACTGGTTCCAGCTCGTCGAGAATTCGCTCGACGCCGTACACGTCAGCTTCGTCCACCACGCCGGAAAGGTCGGCCCGTTCGGGGCGGCCGTCACGGCGGCCATTCCCGCACTGTCTTACGAGGAGACGGACGCCGGCATAAGGCAGATCGCGCAGCGCGGTCCCGACAATGTGCGCATCAGCGACTGGACGTTCCCGAACTACAACCACATCGTCATTCCGGGTCTTCCGGGTGATCCCTGGATAGACACTTGCGTATGGCGCGTGCCGGTCGATGAGCGCCGCACTCTGCGGCTTGGTATCTATGCCTTGAATGCCGAAGACGAGGCGGCGCGCGAACGCTTCGCCAGATTCTTTGAGACCGTTGGTGGCTACGACCCTGCCATGCATCACGACGATCTGCTTCTTCGGGGCGACTATCCTGACGACCGGATCATCCAGTTGACCTCTGCGCAGGACTACGTCGCCGCCATCGGGCAGGGCGCAAACGCTGATCGTGTACGCGAGCGCCTCGGCAAGTCGGACCAGGGCATCGTCTTTCTGAGGCGGGTCTTCTGGCGTGAGATGGAGTTGGCCGTCGCCGATAGACCCATAAAGCAATGGCGGCGACTCGCAGAAGCGCAGGAAATGCCGCGCCCGGGTGAAGCACGGGCGGTTTGAATGCAGAACACAATGACAGGACCAGGCCCGGAGGAAACCATGAGCGCAGCTGAAGCCGTCAACACCAAGCTCGACCTGAAGGCCTTTGCCAGTGAGGTGCGGCGCCGCGCCATCGCACAGTTCGATACGCCGCAGTACCGGCGCATACTCTCGATTCCTCTCACACGCGAGCGCATGCAGGTGTACGAGCTCCAGAAGTCTCATTGGATTCTCAACCGCCGGGACTGTTGGGCCTTTGCACAGGGCCTTGCCCCGATGAGCGTGAAAAAGCTGATCTGGGAGCATGAGGAGGACGAGCTCAAGGGCAATACCGAGCGCGACGCGCCCGATCACTATACTCTTCAGATCCTCGAATGCAGGGAGATCGGTCTTACCCTCGAAGACTTTCGCAATTCGAAACCGCGCGAGGGCACGTTGATGGCGACCTATGCCTGGATTCATCTCGTGAAGGATAGCCCATGGATCAAGGCTGTTTCTGCTTGCTCGGCCCTGGAAGTTTCGAATTCGTCCGAATGGGTGCCTGAGGGTGGCATGTCCTACCGCATGGGCAGGAAACTCGAAGCGGAGCTTGGCGTGCCCTTTCACAAGCAGCTCAACGCCAAGGAGCACTCGGAGGTGGAAATCGAGCACGCACACATGTTGCTCGAGATCGCGCGCCTCGGCGCGCGGACCACGGCCGACCTCGACCTGATGATGGAAGGCTTGATTGAGAGTTGGCAGATCGACGCCGCATGGAAGGGTATCCTGGGCGACATGATGCTGGAGCTGCCCGACCCCTCGTAATGGCCAGGGCCCACAGCGCTTACGGCACTCTCCTGGCGCACGGTTGCACTTTCTCGCGCCGCGTTGGAAAACGTTCGGGGTGAGCAGGGTGTCGAAGTCGATGGAGGGAGCATGCCGGCGCGGTGTCAGGTCGTAATTGTGGGTGGCGGCCCGGTAGGCGTGGGCCTCGCAGTGGAACTCGGCCTGCGTGGCATTACGACAGTGCTCTTCGAGGCCCGCGTCGGCCTGTCCTCCATTCCGAAGGGCCAGAATCTTACGCAGCGCTCATTGGAGCATTTCTACTTCTGGGGCCTGATCGACGAGATCCGCGCGGCACGCGTCATGCCCAAGAGTTCGCCCATCGGCGAGTTCGTCTCCTATCGCCACCTTCTGAGCCCATATTGGCACGTGGGCGAAGGCCGCAGCGTCGTGAACCAGTACTACTTCCAGAAGAACGAGCGCCTGCCGCAGTACCAGATGGAAAAGGTGCTGCGCGAGAAGGTTGCCGCATTGCCCACCGTCGATGCGCGATTCGGCTGGAAGGTGTCGCGCGTCGAGCAGGATCGCGAAGGCGTGCGGGTGCATGCCGCTACCGAGAACGGAACCGGCATAGAGGTGATCGAGGCGGACTACGTGGTCGGCTGTGACGGCGGGCATTCCGTGGTGCGCGAGCAGTCGGGCATCCCCCGCGATGGAACAGCGTTCGACGAGTTGATGGTGCTCTGCGTTTTTCGCTCGCGTGAGCTGCACGAGAAGCTGAAGTGTTATCCGGAGCGCTCGACATACAGGGTCATGCACCCGGATCTGAACGGCTACTGGCAGTTCTTCGGGCGCGTCGATGTCGGTGAAAGCTGGTTCTTCCATTCTCCAGTCCCCCGCGACACCACCCGCGAGAACTTCGATTTCCACGCCATGTTGCAGCGCGTGGCCGGCTTCGAGTTCGCCTGCGAATTCGATCACGTCGGTTTCTGGGACCTGCGTGTCGAGTTGGCCGAACGCTACCGCGACGGTCGGATCTTCATTGCCGGTGACGCTGCCCACAGCCACCCTCCCTACGGCGGCTTCGGCCTCAACAATGGTCTCGAGGACATTCGTAATCTCGGCTGGAAACTGGCCGCGCGGCTGCAAGGCTGGGGCAGCGAGCAGCTTCTCGACAGCTATGACGCGGAGCGCCGTCCGGTGTTCCGGGACGTCGGCGAGGATTTCATCGCCGCCAGGATCAGGCACGATGGAGAATTCTATGCGCGCTACAATCCGGACCACGACAAGGCGGAATTCGAGCGGGCATGGGCTTCTTTGAAATCAGAGTATTCCGACCGCACGCACGCTTACGAACCGCACTATGAGGGCTCCGACATCGTTTTCGGACCGCCGGGAGGCCGCTGTAGCGCCCACGGCGAGCACACCTTCGAGGCCCGCGCCGGTCATCACTTGCCGCCGCAGCTCCTCAGTTCGGGCCGGAACGTATACGAGGAGCTGGGGTATGGGTTCACACTTCTCGACTTCGGAGCCGAGGATGGCGCAGCGCAGTCCTTCGAGTCCGCTGCACTCGATCTCGGCATTCCGCTGAAGATCGTCAGCGACACGCTCGCCAATGGACGGAACCGATACGGTGCCCCGCTCATCCTCGTGCGGCCCGATCAGTTCGTGGCGTGGTCGGGCCACCGTCCCGAGCCGGCGCCCGGCGCAATTTTGGCACGGTCCGCAGGCGGGGCCTGAGCTGCTTCAGTGCACGCCTGCCGGCAGCCAGCCCGCCGCAAGCGCCTCAGCCTCGCTGCAGAACCATCGCTCGCCACGCTCTGGACTGATCTTGACGCGGCCATAGAAGGGACTCCACGGCAGGTGGTAGAAGTGGCCGTTGCGTGAAATGTTGCCCTTGATTGCACACCCTTTCGGAGCCTCCGCCTCGGCGACGTGCCACCGCCGGGCACGAAACTCCCAGGCCGGCTGTGAAGCACCTTGCCAGATCCCGATCTGCTGCGCCCTGGCGCTCGCTTCCACGGCGATATAGGTCGCGGAGTACCTGACGAAAGCCCACGCCATCCCCTTGCGCACCATTTCCGCGTTGAGGTCGACACCATTGGCCAGGCAATGTCCGAGCATCCGGCGATAGCGGTCGGTGCCGTGTGAGACACAGTGAACTTCTGACCGTGCGGTGAGTTTCTCCAGCAGCTGCGTGGCGGCGATGCCGCAAAGCCAGGTTCGGTCAAGGCCGCCGCAGTTCTGGTCTGATTCCGGCGCATCGATTCCTTCGAGCCGGACACGAATGCCTTGGATCTCCAGCGTGTCACCGTCGATAACGCGGGCAATTCCCGCTATGTCGCTACCTGTGCGTGCACTGGGGGCCACTGTGGCGAATGAAGCAAGCAGTCCCGCGAGCGCCAGGGCTGCCACTTGACGAGTTGTAGAGACTCTGGATAATGCCCTCATAGGTTGTAGGGTGACAGAGTCGAGGTTCAAATAAAAGGCGCAAAACAAGAATTTTGAAGTTTATCCTGAGTCGATACTTTGACGGACGTTGCATGAGCAATAGAAACGCCGAAAGTGCGTTCGAAGAGTTGCCGAAAACTAATTTGTAATGTGAGACATGAAGAATAGATAATAGATATTCTTGCACAAAGTTTACATACAGTTTTAGCGTTACTGAGAAATTTCAATTAATGCGTACTCGTCACAATGCCCTGCATTCGATCACTCGAGGTGTGGAGCAGATACAGATGCAGCGTCTGAGCGAGACATCCGGTCAAAAGAACTTGGCTGCTCAAGCGGAAGCCAGGTTCGAGCAGCGGCGAGAAACGCGCCGCATGGGGCAGGTCATCATGAGCGGGCAGTCGAACGGCATCCGCTGCACGATAGCCGATCAGTCGTCATCGGGCGCCATGCTCGTACTCGAAGCCGGCAGGGACGATGGCAGACTGGATGACCTGCCGGACACCTTCCGGCTTTTCATGCCCTATGAAAGGGTCGAAGTGAACTGCCGCATAGCCTGGCAGAATGGCCGGGAGATGGGGGTTCAGTTTACCTCGCCCATGCGCGTTCTCCCGAAAAAGCAGAGCTCGATCAAGCTGCCAGCAAGGAAAAGCCCGAAGTCACTGTTCCGCCGTCTCCTGGGTTAATTCACCGCCTGATGCGCGGATCGCGCCACGGGCTTGCCCGAGTTGGCAACAAGCACCTCAGGCAACATCGGCAAGATACCGAATTACCCGACCGGACTTGCACAACGTGGCGTCGAGCTAGGCACCAGCCTTGGCGCCACGCAGCGAATTCAAGAGGCGAAGGAGACGGCTGGAAGTCTGGACCGACGATTCGGTCCGATCCTTCGGGGCGACGTCGGTGTTGGCGTCGGGCGTCGCGGCATCGGCATCCTCCCGCCGCACGATCTCCACCATCGCCTCCTCGGGCGTGCCTCGGTAGGCCGCGTATGACTTGGCATCGAACCTCGGCCGCACCCTAAGTCTGTCGAGCCTGTTGCGCAGCGTGCGGCCAGGCGGTGGCGCCCCGGAGCCTGCAGCGAGGCGTTCGGCTGCGGCTTCATCCGCCTGAGGCTCAGGCGCGGGTTCCCTCACGGCTGCAGTCATGGCCGTGACCGGTACATGAGGATGGGCGGAGCGATTCTGCCGTAGATGCTGGTCTGCGCGGGCCACAAGTGCCTTGAGGCTGGCGTCGTAATCCTTGTTGGGGAGTACCGGTGGCTGCGGGCCGCTGCTGTTGCCGTGCTCCGTTTCTGACAGGGTACCGGTGTCTTCGTTCGTGGGGTCGATGACTTTCAGCCGGGCGAGTAGGCTGGGGCGCCGGCGGACAGCGTGGACCTTGCTGCCGGCTTGCTGCTCGTCCAGTGTTCCGGTGCCCGCCAGTTCTTCTTCCGCATACCTTGTCAGTTGCCCCGCAGAGAGGATGGCGGCTTGCTCAATCCATCCGGTCTTCGTGATCTGCACGCTTCCGCCGATCTTTTGCTGCCAGTCCGCGACGTCTTGCGCGCTCCATTCAGCGATCTGCCTCCAGGATGTGATGCCGCCCTCGTTGAGCAACCTTTCCGCCGTCTCGTCGAGGCCATCGATGAGTCTCAGCCTGTCGACAGGTACCGCAATCGCTGCCTCCGATGAATCGGGTTCAGCAGGCGAAGGTCGGGAAAGGCTGACCTGCGCACCAGTTGGTTCGCATGACGCACCGGCGTCTGCAGCTGTGGCATCGAGCCCGGAGGAAGGCTGTGTCACCGGCTCAGGACGACGCGCCGGCTCGGGGATCGCTGCATGACCATTGGGAGCGGCGCAAACCTCCGCGTTTGACACTGCCTCGCGCACACTTGAGGTCGGTAGCCCGATGGCATCGACCGCCGCCAGCACTGCTGCCTGCTCGATCCAGTTCTGGCGACTGATCTTGCGCCCGAGGCCGAGCTTCTCGCTGACCTCACGAACGTGTTGAGGCTCCCATTCTGCAATTTGTCGGAACCGGGTGATCCCGAGGCCCGCGAGTTGGGCAGCCAATGACTTGTCGACGCCGCGGATAGCGGTCAGATCGTCCGGTAAATGAGCCTCGGTCTTGATCTTTACCCGAGTCCGGAATGGTT
>JBJOGJ010000083.1:0-14571 GCA_046048295.1 Pseudomonadota bacterium | reverse complement strand
TGGCCACGAATGCAGGTGACCGCACTGGTGAGATGGACCGGTGTCGGGCGACAAGTGCCCCAGGCGCGGGACGGCTCCGGTCCCATCTTAATTACTAATCGACGGCCCGTGCCGTCCCGCCCCCTATTATGGGGAACAGATTTGGAATGCCGCAAACCGCCAGGGCCGACCGCCTGTGGCGCCGCTGGCGTGGAACTTCCTCAACATCGGCCTGCCGATGTTGAGAAAATCAAACAGACTACTTCCTCAATCCAACCGGACCGCGATTCCCCGCTCAGACATGAATGCTTTTGCCTCACCGATCGTGTACGTCCCGAAGTGGAAGATCGACGCAGCCAGCACCGCGCTTGCGTGCCCCTCTCTCACCCCGTCGACGAGATGCTCCAGCGTGCCGACGCCGCCCGACGCGATCACCGGCACTCCGACCGCATCCGCAATCGTCCGCGTCAGGGCCAGATCGAAACCCGCCTTGGTCCCGTCGCGGTCCATGCTGGTGAGCAGGATCTCGCCCGCCCCGAGCGCCACCACCTCGCGCGCATATGCGACCGCGTCGATCCCGGTAGGCTTTCGCCCGCCGTGCGTGAAGATCTCCCACCGCACGGTCTCGCCGTCCCCCGAAACCTGCTTCGCATCGATCGCGACGACAATACACTGCGCGCCGAACTTGGCGCTCGCCTCGCCGACGAACTCCCGCCTCGCCACCGCCGCCGTGTTGATCGAAACCTTGTCCGCACCGGCCTCCAGCAGCCGCCGGATGTCCTCCACCTGCCGAACGCCGCCGCCGACGGTAAGCGGCATGAAGCACCGCTCCGCCGTTCGCTCGACGATGTCGAAGATGGTCTCGCGGTTCTCGTGGCTCGCCGTGATGTCGAGGAAACATAGCTCGTCGGCACCCGCGGCATCGTACGCCGCGGCCGCCTCGACGGGATCGCCGGCATCGACGAGATCGACGAAATTGACGCCCTTGACGACGCGGCCGTCCTTGACGTCCAGGCAGGGGATGATCCGGATCTTCAGCATGGAATTCCTTCGCATTCGAGACCGCTTGGACGCAAGCGGCGAATTGCGCCAATGTTGAGCCCGGAACGGATTGGAGCGGGAGCCCAGGATGGCGAAGTCGACGGATAAGGCAAAGAAGGCCCCGGCGGAAAAAAAGGCGGGCACCGAACTCGTCGCAATACAGGACCGGGCTAGGAAGCGGGACTTGGCTGCACAAGACCTCGAAATCCTCCGCGACGAGATCGCCGACCTGCGCGATGCCGGCGAGATCGAGGACCGCATCACCCGCACCGCACTCAGAAACCTGAAGGTCGCTGATACCCAGCTACGCGACCTGCTCGAACGCGCACGGGACGGACGCATCGACGACGCCGCATTCGCTGGGCTACCCGACCATCTGAAGAAGCAGATCCTGACCCGTCTCGGCAACAACGTGGCCCGCATGCGCCGCGCGCTCGCCGCCGCCGGCAAGGACGACTATACCTCTCCCGCCTTCAAGTGCGTCGAGGACTACGAACGATGCAAGGCCCGCGCGACCGGCTCGCCGATCTGGTGCCACCTTGCGATGATCGTCTGCCAGGTTCGGGCGCTTGGCGGCATCTTGAAGTCAGTATCTGGTACCAAGTCCTGATTCCAGGAGGCCACTAATCCCCGGTGCCGTAAATGGCGCTAGTATATTGCGATGAGCGCGCCAAACCCGGAATGCAAAACGAAATCAACCCTCGAGGATACGCATCGCCTCGGCCGGGTCGAGTCGCCCGTCGTAGAGCGCGCGGCCCGAGATCGCACCCTCCAGCATCGCATACTCCGGCAGCATCAACGCCTTCACGTCCTCGATCGAGGCAAGCCCCCCCGACGCGATAACGGGAATCGACGTCGCCTTCGCCAGCGCCGCCGTCGATTCGAGGTTAAGACCCTTCAAAATTCCGTCCCTGTCGATATCCGTGTAGATGATCGCCGCCACGCCCGCATCCTCGAACCGCTGCGCCAGTTCGATTGCCGTGAGCTCGCTGGCCTCCGCCCAACCCTCGACTGCCACCTTGCCCCCGCGCGCGTCGATCCCGACCGCGATCTGTCCTGGAAACTTGCGGCATGCCTCGCGCACCAGCCCCGGATCGCGTACCGCAGCCGTCCCGAGGATCACCCGCCGGAGACCCTTGCCGAGCCACATCTCAACGGTTGCAAGGTCGCGAATGCCGCCCCCGAGCTGCACCGGCATCCGCACGGCCGCAAGAATCGACTCGACCGCCGCCCCATTGACCGGCCGCCCCTCGAACGCGCCGTTGAGGTCGACGACATGCAGCCACCGGAAACCTTGCTGCTCGAACGTGCGGGCCTGCGCCGCCGGATTGTCGTTGAAGACCGTCGCCTCGCTCATTTCTCCGAGCTTCAGGCGCACACATTGACCGTCCTTGAGGTCGATAGCGGGAAACAGGATCACTGGATGTCTTTCGCCAGGCCAGATGGCGGAACAAAACCAGAATCCGCCATGGAATTGCTACACTTTCGTGTTTCATTCAAATGCCAGCCAACCGAAGTCAAGTACCGTCGATGACCGAGCCGCACCTGATCGCACCGAACCTGAAGAGAGAGCGCCACTCACGCCGCCTCACCGAAGAGGATGCAATCGACATCTGGATTGCACGCTGGCTCCGCATCCGTCGGAAGGAGCTATGCATTCGCTATGACTGCGACCCCCGCCGACTATATGAAATCTGGGAGGAGACGCGTTTTCCAGGCAGTCGTGACAAGGCGTTGAAGTTGTTCGTCGAGCGCTATCCGGGCCTTCTCGATCGCATCGACGCTGGCCGGCACACCCGCATCCCCCGCACCATTCACCCCGACCAGATGTCGCTCTTCGATGAGAATGCGTGATGCCTCAATGGCTTCGCGCCGATGCGATCTCACTGTAGAACAAAATTGGAACAAACGCTGGACTCCTGGGATTGGATAGGCTATGTTCTCACTATGTTCTGAGCCACTGGCTCACCGGTATGGCGTCGAATTGAAAACCCCAGCTACCGAGAAAACCCAATGCTTCGCGAATTCCTGATCTCCTACGACTTGGCCGACCCTGCCCTCAATCGCCATGCCGTTGCCACCGCCATCATGGCGCTCGGCGAGTCCTGGGCACGCCCCCTTGCCCAGACCTGGGTTGTAAAAACGGATCTCAGTGCGACAGCCATTGAGGAAAAATTAGCTCGTTTGTTGGATATTGACGATGGTCTCCTCGTTCAGCCGGTCAGCGATCCGGCGAAGCTCACGAATACGTCGTTGCGCTGGTTCCGCCAGCGCCGCGGCGACGCAGACGAGACCAATGTCCTGGCGTTCCCGGCAAGTTCAGATGCACACCCCACGCACCTGTCCGAGCCCTACTCCATCGCAGTTTGAGCGAGGCTTCCCCAGCCTCGCTCCCCTGGCGGCCCTCGTCCGCCAGCCCTCATAGCGCCATGGCCTCGAGCCTCGCCCAACGATAGTAATCGCGTGCCGGCCCGGGACTCGAACCAATAGCGCCCTCTGACGCCTTCTCCTGGACCCCTGGGAGAAGGCGTTCCCATTTCAGCCATCATCGTTGCTCATCACCAGCGACGGAACATATGGTTTTCTACGTTATTGGATCACCGGGAAGCGCCGACTACTCGTTCAGGAGAGATAACTGTCATGTCAGCACCAGCCAGACTTGCGGCAGTGGCAGCCGCGTTCGTTACCGCCTTGGCAGCATTCATCGTGCCATCGGCGAGTGCCGCCCCGGTCACCAACTCAGCGCTTGCCGCCAGCGCCACCGATGACCGCGCGATAATCATCAAGGTACAACGCCGCGGCCGCGGCGGTGCTTTCCGTGGACGTGCTGTCGCCCCCGGATTCCGCGCAGCTCCTCGCTATGCCGCCCCCCGCTACATCGCCCCGCGACGTTACGTTCGTCCAGGCCCACGCTACTACCGCCGTCCCGGTTGGGGCCGCGGCGTCGCAATCGGTGCTGGTGTCGTAGCCGGAGCCTTCCTCCTCTCGGAGGCTGCGCGCGCAAGCTATCGCCGCTCCGGCGCCTGGCAGCGTTGCGCTGACGATTTCGTCTCGTTCGATTGGGATACCGGCACCATCGTCACCTACGACGGCGAAGTCGTTCTCTGTCCCTATCTCCGCTGAGAAGGCGAGCCGGGCTCATCGAGGCCCGGCCACGTTCACGGCGACCAGTTCAGGAAGTTGGCCAGCAGGACGAGACCCAGCCGCTGGCTTTTTTCCGGGTGGAACTGTGTCCCCGCAAGATTGTCCCGCCCGACCATGGCCGTCACCGGACCACCGTAGTCCGTGCGCGCGATGACCATGTCGGCATCGTCGGGAATCATCTGGAACGAATGCACGAAATAGGCGTGCAACCCCCGCTGACCAAGCTCGAGCCCCGCCAGCAGAGGATGCGCCCTCGTAGGCTCCAGCGTGTTCCATCCCATGTGCGGAATCTTCAAGCCTGGATCAGCAGGCACCATTGGCTCGACCGTTCCGGCAATCCAGCCGAACCCGGCCGTTTCTCCGAATTCCAATCCACGATCCGCCATCAACTGCATGCCGACGCAGATACCGAGAAACGGCCGCCCCTTGCCGATCGCAAACTCTTCGAGCGCCTCCATCATGCCAGGAATCTTTTCGAGCCCGGCCCGGCAATCGCCGAAAGCACCAACACCTGGCAGTATGACCCTGTCCGCGACGGCCACGTCAGCAGGCGTGGCACTCACCGATACCCGAGCGGCGCATCCGCTCTCCGCCGCGGCGCGTTCCACCGCCTTCGCAGCAGAGTGCAGATTTCCCGACCCATAATCTACGACGACGACACGCTTGCTAGCGCCAGCTACAATCACGAGTGGTCGCCTCCAGCTTCTCCAGACAGCCAGGCATCGAAAAACCGGCGTTCGCAGTCCAGCAAGGACGAACCGGTGACCGCCCCGAGTCGCCTCCAGCCCTGCCTTTCGAGATTCCAACGACGGACACTCGCTGCCTCGAAACCGAACCAGATGTGAAGCGCGAGAAGTATGATCAACTGCCAGTCCGCACCGACACCGGCAACCTCCAGAGCGACAAGAACAGCAAGCGCAGCACCGATGTACGCAACAAGTTCGAGCCACAGATTGTGGGAAAATAGCCAGACCGGGGGCAGCAGTGCAGCCATCAGGGAAAAACCGTCCTTGATGAATTCTACCTTGGCAGCTCGCTCAACACGATCGACCGGACCATCAGGGGGCTCGTATGCCGTGTAGGAAACCTGCATGTCGCTGAAGAGGTAACGGAACAGCATTGTTCAGCGCCCCATATCCGGTCTCGAACCAGCCAAATCGCTCAGTTCCCGAGACTACCCTTGGTCGATGGCACCCGCTTGCCCTGGCGCCCGTCTATTGCGATTGCCGTCCTGAGCGCCCGCGCAAGCCCCTTGTAGCAGGTCTCTATGATATGGTGGTTGTTCTCGCCATATTCATTGATGACGTGCAACGTGATTCCTGCGTTTTGCGCAAACGCTTGAAACCACTCGCGGAAGAGTTCGGTGTCCATTTCGCCGAGCTTCGGCTGCGTGAACTGCACCTTCCAGATGAGGTACGGTCGCCCCGACACATCGAGCGCCACCCTGGTCAATGTCTCGTCCATGGCAAGCTGCACATCGCCGTATCTTGTAATGCCCGCCCGGTCTCCTAACGCTTTCAAAACAGCTTGACCAATGACGATTCCACAGTCCTCGGTCGTGTGGTGGAAGTCGATATGCAGGTCCCCCTTGGCCTCGAGGTCGATGTCGATGAGCGAGTGCCTTGCAAGCTGTTCCAACATATGGTCGAGAAACCCGATACCCGTGGCAACCTTGTATGTTCCGGTGCCATCCAGGTTCACGGTTGCCCGGATCTGCGTTTCCTTGGTGTTCCGCTCTATTGTCGCCGTACGTGCCAAAACCGCCTCTACTGCCTATATTGTGCGAATGCGCGCCAGTCTCAGGCGCCGCAACATCGTTTGCACTGAAGTTTCACGCTTATATCACAGAAGACCCAGGACGAAGTTAATATCGCATGAACTCAGCCCCTCCTCATGACACGAGCTTTCCCGGCTGGCACGCCACGACGATCCTCACGGTCCGCAAGGATGGCAAGGTCGTGATTGCCGGCGATGGCCAAGTCAGCTTCGGCCAGACGGTGATGAAGTCGAACGCCCGCAAGGTCCGTTCGCTCGGCCGCGGCGACGTCATAGCAGGCTTCGCTGGCGCCACAGCGGATGCCTTCACCCTATTCGAGCGCCTCGAGGCAAAACTCGAACAGTACCCCGGACAGCTTACCCGCGCCGCCGTCGAACTCGCCAAGGACTGGCGCACCGACCGCTACCTGCGTCGCCTCGAAGCCATGATGATCGTCGCCGATCGCGAAGTGACACTGGTTCTCACCGGCAACGGCGACGTCCTCGAGCCCGAGCACGACGTCATGGGAATTGGTTCCGGCGGCAGCTTTGCTCTGGCAGCCGCCCGCGCCCTACTGGACCAGCCGCTCGACGCTGAAGCCATTGCCCGCAAGGCCATGGCCATCGCCGCCGACATCTGCGTCTACACCAATGCCAACCTCGTAGTCGAAAGCCTCGAGTCGAAGCGATGACTGGTGCCAGCCTCGAGGTCTGCTTCGTCCCGCTCAGCATGCAGCATCTGGCGTTACTGAGCCGCTGGATGGCCGAGCCGCACTGGCGCCAGTGGTGGGGCGAACCGGAAGAAGAACTCGAATACATCATCGATATGATCGAAGGCCGCGACACCACGCGCCCGTATATTTTCACGATCGGAGACCGCCCGCTCGGCTATATCCAGGTCTGGTTCATCGCCGACCAACTCGACGACGAACATACTCTTGCAGAGCACGCCTGGGTCACTCTGCTTCCCAACGATGCCGTCGGCATCGATCTGTCGATCGGCGAGCCGGACGCACTCGGCAAGGGATACGGCTCCAGGGTGCTGCGAGCTTTCAGCGAGCAACTATGGCGCGAAGGTCATCGCAGCATAGTCATCGACCCGGACCCGAGAAACACACGCGCCATCCGCGCCTATGAAAAGGCCGGCTTCCGCCCCGCCCCAGACCTTCTGGAGAGGACCGGCGACGCACTTATCATGCAATTCGAACCAGTGAGGAACCGTTAGCCTCTATGACCAACTTCTCCCCCCGCGAAATCGTCTCCGAGCTCGACCGCTACATCATCGGCCAGAACGACGCCAAACGCGCCGTCGCCATCGCACTCAGGAATCGCTGGCGCCGTCAGCAGCTCGAAGGAGACCTTCGCGAGGAGGTTCTGCCGAAGAACATCCTGATGATCGGCCCAACGGGCGTGGGAAAGACCGAAATTTCGCGCCGACTTGCCCGGCTGGCTGGCGCGCCTTTCATCAAAATAGAAGCAACCAAGTTCACAGAAGTAGGCTACGTCGGGCGCGACGTCGAAAGCATCGTTCGCGACCTTCTCGAGGTAGCAATCGGCCTCATCCGCACTGCGAAACGCAAGGAAGTGAAGGCGCGGGCCGAAAAGGCGGCGGAAGAACGCGTGCTCGACGCCCTCGTCGGTCCCGGCTCCGGCCCGGCGACACGAGAAAGCTTCCGCAAGAAGCTGCGCGCCGGAGAACTCAACGACAAGGAAATAGAGATCCAGACATCCGAGTCAGCCGGCGGTATTCCGATGTTCGAGATTCCCGGGCAGCCAGGCGCCTCTGCTGGAATGATCAACCTCTCTGACATGCTCGGCAAGGCCTTCGGCGGTCGCCAGGTCAAGCGGCGGGTTACCGTTGCCGACAGCCACGAGGTGCTGATCAACGAAGAAAGCGACAAATTGCTGGACAACGAGCAGATCGTTGCCGAGGCCATCAGTGCGACCGAGAACGATGGCATCGTTTTTCTCGATGAGGTCGACAAGATTTGCTCAAGGTCTGAATCAAACCGCGGCGCCGGCGAGATTTCCCGTGAAGGTGTCCAGCGTGACCTGCTCCCCTTGATCGAAGGCACAACTGTCGCCACCAAGCATGGGTCAGTCAAAACAGACCATATCCTGTTTATCGCATCCGGCGCTTTCCATGTTTCGAAACCGTCTGATCTCCTGCCCGAACTTCAGGGACGCTTGCCGATTCGCGTCGAGCTGCGCCCGTTGACCCAGGAAGACTTTCGCCGCATCCTCACCGAGCCGGAAGCAAGCCTGATAAAGCAATATGTAGCACTGATGGCGACGGAAGGCGTCGCCCTGACCTTCACCGATGATGCCATAGACGCTCTTGCCGCTATCGCGGTCGAGGTGAACTCTACCGTCGAGAACATTGGAGCCAGGCGCTTGCAGACGGTGATGGAGCGAGTGCTGGATGAAATCTCTTTCGAGGCATCCGATCTTGCCGACAAGGTCGTGACAATCGACTCGGACTACGTCCACACGCATGTTGGCGACTTGGCGAAGAACACCGACCTCAGCCGCTTTATTCTGTAGTTGTATCATGCCAGCGGTGTATCCTGCCGCAAATCGAGAAGAACAGGAGCCCCCCCATGCGCAGACGCAAGCTCGGACGCACAGGCATCGAAGTCTCTGAAATTGCCTTCGGCTGCGGCAACGTTGGTGGGTTGATGATACGCGGCAATTCTAGTGACCAAGAGCGAGCGGTAGGCCATGCGCTCGACAACGGAATTTCGTACTTCGATACCGCAGCCCAGTATGGCAACGGTGAATCGGAAAAGAACCTTGGTCGCGCCCTGAAGGCATTGAAGGCCAACCCGACGATCGCGACCAAGCTCAAGATCTCAGCCGATCAGAAACATGCCATCCGCGATGCGATGATCACCTCCGTGGATGCTAGCCTCTCGCGCCTCGGCCGCGAAACTGTCGATCTAATGCAACTTCACAACACCATTACCTTGGACGGCCGCAAGGACAGCCTGACACCTCGAATAATCATCGAAGAAGTCGTCCCTGTATTCCTCGATCTACAGAAGGCAGGCAGGATACGCTTCTTCGGCATGACCGGCATGGGCGACACACAAGCCATCCTGCAGATCATAGATAGCGGCCACTTCTATACCAGCCAGGTCGTCTACAACATGCTGAACCCCAGCGCAGGCAGGTCGATCGCGCCGAATTATCCGGCTCAGGATTATCATCAACTTCTCGCCCGTGCAGACAAAACTGAGATGGGCACGGTCGCGATTCGCATCGTAGCAGGAGGCGCACTGCGAGGTCCGGACGCGCCTCACGAGTTGGCGAGCAAGTCGGTAAGCCCCATGGGTTCAGGTGGCTCATTCGATCGAGACTACGAACGCGGCAACCGCTTCCTGCCTCTTGTCGAAAATGGCCACGTGGCATCGATTCCCGAAGCCGCGGTACGCTTTGCGCTGACGGAGGCGCGCCTTTCGACAGTGGCCGTCGGACTGTCCGACTTCACACAGCTACAGGCGACTTTAGCCGCTACAGCGAAAGGCCCGCTTTCCGGTGAGGCGCTGGCGACGATCGGCGAGGTCCAGGGGTCGTTTGTCGGCGAGGAACGTTGAACTTGCGGCAACGATCGGCTTGTTGGCAACCGAGGCTGACCAGAAGAGATTGAGAAATGGGCGTCCGCTTCATATTCATGCTGACCCGCGACGATCGCACGGTGCCCGACGCTTCCGACCACCTGCAGACGGCACTAGCAGCCGGCGTGCACCACATCGGCTTCAAGGATGTCGGCCTCCCAGTCGAGGCCCTCAGGATACTGGCAGCCGCGATCAGGATCGGTGGCGCGACGAGTTATCTCGAAGTCGTGTCGCTCGACAGGGAAAGCGAGGTCGCCTCCGCCAAGGCGGCTGTCGATATCGGAGTAGACGTCCTACTGGGAGGCACCCGGATCGACGATGTACTCCCCATAATTGCGGGAACACAAATCGAGTATTACCCGTTTCCAGGCCGCGTGAACGGTCATCCAAGCATCCTCGAAGGTAACATCGATGAGATCGCAGAAAGTGCCGGGAATATCGCAATGCATCCCGGTGTGCATGGCTTGGACCTGCTCGCATGGCGCTCCGGCGAAGATGTGCCCCGTCTAATTCAGACGGTATGCAACACGACGAACAAGCCCGTGATTGTTGCCGGTTCGATCAATGGTCCAGAACGCATACAGATCGTGAAGGACAGCGGCGCGGCAGGGTTCACGATCGGGACGGCAGCACTGAACGGAGAATATCCCGCTGACAAACTGGACGTAGCAACCCAGCTCGCGGCGATCATGCGCGACGTAGCGACCATCAACCGCCATATATCGGCCTATAGCAAGCAAAGTATCGAACAAGCATTCGCCGCACTGCAAAGCCCACACGAATCCAAAGTCACAGCCACGATCAACGACATGACAGTCACGCTCGCACGGTACGAGAGCGAAAAACCATGGCACTATCATCCCAAGCAGGACCAGATGTTCCTGGTCCACAAGGGACGACTTCTGATGAGATTTCGCGACCGTGAGGAAACGCTGGAGGAAGGCGAACTGATCGTGGTACCACACGGCGTTGAACATTGCCCGGTCCCTCTGACCAGCAGGTGCGAGATCGTTCGCGTCGAACCCCGATCGATTGCCGGGCACCCTAGCCAGTCTCGCAGAACGTGAGAGCCAGAAGATCGCCCCTCAGTCGATCTGCATCCGTCACCGGAACAAGCCGGTCGATTTTATCGTGCGTGGTACGCCAGATCGGGACTGCCCGGACCAGCAATTCCCGGCCCGCATCGGTCAGCGATATGCGACGGCCACGTCGGTCCTCCGGGTCGGTCGTCACCTGAAGCAGTCCCCGCCTCTGCAGCGGCTTGAGATTGGCGGTCAGTGTCGTACGGTCCATCGCCAAGACCCGTGCAACATCCCCGACGCGAGGCGGCTCGGGCCGGTTCAACGACACCAGTAGCGAATACTGCCCGTTCGTAAGTCCGACAGGCTTCAAGGCCTCGTCGAATTGCCGCCCGATCGCACGCGCCGCCCGCTGCAAATGCAGACACAGGCAACGGTCGCGTACTTCGTGCGTTACAGCTAAGGGAAGATCGTCTCGCATCATCTCGAAGTTCGGGTTGACAACACTGGAAGCCTGACATTAGGTTGATATCAACATATCATTACCGATTTCCTCTGCTCCTGCAACCGCAACGGCAGAGTGATCCCGCCAACCCAAGGAGACTGATCATGTCTGACGTACGGCTCCGAAACGACGGCTTGGTCCTCGAAATCGAGCGCACCATTGGCGCACCGCGCGACGCGGTCTGGCGTTGCTGGACCGAAACTGCGCTTCTTAGGCAGTGGTTCTGCCCGAAGCCATGGACCGTGACCAAGGCAGATTTCGACCTTCGGCCAGGTGGACGCATGAACAATGTCATGCAGGGCCCCGATGGCACTGAGGTCGCAAGCGAGGGAATGTGGCTCGAGATCGAGCACGGCTGTAAGCTCACGTTCACGGACGCGTTCACAGAGGGTTTTGTACCAGCCGAAAGCACGTTCATGACCGGCTACGTCGAACTTGCAGATGAACCGGATGGCTCGACACGCCTCGTCTGGGGTGCCCGCCACGCAACGGTGGACATCAAGCAGAAGCATCTCGAGATGGGTTTCGAGAAGGGCTGGTCGATCGCATCGGACCAGCTCGAGGAAGTGGCGAAGTCGATTGCAGACCATCCGGAGACGCAGAACGCCGCCAGACCTTTCACCTCGAAGGTCCGTACCTGCCTCTGGTTCGACGGTAACGGCCACGAGGCGGCCAGGTTCTATGTCTCGCTGCTCCCTGACAGCTTCGTAGAAACCGTCATCGAACCAGGCGATGCCCCGCTCGTCGTTGAATTCAGGCTCGCAGGCGTCCCGTACATGGCCCTGAACGGTGGACCTCAATTCCCACACTCGCCAGCCGCATCGATTTCTGTTCTGACCAAGGACCAGGTCGAGACCGACACTTTGTGGGACCAGCTCATCACTGGCGGTGGTGAAGAATCCATGTGTGGATGGTTGACCGACCGCTGGGGCGTCTCCTGGCAGATCATCCCGGAAGTACTCCCCAGATTGCTCATGTCCAAGGACAAGACCGCAGCGGGACGTGCGCAACAGGCTATGCTGCGTATGAAGAAGATCGATATCGCCACGTTGATGACCGCCTACGATCGTGAATGAAACGTGGACCGCATTACATGATCGGTCGGCAACAGCAGGGCCGGCCAAACGACAGCTTCGCAAACGGAGACACGTAAGATGACCTATGTCGATGGAGTTGTGACCCCCGTCCCAACCGCAAACAAGAACACCTATCTGGAGCACGCCGAGGAAGCAGCCGAGCTGTTCCGGAAACTTGGCGCACTCTCCATAGTCGAATGCTGGGGCAACGACGTGCCCGAGGGCAAGCTCAACTCCTTCCACACCGCAGTCATGCGCAAGCCTGACGAAACCGTGGCATTCTCCTGGATCGTCTGGCCCGACAAGGCAACACGGGATGCCGCATGGCAGCGGATCATGGAAGGCGAAGGCGCGGACACGATGAAATCCATGCCCTTCGACGGCAAGCGCATGATCTACGGCGGCTTCGAAGTCCTCCTCGAAACTTGAACTGCGATCAGGGATTGGGGCCACCCTCCTCGAGCACCATGGCCCCTACCTTCTCACCAACCATCACCGTCGGAATGTTGGTGTTGGCGCACGGCACGTTCGGCATGATGGACGCATCGCACACGCGCAGCCCCTCGACACCGTAGACCTTGCCCGCCGGGCTCGTTACGGCCAGCGGATCGTCCGGGCGTCCCATTCTATTCGTACACGAAGCATGCCAGTGCCCGTGCACGGCATCCTTCAGCCACTCCCGGCAGGCGAGATCGTCATGCTCGAGTTCGTCGAGCGAAGGCGCGTCCGCAATCATCGTGTCCACGATGAGTCGCCTGAGGAATCCTGCCGTGTCCATTGCCGCCGCGCCGACATCGGTCTGGAACTTGTTCCAGGTGCTGAACAGAGCGAGTTTGCGCGCGTAGTCGGAATAGCTGACAGGGAACACCTGATCGACCGTCGCCTGTACCGCCTGGTGCCGCTGCAGCTTCACCATGAAGCGGACGCCATTGACGAGCCGCACCATGTCGCGCTCGTCGGAGCACATGTTGAAGTCGATGTCCGGCGCGACTTTCCAATCGCGTGACTTCAGGCGCACCGCCCCGGTCGAAAACGACCGGTTCACCCACATCATGATGAGCCCGATGCGCGAACCGATCGCATGCCACTGCGCCTTGTTCGAAGGGATGATGTACATGTCCCCGGCCGGACATCCCTCGACGCCCGATGACCACCGCAAACCTGCGAACATCTGCCGCCGGAGGTGCGCGGGAAGCCGCGCATCGCGCCTCAGGAAGCAGCCGAAATTCACACCCGGATGCTCCATGAGATTGCTGCCGACGCCCGCCCGGTCGGCAACCACGTCTATGCCATGCGACCGCAGGTGATCCCCCGGCCCAACACCGGACCGCATCATCAGGGCAGGCGAATGCAGCGCCCCCATCGACACGATGACCTCGCGCGCCCTGATCTCCCGCGGCTCGCCGTCGATATGCGCGAGAACACCAATGCACCGCATACCCTCGAATAGAAGCCGCTCGACCGGTGTGTCGCCCCGAATGGTGAGATTGGGTCGCGCCCGGACTTCCCGCGTCAGATAAGCCCAGGCAGGGCCGATGCGTGAAGTGTCGGAGTGATTGTAGGCGACAGCAAAATAGCCGTCCGAGAATACGCCGTTCTGGTCCGCAATGTCCTGGAAGCCCTCATCGGCGATTGCCGTCATGACGCCGCGGGTGAACCCCGGCCAGTGCTCGCGCGCGTAGCGCTGCAACCGCATCGGACCATCCTTGCCGTGCATCGGCCCGTCGAAATTTGCGTCGGTCTCGAGCTTGCGGAAGTACGGAAGTACGCCCTCCCAGCCCCAACTCTCCGCACCCTGGTCGGCCCACGCCTGGTAATCGGAAGGCAATCCGCGGTTGGCCGCCATGCCGTTGACTGACGAGGACCCGCCGATGACGCGGCCCTGCGTGTAGCGCCGCCGCGGCCGCTCATCATAGGCGTTGGAGGGCTTCGGACCGAACGCGGCGCTGAGCCCCGGCCAAGTGAACTTCGGATTGGAATGCGCAGTACCGGCAAAGATGTCGAGGATTTCGGCAGGCTCCGTGCCCGGCGCGTAGTCCGTACCTGCCTCGAGCAGCAGCACCTCGTTGCCTGGTCGCTCGCTGATCCGTGCCGTGAGCGGACATCCCGCAGCCCCGGCACCAACGACGATATAGTCCCAATGCTTGTCCGCCACACCCGCCATCGAGGTCCCCCGCCAATTATGTTTCTGACACTCCCCTGATTTCATCCGAAGATGGCATGAATCGCAATCGCTCAGGCAATCGCACAACGGCCGGCCCCAATCGCTTGGGCCCGCGTGCAACGCCGATCACCACCACGGGCGGTTGGCCCTGGCGTTTTGCTTCATTCCAAAATTGTTCCCCATAAAGGGGGCGGGACGGCACGGGCCGTCGAACAGTAATTAAGATGGGACCGGAGCCGTCCCGCGCCTGGGGCACATGCCGCCCGCAGCC
>JBJOGJ010000082.1:0-14835 GCA_046048295.1 Pseudomonadota bacterium | reverse complement strand
ACCTCGAGCCTGGCCAATCGACGGCGCCGCAGCGTCACCTCTACGAGGAAGTGATCTACGTTCTCGAGGGGCACGGTTCGACCCAGGTCGAGTTCACCGACGGCACGAAGCGCGCTTTCGAGTGGGGACCGAAGAGCCTGTTCGCGATCCCGCTCAATGCCAAGCACCGCCACTTCAACGGCTCCGGCCAGGAAGCCGCCCGCCTTGCGTCGACGACCAACCTGCCGCTCGTCATGAACACCTTCCACAACCCGGAGTTCATATTCGACAACGGCTTCGAGTTCGGCGACCGCACCGGCAAGGAAGCCTACTACTCCGGCGAAGGCGATTTGATTACGGTTCGCCCGGGCAACCATATGTGGGAGACCAACTTCGTCACCGACCTCGCGGCGATCGAACTCAAGAGCTGGGGTGATCGCGGTGCAGGTGGCACCAACATCATGTTCGTGCTGGCTGACGGTTCCATGCATGCACACATCTCTGAGATGCCGGTCGGCACCTACAAGAAGGGGCATCGCCACGGACCCGGCTTCCACGTCATGTGCGTGACCGGCCACGGCTACTCGCTTTGCTGGTACGAAGACGAGCAGGACTTCGTGCGCATCGACTGGAAGCACGGGACCGTCTTCCCGCCCGCCGACCAGCAGTTCCACCAGCATTTCAACGCATCGCAGCAACCGGCCCGCTACCTGGCGACAGGCTTCGGCGGCTTGCGCTATCCCGTCACGAAAGCCCAGCGACGTTCGCTGCTCGGCCTGAAGCCGGGTGAGAAGGGCGCAGTCTCCACCAATATCAAGGAAGGCGGCGACCAGATCGAGTACGAGGATCAGGACAAGCGCATCCACGTAATCTGGCTCGAGGAGATGAAGAAGAACGGCGTCGAGCCGAAGATGGACAAGATCTTCCCCGGACACGCCGCCGCCGCCGAGTAGCGGCGTCACTGCAAGACGAGAGTGCCCCCAAAGCCCGCGGCCACCCCGCGGGCTTTGTTAGTCTGTGATGCCTTCTTTGCGGGTTCGTTTCAGGAGACGCATCGCGCGGCTTCAAGCAGGAGAGAGCGACGAGCGTTGGCTAGCACAAGCCCATCATGCCGGGACCACGGATGTGCAGCCTTCCAGCTCTCGCCGCAGCAGGTGCTGCTGGTAGGCGATGCAGCGCTGGAGCCCTTCCTCCAGAGAGATCTTCGGGGTCAGGCCGAGGCTCTCCTGCAGCGTACGGTCGCCGACGCGCGAGAACACGCCCTCCGGCATGTCGGGCCTGCCCTCGACGACCGGGTCGTATCCGGCAATGTTGGCGGCGAGCCTGGTGAGCGCGATGAAAGAGGTCGGCGTGCCGCTCGACAGGTTGACGGAGCCGCCCGATTGCAGCGCCTGGCAGCCGGCGAGGATTGCTGCGATGCAGTCGTCGATGTGGATGAAGTCGCGCTCCTGGCGGCCCGAGCCCCAGACCTCGATCCGTTCGGCGCCATGCTGTGCCAAGACGCGCCTGCAGATGCTGGGGAACGGATAGTCAAGGGACTGGTCCTCGCCGTAGCCGCTGAACGGGCGGAACGCTACCGCCCTGCCGCCGAGCTTGCTGGTATAAAACCGCATCAGGTATTCGCCGCTGAGCTTCGACCAGCCATAGGTCATGTCCGGGATGCCCATCTGCCGGTCGAGGTCGATCATGTCCTCGCTGAGCGGTACGTGCGATCCCTCGCGTTGCAGTGCAACCGGATAGGCCGCACTCGAGCTCATGTAGGCGACCAGCCCGCACCGCGTCGCCGCGGCCCATTTCCAGAAGTCCGCGTCGATGGCCAGGTTCTGCGCCACGGCGAACGGCCGCCCCTCGATGACACCCCGCCCGCCGATCACTGCCGCCAGATGGAAGACCAGTTCGAAGCGATCCTGCACCCGTGCGAAGTACGAGCGGCAATCCTCCTCGACGAACGAGAAGCCGCGGTGCGTGGTCGGATCGAACAGAGGCCAGGAGCCTGGCGGCATTCCACTGCCGAGCGCGTCCAGGTTGTCGACACAGACGACGTCGATTCCGTCGGCGAGCAGATGCTGGACGAGGTGGCGACCGACAAATCCTGCGCCTCCGGTAACGAGTGCTCGCGTCATGCGATGCCTTCCCTGGATCTATTCGGCTGCGATCGGTGAAGTCGCTTCGATTGTGTTGGCTGGCGCGCGGCTGTTTTGCAGCGCCTCGGTGTAGAGACCGGCCAACCGCAATTCCCAGTCCGCGACGGAGGGTGCGAACCTCTGGCCAAGGGCGTAGGCCCGGGCACCCATCTCGCGGGCCAGATCGTCGTCCTCGGTGATCCGTTGGAGTGCACGTGCCAGGTCGGCGGCGTTGTTGCTCTCGAATGCCAGGCCAGCGCCGCTGGCCTCAACCTCCTCGGCAATCAGGCTGTTCCTGCTGACGACGACGGGAATGCCCGACATCATCGCCTCGGCTGCCACCAGGCCGTAGGGCTCGGGCATCCGGGACGGCATTACGAACACGCGCGCCTGCCGGAGCAGCTGCGGCACGTCCTCCTCCTTGACCCAGCCTGGGCAGTACGAGCCGGGCGCCTTGCTGCGGACGTCCTCCAGCAGCGGCCCCGTGCCCAGAAGGTTGGCGGGCTTTCCGATCATCGCGAGCGCGTCGACAAGGACGTGGACGCCCTTTTCCGAGGTCATCCGTCCCAGAAACGTGATCCTGGAATTGCTCGCGACGTCCACCTGTTCCGCCACGAAAGCATCGGTCGGCGTTCTGAGCGTAACCGTTCGCGCGAAGCCGTGCCCGTCGAGGAAGTCGGCCATTTTCTCATGCACGAGGACCAGTGTCGCCCGCGCGCGGACCTGCCGCGAGATGGTGCCCTGCAGCCATGTGCGCTGGGCACGCCACAGCTTGTGGAGGTAGCCGCGCTTGTCGCAGTTCCGTCCGATGCAGGAGAGCGAGAGCGGCTGGCGCCGGCAGACCTCGCCGGTCGGATAGTCCACGAAGGCGCCGTTGGGGCAGGCGAGGAAGAAGTCGTGTGCGGTCACGAGTACCGGGACATTCGCCCTATCGAGCGCACGAAACACGGACGGGGAAAGGATTTGCATCCAGCCATGCACGTGCACCACGCAGTCGTCTCGGGCGCCAGCCAGTTCTTCACGCAGCATGCGCATGGCGCGCGCGTTGAAGGTTTTCTTGACGATGTCGCTGGCTTCCACCGCGACCCTGAGAGCCCTTTCGCCGAGCGCCACAACACGCACCTCGGGGTACGTCCGCCTGATATGCTCACCGTCGTCGCCGACAAATGCGACGACGTCATGCCCCAGATTTAGAGCCGCTTCGATGCATCTGAGGAAGACTTTGGTTGCACCACCGGTGGCGTAGGAGGAATCGTTAACGAGTATCACTTGCACGGCGGTCAAGCTTCATGGTGGTTGGTTGGCACGATGGGGTATCGTACGAATTGGCACCTAAGGCAGGCCGCAAGTCAAAGTAGTCGAAGGGAGTTGGTTAAACCGTTTGACGGCGTGCTCTGGCGAGGCGGGATGGAATGCCACCGAGCCGGTTCGGTCAATGCATTATAATCTTAACACGGAATAATGTTGCAATTGGATGGAAACGCAAAACGGGGCACCGGACCAGCGCCCCGTCTGCATTCATCTGAAGTTCCCCCTACTTCTTCTTTTCGCGAATCTTGAGGTCGGGCTTCTCGCTGCTGGCAGCCTGCAGCTTCGCCACCAGTGCTTTTGGCGTGTCGTAGGCTTCCTTGAGGATCTTCATCATCTCCGCGCCGGTAACCGGGTTGATCTCCTGCTTCTGCTTGGCGGCGTCGGCGAGAAGATCCTTGTCCTTCATTGTCGCATCGAAGGCGTTGCGAAGTGCTGCGAGACGGTCGTCGGGAATGCCGTCGGCCACGAAGAACGGCCGGCCGAGTTCGAAGGCTGTGAACTGCAGCCTGAGGAGCTTCTTGATTTCGGGGTCGTCTGTAAGATCGGTGACGAGCGGTACGCCCTTGATCTCGGGATGCGCCCGAAGTCCCTGCTGGTAGAGTATGGTGACCTTGCCGCCCTTGACCCACTCGTCGTAGTTCGGCTTCATGCTGGTCCACGAGAAAGTGGCACGCCCGTCGACTTCACCGCGCAACATGGCGAGATTCATCTCGCTGCCACCTGGATAACCGGCGATCACCTTGTACTTGAAGCCCAGCAGGTTCCGCAGGATGTAGGGCACTACGACGCTTTCCGTGCCGACGCCTGTTCCCGCGACGATGACTTCGCGCGTCTTGAGATCCTGCCAGGACTTGATGCCGGTCTGGGCATTTACGATGGCAATGGACGTGTCGGAATTGGTCGACCCGATCCAGTTGAGCTTCAGCGGATCGTACTTGGCGAGCGATTTCTCATGGAGCAGGGGCTCGAACGGTACGCCGCGCTGCGGTGCGCCGATGTGCGTGCCGTCTTTGGCTGCAACACCGGAAACATAATTCGTCATCACGATGCCGCCGCCGCCCGGCATGTTACGAACGATAAGCGTTGGGTTGCCAGGGATGTACTTTCCGATGTGACGGGCTACGAGTCGGGCGTTGGTGTCGTAGCCACCGCCAGCCGATAGGCCGACGTAAATCGTCACCTGCTTGCCCTTGTAGAAGCTTTCGACGTCTTGCGCCGAGGCGGCCGACGGCACCAGCAGTGCGCCCACGGCGGCGCTGATCGTACGAATATAGCGCATAGATTTCTCCCTTCGGTTTTACCTTGTCGGTAGCAACGGGTGGCGCACCATACCCGCACCCTCGCAGGAGGCAAACGGCTTTTTGCCGCCTATGTGCCTGACCGTGATGGTCGCCGCCGCCGCCGCCGTGTTGGCTTTGGCTATCCGCGCAGCAGTAACCACCAGTAGCCGCCGTAAGCCGCGATTCCGGCCAGGAACCAGGAGATCCGGCTGACGCCAGGCCCGGCGATCTTCCAGACCAGGGCCAGCGGTCCGCCCACGGCCAGCGGGCCGAGCGCAGACATCACCATCCACGGTGCGATGCCGGCCGCCTGCGCCAGCGGCGTCACTACGCTTTCGATCCAAGTCCACAGCCTCATCCCTGTTTCGCCGAACGTGAACATGGGGGCAGCCCCTGCCATGTAGAGCGCGCCAAGGCCCGCGCAGAGCGCGCGTCCGATGTATTCCCGCATGGCTGTTCCCCCAAAACTCGCCCGTACCGATTTACTGGTCCGCCATATCCTAGCCGCCGTACGCTGCCTATTCCACAAATATTGTGGTCTCCTCGCCGGGCGCACGAGAATGCGCTAGCATGAAATCGGAGGAATCTCATGTTCTGGGAAGATGTGGATCCGATTGCGACTCCGAGGCTCGAGCGTGCAGTAGCCGGTGCCTACGATGTATTTTCGGCCTATCGGCTCAGGGGCACCATCGTTCATTGCAGCTGCCCCGTCTGCATGACGGACGAGATTGCCCAGGCCTTATCCAATTTGCCGCTGAAGAATATCCCGTCTGACATGCTGGCCGAGTACACGAACTCTGCCCATGGCTATGACAAGAAGGACATCGAGCGCGAGTTCAAGCATTTCCTGCCCCGCTACCTCGATCTCATCGCGGCCTGCGACCCGCCCTGCAATCTCGGTCTCGAGACATGCCTCTCCCGCCTTCGCGAAGCGGCCTATCGCGAGAGGTGGCCGGCGCCCGAGGTTGCCGCCGTGGACGAAGTCTTCGACGCCTTCGTCGAAGCTTCAGTCGGCCAACTGGGGCTCATCGAATGGCCGGTCGGACTGCGTCTGGAGTTCGACATGACGGAGGTCATCACAATGGTCGTGCAGGCCGGCGGCGACTTGGACCGCGTGCTTGGCGTGCTCGACACGGGCAGCGATCCCGCTGCCGCGATCCATATGGCGAGCATGCGCGCGGACGTGCTCCGCTCCGGGAGCGGCTACCGCCTCGAACAGGCGTTTCTCGACGAATTTCCTCTCGCTGCAGCGACTATCGGTGGCTGGCTGATGCGCGACAGCGTCTCCCGCCGTATCGAAACCGCAATCGTCACAGTCGACGACGAGGACTACGACGACGTGCTGGCCTTGGGCATGGACACCTGACCATGTGCCGGGTCGGGAGGCGGGGTTGGTCCGCGAGAGCGTGGCCGAATTGATTTGACGTGCCGGGCGTTTCTGCCGATCCTGCCTGCAACCGCTGGCTCAACTGGGCAAGTACAGACCGGCGGCGGGCCCGCAGAATGATGCGGACAGTCAACTCCCCACTGGCAGGATTTCTGAGTGGGCAGGCTGACCGGACGGCGATCCGGCGATTTCTCGACGAAGAGTGAAACCACATGCGGCGGCAGAGAATGCGCGCCCGTGAACGGCTTTTCCATGGAGGAAATGATGGCCCGTAATGCCACAAGGGTAAAGCTTGCAGTGATGAATGCAGTTCATGATCTGCCGGTGCTCGTTGCACGCGACGAGGGCTACTTCAAGGATGAAGGACTCGACATCGAGTTCGTGACCACGCCCGGCATGGCGCAGGTCTCGACATCCCACAGCGTGAAGTTCGAGTCGGTCTTCGACCGGCCGCTGGACCTTGTCTACAACGAAGGCGGGATCGACCAGTACCGGATGTGCGAGTGGGGCATCGTCAAGCGTGCTGTCGAAGCCGAGAAGGAAGGCCGGCGGTCGCGCAAGATCGTCGCGCTCGGCGCGTCGATGTCGAAATTCGCCATCGCCGTGAGGCCGGACTCCGCCTACTACGAGCCCGAGATGCTCAAGGACAAGCCGATCGCGGTCACGCCCAACAACGGTTCCCACTTCACGACATTGAAGATGATGGAGGGCTTTCTTGCAAAGCCGCACGTCAAGGTCACCAACGCAGGCTCGATGCCGAAGCGAATAGATGCCCTGAAGAATGGCGAAGTGGCTGCCGTCAGTCTTATGGAGCCTTGGATCAGCGTGGCGGAGAAGGAAGGCCTTCGCATCCTAATGGAGGCGCATTCCACGCGTGCCGAGGCAGCAGGCGACGACCTAGACGGGCCAACTCTTGCGGCAATGTTCCGGGCCCAGGCGAGAGCGTGCGAGGCGCTCGCCAAGGATCCGACACCATACATCCACTATTTCGTGGCCGAGACCGGTGGACGCCTCGACGCGAAGGACTTCCGCCACCAACGGTTGCTGCATGCCCCACCCCAGGCCTATACGCGTGAGCGCTGGGACGATACCTACAACTGGACGGTGGGTTGGAACATGACCTTTCCCGAGGCGAGCTACGATTCCATCGTCTCAAACCGTGCCTTCGAGTAGGACAGGTGGGGGCCGGTCGACATTGCCGGCCCCGCAACACCCACTACTTCAGCCCGCCGCAGAACCTTTGGATTCTCGTGCATGCGTCCTCCAGTTCCTCCTTGCTCGTTGCATAGGAGATGCGGAAGAACGGGCTCATCGCGAAGGCGGCGCCGTGCACCACCGCGACGCCTTCTTCCTCCAGGAGTGCCGTCACGAAGTCCTCGTCCGTCGCAATCTTCCTGCCGCCCGCGGACGTCTTGCCGAGTGCCCCTGCGCACGAGGGATAGACGTAGAATGCGCCTTCGGGTTTCAGGCACTTGAGGCCGCTCGCCTGATTCAGCATGGAGACGACGAGGTCGCGCCGTTCCTTGAACGCCTTGTTGTTCTCGGCGATGAAGTCCTGCGGTCCATCGAGCGCAGCGATCGCCGCGTACTGGCTGATCGAGCACGGGTTGGTGGTCGACTGCGATTGCAGCTTGCACATCTGTTTGATGAGCGCCTCCGGGCCGCCCGCATAGCCGATCCGCCAGCCGGTCATACAGTAGGCCTTGGATACGCCGTTGACCGTCAGCGTCCGGTCTTTGAGCCCAGGTTCGACCTGACAGACGGTCACGAACTCGTTGTCGTCGTAGATCAGGTGCTCGTACATGTCGTCAGTCATCACCCAGACGTGGGGATGGCGCATCAGGACGTCGGTGACGGCCTTCATCTCTTCGCGCGAATAGGCTGCACCCGTTGGGTTGGAAGGCGAGTTGAATACGAGCCACTTCGTCTTAGGCGTGATCGCGGCCTCCAAGGCGTCGGCCTTCATGCGGAAACCGTCCTTGATGCCCGCGGGCACGAATACCGGCGTGCCGCCGGCAAAGCGCACGATGTCGATGTAGCTCACCCAGCAGGGTGTCGGGATGATTACCTCGTCGCCCGGATTGAGCGTTGCGACGAACGCGTTGAACAGCACCTGCTTGCCGCCCGCTCCGACCGAAATCTCAGAGGACTTGTAGTCGATACCGTTCTCGCGCTTGAACTTCCGGACGATTGCCTCTTTCAGCGCCGGCGCGCCGTCGACGTCGGTATACTTCGTCCGCCCCTGGTGCAGTGCGTCTATCGCAGCCTGCTTGATGTGGTCGGGTGTGTCGAAGTCCGGTTCGCCCGCGCCGAGTCCTATGATGTTCCGGCCTTCGGCAGCGAGTGCCCGTGCCTTGGTGGAGACGGCGATGGTGGCCGAAGGCGTTATCCGGCCGATGCTTTCGGAAAAGAAGCTCATGGTGTGTCTCAAGCCGCTTGAGGGTAGGTGGGTACGATTGGCTTTCGCAACTGCAGCGCAAAAATCTACTGCGCTTGCGAACATCGGCGCAACGCTACGCCCGACTGGGGCCTATAACAAGCACGCAAGCGGTGGGTGCGTCGAGTTGCCAAACCGCAACGCTTCCACCGTTGCATTCGTGCGCCACAACTTCCTGCCAAGTCCGTCACAATCTCGGCGCAAGCCCGCCAAAGACTTGGGGTTGTGTCTGGCTAGGCGAAGTTCTGGATTCGCTGAAGCGCGAACCGCAGGCTGCAATCGGGTTGGGAGAAGCAGATGACGTTCAGGAACCGGATGGAAGTGCTGCGCATATCCAGGGATTTTTCGATTGGCCTGCTGATTTTTGCGGCCTTCGCCATCGTGACCATGGCGGATGCTCTTGCGGCGCCACACGTCATCGGCACGGATGCCGTGCTACAGGTCTCGCCCTGGCTAATGACCACCTTGGGGCTTCTCTTCTCGGCAATGTTGGCATTCGGGCTCTGGTTTTATCGTCACCTCATGCGGTCGATGCGGCAGGCGCCTGCCAATCGCCGGCGCTGGTGAGTTGTTGGAGGTTGCGGCCGGCTTTTCCAATTCCCATATGTCTTGGTTGAAAAAGAGGGGTTCTAGCGAGGAAGCCATGAAAATCCGCAGCGGGTTGCTTTCCACGGTTGGACTATCGGCGGTTGCTTTCGGCGGTCTAGCCACAGCGGTCGGCACGGTGGTCAGCGACGGCATGCTGGGGCGCACATACGCGAAGGCCTTTCAGGCGGTATCGGCTCCGGCCGTCGAAGCCGCGGCGGCGCACCGCAAGGATGGTGCACTGCTGCATCTCACAGCTTCCGCGCGCGCTCCCTTGCAGGGTGTCCTTGGGCACTTGGCAAAGGGCGATACGTTCATGGTTACCAGCCCGGACGGCCGCCTGCAGGCGCTCACCGTGACGGAAATCACGCCGCTGCCCCTCTCGAAGGCGAGCACAGCTACTGCCGGACGACTTCTGCTCGTCACCTGCCGGTCCGACGCGTTCGACTCGGGTCCGGAGTTCCTGCACTTCGTGGTCGAAGAGAAGGCTCCCATCGGGCAACTCGATCCAGCTCCGGCTACTCGGCCGCTTTGACACGGCCGTCCCATCTACGACCATCGATGGGTGCACTCCTCGTTCTTGCGTGCTAAGGAGGTGGCGAGTTCATTGCCTCAAGTGGAGGTCAACCGCCATGCGCCTCAACCCGCCGTCCATGCTCATCTTTTTGATCGCCTTCATCTTCGCACTCATTGCGGTGACGACGAAGCTCGGTTACTTCGGCGTTCCCCGCTACCTGCCGCATCAGGAGTACTGGTTCGCGATCACCGCCTACATGACCCTGATGGTCGGAAATCTCGTCAAGGGTCTCTGACGTCATCTGTGCCGGTCTGCTCCCAGCGCGCCCGGTCCTGTAAGTTCCCAAGAAACCAAAAAGAGGATTCGCCCCATGCTGATCATCAACAACGAAGAGGTCTCGAAACTCCTCAAGATGGCGGACTGCATCCGCGTGCAGGAGGAGGCCTTCAAGAAGCTGCCGACAGGGGGCGCCATCCACAGGCCGCGCATCGACATGTATTTCCCCTGCGATCGCGAAGACGGTTACTACCGCTGGGGGACCATGGAAGGTGCCAACGACGGCTACTTCGCCATCCGCATGAAGTCCGACATCATGACCTGGCCGACCGAGCCCGACGGCAACTGGACAGAGGACAAGTGGTGCCGGGAGCCTGGCACCTACTGCGGCATCATCTTCCTCACCTCGACCCGTAATGCCGAGCCGCTCGCCTTCATCAACGACGGTGTCCTCCAGCACATGCGCGTCGGCGGCGGCGCCGGCATCGGCACCAAGTATCTGTCGCGAGAGGACAGTCACGTCGTCGGCATGCTCGGCTCGGGCGGCATGGCCCGCACCTTCCTCGAGGCATTCTCGTGTGTTCGCGACATCAAGCAGTGCAAGATCTACAGCCCCAACCCGAAGAACCGCGAGGCCTATGCCGAGGAGATGCAGAAGAAGCTCGGTATCGAGGTCATCGTCTGCGACAACCCGCGCGATGCCATCAAGGGTGTCGATATCGTCTCATCAGCCACCGACAGCATGAAACCGGTCTACGACGCCGATTGGCTCGAGCCGGGCCAGCACGTCACCAACCTCGGCCGTCGCGAGATGCCGGACGCGGCCGGTGACCGCTTCGACGTCGTCATCCGCCAGGGCACTGCCGGCCTGCAGATGCGCCAGACCGAGCGCTTCCAGGCCGAGCGCGGCCTCTCTCCTGCTGCCTTCATCGGCGGCACGACGGAGCAGATGAAGCGCATCCCGGAAAAGAACCCACAGCCTGGCTTCGGTGGGGACAGCCCCGAGTTCATGGACCGTGGCAAGGGTGGCGACAAGCCGGACTTCGCCGATCTCATCAGCGGCAAGGCAAAGGGGCGCACCAGCCGCGACCAGATCACCTTCTACCGCAACGTCGGCAACCAGGGCCTGCAGTTCTCCTCCGTCGGCGGCTGGGTCTACGAGCAGGCTCGGAAGCAGGGTATGGGGCGCGAGATCCCGACCGACTGGTTCCTGCAGGACATCCGAGATTGACGGCGCCATCCAGGGACGGCCTCGTGCCGCCCCGCCCACCCGTTGATCCCCGCCACCTCATCCCCATATTCGCGACCATGGCACTCCCAGATCGACGGCAAGACAATGACGCGGAGGGCGGCGCACTCGCCCCCTCCACCATTGAATCTCTCGATGCGATCCTCGCATCGGATCCCGGCGGCGCACAACGCATCGAGCTGGCGATCCTGCGCCTGGATTGCCTGTTTCATAGGCCGGCGAGCCGCACCGCTCTCGACGCGCTTCTGGCTGCTCCCGCCATCGACGGTCTCACGGCCGGTATTCCCGAGCACGTCATCCAGCCGCCGCCCGGCTTCCTCTCCCGTATCCTGGCGTTCAAGCCCGCCGCCCCGGCTGTCGATCCAGATGCGGCTGAAGTCGACTGGAATGCCGCCGTCGAGCGATTACGCCGCGCGGGCCTCCTTCTTCCCGAGAGCGAAGGAAACCCAGGTGGCGTCAATGCCCCCGCGGCGGTTCGCGAGCGCGTCGGCGACGATTTGCGCCGGCGCGATCTCGCGGCCTGGCAGGCAGGACATCTGCGCCTCTTCAAGTACTACGACGGCCTGGTGGCGAACCGGCTTCCCAGCACGTTGACCGAGATGGAGCCGCTTTACGCCGCCATCGTTCATGGCTGTGCCGGCGGCGCCCACCAGGAAGCGTTCGACCGCGTCTACGTCGATCGCATGCTCCAGCGCCATTCACTTTACCTAGGCAAGATGCTCGGCGCCTATGATGCCTGGCTCGAGGTCTTGGCAAAGTTCTTCGACGAGCCCTGGACCAAGCCAACGTCCGAGCTCTCCCCCGAGAGCCGCCGAACCGCTCTTGCCCAGGCGGGGTTCGCTCTCCGCGGCGCCGGCCGTCTCCGCGAGGCCATTGCCCCCATTCGCCTCGCCATCGAGGCGAGCATCGAGCTTGAGAACTGGATGGCCGCCTCCGCCGAGGCTCAGAACCTCAGCGAAATTCTATCCACGCTTGGCGATTTGCAGGAGTCCCTCATCATCGCGCGAGACGGCGTCCGCTTTTCCGAGCGTACGCAGGATTTCCTTCGCCGACTGTCCGCCCGAGCCCGCCTTGGCGACGCACTGCACCAGTACGGCGAGATCCGCCTTGCCGCCCGCAACTTCCGTCGCGCCGAGCGCTGGCAGCGCAAGGCGCGCGAGGACCTGCCGCTTCTTGTGTCGATGCGCCACTACAACTATTCAGACCTGCTGCTCGCCATGGGCCGGCACGACGAGGTGCGCGTGCGTGGCCTCTGGGCGCTCGACGTCTCACGCGAATTCCAGGGTCTCGGGATGGGCCCCCTCGACATTGCACTCGACAAGCTGACCATCGCCCGGGCCGCCCATGCCCAGTGGCGCGAGCAGCAGGGGATGCCGAGCATACCGATCATGCCGCCGTCGAAGGACGAGGATGGCGACCCTGACGCCAGCCCTGGTGAGGAGGATAAGACGCAAGAAGACACCCTGCCATCGTCCGTTCCATCTGTCCGCTCCATCAAGTACGAGGCGATCGAGGACAATCGCAACAATACCGACCATCACGATTGCGCACAGCGCGCCTTCGACCAGGCGGTCGAGGAGATGCGCGAGGAGCGCCATTTCCAGTATCTTCCCGCAGCACTGGTCGCCCGCTCCGCGTTTCGTCGCGACAACCAGGATTTCGCAGGCGCGCTCGCCGACCTCGACGAGGCGGCCGCGATTGCCGGCGCAGGCGAGATGCGCCTGTTTCAGGCCGACATCGCTCTCGAGCGCATTCGTCTTGCCCTGGCCGAGGATCACAGGCTTGCGAGTGCCGAGGTGCGTGAGCGTGTCAATGCACTATGGCTCGAGGCACGTGACCTCATCCAGGCGTGTTGCTATCACCGCCGCGCCCCCGAACTCGAGACGCTGAAGGAGGCGCTGAAGGCATTGCCCGCATTGTAAGAGCAGTACTGGGTAGAAATAGAGCGACGGAAATGTGACGGCGAACCATGCCTCAGGTTCGACGGACCTGGGCGATGCCATCAACCGCCCTCCGGTCAGTCAATTTTCACTGGCATCAAGCGAGATCAGCAGCGAGCGACTGGCGCACGGCATCGTCCAGCTTGTGGATCGTGTAGCTGTAGTTTTCGTGTTCAATACCTGCCGACAGCGCCGCGCCCGACTTCACCGCTTTCACCATCTCCGCCGATAGCTCAAAACGCATGAAATGGATCGAAGACGTCTTCTCGTCGGTCTCGCGCTCGAGATCCTCATTGGCGATCGGATAGACCTTGTCGAACCCATCGACGCGCACCCACGTCTTCCGCTCGATGCCGATGAGCTTCGCGAGCATGGCGCGCCGTTCCGCCTCGTCCGGATACTCGATCATGAAGGTCGCCTTCCAGTTCGAACCGTCCGGGATCAGCGGGTTGTAGGCGTCGAGTTCGTCCTTGATGCCGTCCTGCTCGAACACCTTCTCGATGCGGAGCATTTCCTGGATCTGGTACTGTATCGTGAGCTTGTCTTCGAAGTAGAGCGTCGCGTTGGGCCCGATAGGGAGGCGCCGGTTCTTCTTGTGCGCGATAACCTTGGCGCGGAACTCTGGCCGGATCTTCGCATACTGTTCGAGGCTGTAGAGCGTGTCGGGCGTGAAGTGTTCCATGATTTGCTCCTCAGATGCCATACGCCTGTCGCATCAGGCTGATCGGATGCGTGACAGGCTTCTTGTTTCCAAGCGCATTTTCGATGTGGTGCCCCGCCATCGGACAATCGGAACCGTAGTGGTTGCACTCGTCCTGCTCGACGCGCCGCGCCACTGGCCGCACGATTTTCTCCGCCGCCGCCCGGCGCTCGCTCTTCAACGCATACGTACCGTCGTGCCCCGAGCATCGCTCGATGATCTTGACTTCCGTATCGGGGATGAGCGACAGCACCTCCATCGTCTTACGCCCGAAGTTCTGGACCCGCTGGTGGCAGGCTGCCTGATAGGAGACGACACCAAGCCCGCTCTTGAAGTCTGTCTTGAGCTTACCTTCCTTGTGTCTGAGCATCAGGTATTCGAACGGATCGAAGAATGCCGCCTTGACCTTCATGACGTCGGGATCGTCGGGGAACATCAGCGGGAGCTCCTGCCGGAACATCAGCACGCACGAAGGCACCGGCGCCGTCAGGTCCCAGCCGTCGTCGACCAGCTTCGCAAGTTGCGGAATATTGACTTCCTTGAGTTTCTTCACCGTCTCCAGATCGCCGAGCTCGAGCTTCGGCATTCCGCAGCACACTTCCTTCTGCGCGAATGTGACGGCGATGTCGTTATGCTCCAGGACCCGGATGAGGTCGTCGCCGACGATCGGCTCGTTGAAGTTGCCATAGCACGTTGCGAAGATGGCGAGTTTACCCTTGGTGACGCCTGCCGCTACGCCGGTTCCCGTTGCTCCAACCTTGTCCTTGTGCCGCTTCCTAAGCGGCTTGGAGGCGAACGGTGGCACCCAGGCAGCGTGATGCACGCCGACCGCCTTGTCGAGCACCTTGCGGAACATTCCCACTTTGTTTGCAGTATTTGCTGCCGTCGAGATCACCGGCCGCGCCAGCACCGAGCCCAGCATGTCCGTACTGGTCATCACCCTGTCGCGGAAATTCGCGCCGTCCTTCTTGTATTTGACTGCCTTGGCCCGAAGCATCAGATGCGGAAAGTCGATGTTCCATTCGTGAGGCGGCGTGTACGGGCACTTCGT
>JBJOGJ010000081.1:0-14951 GCA_046048295.1 Pseudomonadota bacterium | reverse complement strand
TGGGAAGCGGCGGATTTCCTCAAGGTAGCGGGTAAGTCCACCCGACCCGTTGGCAACCGAGGGAAGTGCTTTCGTGCTCATCTCTACATTCCGATCTGGCGGATATTAGTAAGCGCCAAACCGCTCCATTTTGTTCCAGAGGCCCCATCGCGGAACCCCCTCTGCGTGTAAAATTAGCCGATCCGCAGCCACACGCACAAATTACAACACCGTAACCTTGCAGTCGCTGCAGATCACATCCAGTTGATAATTGTATACGTAAACGCGCTCCGATCGGATGACCCGTCGCAACGACTATCAATCAGTAACCACCCGGCGCGAAGGATTTTGCCGGCGGAATTGAATTTATATCAGAATTATGCGCGCTATCCGGCAGCGAGCCAAGAGCCGCACCCTATGCGCGGCCGTCCTTGCCCACCGTCTCGAAATCGATGGCTGAGGCCCATTTCGGCTCGGCCTTCTTGACGCGCTCATCCTTGCCGGTCCGCGGCCACATCAGGATGAGTGCGATGACGAGGATGTAGCCAAGCCAGCAGAGCACATCCAAGGAATTGTTGAACGGCCGGATGCCGTGGCTCTGGCTCAGTACCATCATCATGCCGAGGCCGAGAGTAAGAACCCTGGTCTGCCCGCTCATATGCCGCCCCTCTTGCTTTGCAAATGATTTGCGGCTGCCGGACGCGGCAACCGATGCAACGCAGGATACGCAGAAGCCATTTAAGGGCAGGCTAAATGGTCATTCCAAATTGTGTCGGTCTTGTAATCAATGCGTTCATCGCACCTTAACCATCGCCGGCATCTTGCCTCAGCGCTTCGATCAGTGCCTGCATTTCAATCGGAAGCGATGCCTCGAAACGCAGCTTTTCGCCGGTCACCGGATGCACGAAGCCGATCGCCGCCGCATGCAACGCCTGCCTGCCTAGTCGCTCGAGCGCAGAATTCGCGCCTCCGCCGAGGCGCCGCCGACTGGCCGCATAGCCGGCGCCATAGACACTATCGCCAAGCAGCGGATGTCCGATGTACGCGAAATGCACACGTATCTGGTGTGTACGTCCCGTTTCGAGCGTGACCCGGCAAAGGCTTGCAACAGCCCGCCCGTCTGGCGCATCGAAACACTCCAGCACTTCGTAGTGCGAAACCGCACGCCGCCCCGTGCTGCTCCGGTCGATTGCGATCCTGGTCCGGTTGGTGTTGCTCCGGCCGAGCGGGGCATCGACCGAGCCTCGGTTGCGCGCAGGCACGCCCCATGCGACCGCGACATAGGTCCGCTCGAGCCGGCCGTCAGCGCCGTGCGCGGCGAACTGATCCGCCAGCGCCTTGTGCGCCCGGTCCGTCTTTGCAACTACCATGAGCCCCGAGGTATCCTTGTCGAGACGGTGCACGATACCCGGCCGCTTGACGCCGCCGATACCCGACAGGCTGTCGCCACAGTGCGCGAGCAGCGCGTTGACGAGCGTGCCCTGCGCGTGCCCCGCCGCCGGATGCACGACGAGTCCCGCCGGCTTGTCGAGCACGATCACCTCGCCGTCCTCGTAGACGATGTCGAGCGCCATTGCCTCCGGCACCGGCTCGGCGGCCACCGGCGGCGGCAGGCATACGGTTATCCGGTCCCCCAGTTTGACCCGACCGCTGCTGTCAACTAACGTGCCGCCGGCTCCAGCGACCAATCCGTTCCGGATGAGGTCCTGGGCGCGGGCGCGGCTGAGCCCTTCGACCTTCGCGGCAACGAAACGGTCGAGCCGCTCCCGGTCGAAGTCCTCGTCCACAAGCAGTTCCAATCGTTCAACGTCGTCTGCCATCACTGCCGGCCTCGATCAGGAAGGCCGCGACCCGGAGGCCGAACCCGCCACATGCAGAAGAGCGAACCTTCCGGCCACCAGGATGCCGGTCCGCTGGGCCCTGGCGCCGTCCGCGCCTTGAAGATCGTTATCGTCGTCATGGGGGTCATGATTTTCGCCGGTCTCGCACTGGTCGCAGCCCGCATCATCCAGCTGTCCTCGACGCCCAGGACGGAAACGGCTTCCGCCACGGGCACTGTCACGATGGTCGATCGGGCCCGCATCGCCGTACCCGCAGGCGCCACGATAAGGAACGTTGCCCTTTCCGGCCAGCGTCTCGTCGTCCACTACGATGCACCGACCAGCAGTGGCATCCTGATCATGGACACCGCCACCGGCAAGACACTGTCGCGAATCGACATCGTCCCCGAGCCGCCATCCAACTGAGACGGCGGTAACGCGGCAGCAATCTATACTTGCTAGAGATAGGCGCTTAACCTATAAGCACAGTCTTCCCGCGCCCCGTTCGTCTAGTGGCCTAGGACGCCAGCCTCTCACGTTGGTAACACGGGTTCGAGTCCCGTACGGGGCGCCATTTCTTGCCTGGGGACATCGTGCCAGCAAGATGACAGCATGGACGCATCTTGGCGATGCCGCAAACGCCAGCCCCACGCTCTTATATTCATCGACCTTACCCGGGTATCACTCGTCAACCGAGTAGCGCTGGAACGCATCGCTCAATCGTCCGCCCATTCAGGTGGTCCGAACTAAGGGCTTTGTTGCCATGATTTTCGTCAGCACAGCGCCGGGCGACACGACTCTGATCAAGCACCTCGAGGCCGACATCGTCCAGCGCGAGGTTGAAAAGGCGATTGCCGCCGTGCGGCGAAGTGAGGCCGGCGAGCTGTTGGATGACGACATGTTCCCCACCGCGATCTGGGGCGACAAGCACTCCAAGCGGATGAAGCGGCTGCCGCATCTGTTCTATGCCAACGGCTACTGGTGCCTCTCCGAGGCGGCCAAGACGATCATCGAGGCCCATGAGCTGGGTCGAACCCGCATCCGCCCCGTTCCGATCTTCCAGCGTGACCGCATCACGCCCGTTCCGGGTCGCTTCTTCGTCCTCAACATCGCAGAGACGAAAGCCGCGCTCGCCCCGGATGCCTCGCAAGGCCTGCGACGTAACCCCCACGCCGAGGCCGCCGTTTTCAATCCGCCTTGGGTCGTGGCCGACGGCGACATTGCTGTCGCAGCGGTGGCGCGGCAGGGCGCAGAGCTCTGGCTGGACCCTGCGCTCCAGAGGGCCTTCTTCGTCTCTGGCCGCCTCGGGTCGGCACTCATCGATGCCGGCATGGCCAAAGCGTTCAGCCTGTACTCCTGCAGCGTATCCGAGTGAGGAGGCAAAGATCGGCTCGCCTGCCCTTGCTTCCCAAGCACTCGACCCAATCACCCGCCGACCTTGTCGCCAATCAGGTCGCGGCCCTATAAGCTGGGGACTGCAGGTCCATGAGCCGTCGCAGGCTGGTGCGCTGCTGTTGGAAATCCGGCTTGGTGTTGGGAAAAGCTTGTGAGCAGACACCATGTGCAGCATCGGAGCTTCGTCTTCGGCCATGTCTTCGACGTGCCCGCCGCTACGCTCTTCGACGTCTTCGCCGATGCACAAAGCCGCCAGGATCTAGGCGCTGTCAACGGCACCCTGAAGTTCGATCTGCAACAGGCGGATTTCCGGATCGGGGGCACCGATCTGTTCCGTTTCGGCCAACACTCCCTGAAGTTCCATGGACAGACGCAATTCCACGACATCGTGCCGGACCAGCGGATTGTCGCAACCGAATGCATAACCCTCGCTGACCGGCCACTTTCGCTGACCACGTTGACCATGGAGTTCGCCCCCAGCGACGATCGAACCCGGTTCAAGCTCACCACACAGGTCGCAGCGCTCGACGATGCCGACCTATTCCGGGAATCGACCATTCGCAGCGAACTCCTGGTCGAAAGCCTGATCGCCTACCTGTCGCGCCGGCCCCAGGCATGAAACTGCGCTTTCTTCCCATACCTCGCCATACCGACATATCCCCATGCTAGGGCTAGCCAGGGCGCTATTGTAGTCACGGGCAAGATGCCCTAAGTCCGCGACTTGGATCGTATTTTGCCGGCCAGGACGAGGTCGGGCCCCACGCGCGGTCGGACACCTATGGAAGGGGATAAGAAATTGGACTCTGTTCTCATCATCGGCGCAGGAGCCGCCGGCTCTGTGACGGCGCAGAAGTGCGCCATGAACCGTGACGTGTTCAAGCATATACACCTTGCATCGCGCAGACTGGAGAGCTGCGAGAACGTCGCCAGGCGCTGCGTAACCCCGATCGATGTCAGCCAGGTCGATGCCGACAACGTTGCGGAAACTGTTGCGCTCATCCGCAAGGTGAAGCCCGACCTCGTCATCAACATGGCGCTCCCCTACCAGGATCTGCCCATCATGGATGCCTGCCTGGAGACGGGCGTCCACTATATGGATACCGCCAATTACGAGCCGCGCGACGTCGCCAAATTCGAGTATTCCTGGCAGTGGGCATACCAGGACCGTTATGCAGCCAAGGACATTATGGCCATCCTCGGCTGTGGCTTCGATCCCGGCCAGTCGAACATCTATTGCGCCTACGCGCAGGAGTTCCTGTTCGACGAGATCGAGACCATCGACATCATCGACTGCAATGACGGCAGCCACGGCAAGGCGTTCGCGACCAACTTCAACCCAGAGATCAATCTCCGCGAGGTCACCCAGCGCGGCAAGTACTGGAAGGACGGCAAGTGGATCGAGATTGATCCGCTTTCGATTTCCGCGATGATCGATTATCCCGAGGTCGGCCCGCGCAAGAGCTACCTGATCTATCACGAGGAAGAAGAAAGCCTCGTCCGCAACATCCGCGGGCTGAAGCAGATCCGCTTCTGGATGACCTTTTCCGACAACTACATCAAGCACCTCGAGGTCCTACAGAACGTCGGCATGACCCGTATCGATCCCGTCATGTACAAGGGCTCGCCTGTCATTCCGATGGAGTTCCTGAAAGAGCTGCTGCCGCCGCCGTCCTCGCTCGGCGAGAACTACTCCGGGCGCACGTCCATTGGCTGCGTCTTCAAGGGCACCAAAGACGGCAAGGAAAAGCGCGCCCTCATCTACAACGTCTGCGATCATGCGCAGTGTTATGCGGAGACCGGGGCGCAGGCTGTTTCTTACACGACAGGCGTACCGCCCGTTGTCGGCGCCATGATGCTTTTCAGGGGAGACTGGAAAAGGCCCGGCGGCGTCTACAACGTCGAGCAACTGCCGCCGAAGCCGTTCATGGACGAGATCGGAAAGCAGGGGCTACCGTGGCATGTCAAGGAACTGGCAGCGGGCGATCAGGCCGAGCTCTTTGCTGTCCGCACCTGAGCCACAATAGCAGTAGAAGCACACGACGTCGGGCCTGCGAGCCTTGACGCCTCTTTGGATTACAGACGCCGGGACTGCCCAAATGACACCAGCACTTCCCGCCGACATCGAGACGCCCGCATATGTGCTGGACGTCGCGGCTTTGAAGCGAAATCTCGCCACTGTCGCCCACCTCAAGCGCGAGACCGGCTGCAAGGTTCTGCTCGCCACCAAGGCGTGGGCGATGCCGGCGGCGTTTCCGCTCATGCGCGACATCCTCGACGGCACAACCGCCAGTGGCGAATACGAAGCCCGCATGGGTCGCGAGGCGTTCGGCAAGGAGGTGCACGTTTATGCGCCGGCCTATTCACCGGGAGAAGTCGAGCGCCTCGTGGGAATAGCCGACCACATCTACTTCAATTCGCCGGCGCAGATCGAGCGCTACGGAAGACTGGCGCAGCAGGCCGGGCGAAGAATCGGCATTCGGATCAATCCGGGGTATTCGAACGCAACACTTGGCGGCGCACTCTATGATCCGTGTGCACCCTGCTCGCGCTTCGGGACGACGCGTTTCGAGATCGATGCCCTACCGTGGGACGATATCGACATCTTCCATGTCCATGCCCTGTGCGAGAGCATGGCCGACGGATCGGCGGGCCTCATCGAGCACGTCGGACGGGAGTTCGCTTCCTATATCCGGCGCGTAAAGGCGGTGAACTTCGGCGGCGGTCATTTCATCAACAAGCCGGGCTACGACATCGACCGCCTTATCGCGGCGATACGCGCGTTCCGCAGTCAATTCGATGTCGACGTGGTGCTCGAGCCGGGAGCCGGAATTGTCGTCGACAGCGGCTATCTCGTTGCAACCGTGATCGGCCTGCACCGCAACGAGAAGTACATCGCCATTCTCGACGCGTCCGCGAGCTGCCATATGCCGGATGTGCTCGAGGTGCCCTACACGCCCGAGGTGATCGGTGCAGCCGCACCGGGCATCCATGCTCACGAGTATATTCTCGGTGGCAAGACCTGCATGACCGGCGACATCATCGGCACCTATTCCTTCCCGCGTCCGCTCGAGATAGGCAGCCGCATAGTCTTCACCGACATGATGCAGTACAGCTTCGTCAAGAACAACACGTTCAACGGCACGCCACGGCCGGCAATCGCGATGCTCGAACCGGATGGAACCTATCGCGTCGTCCGCAGCTTCGGCTACGACGACTATCGCCACTCGCTCGGCTGAACCCGCGTGCCTGCCCGTCCATCACATCGGTGATATCGCCGACAATTGTCGTGATGTCAGGCGCTCAACCCTGCGGCATCGCTGCGGAAGAACGCGACCTTGCCGTCGACAATGGTGAGGTCGACCGGAATGTCTTTGATCTCATGCGCCGGCACGTCATAGGGGCTTTCGGCAAGTACAGCGAAGTCCGCGAGCTTGCCGATTTCGATGGACCCCTTGATCTTCTCCTCGAACGCGTTGTACGCCGCGTTTATCGTGAACATCCGCAGCGCATCGTCAATGCCGATTGCCTGGTCGGCACCCACCGTTTTCCCGGTCCAGGTGCGCCGCGACACGGCGGTTCCGAGATCGCGAAGGCTGTCGAGCGGCCAATAGGCCGGACCGTCCGAACCCGAAGTGATCTGCAATCCCGCCTCAAGCATCGTCCGAATGTTGAAGCTCTGCGCCAGTCGCTCCTCGCCTATACATGCAAGCAGCGGTTCCCAGATGTAGTGCATGAACGGAATGTTCGGGACCGGCAGAACGCCCGTTTCCTTGATCAAGGCCAGGCGCTTCTCGTCCACCAGCCAGTTCCCAAGGTGCTCGACGCGATGACGGTGATCTCCGCGAGGGGCCGCCCTGACGGCCGCGGCAATCGCATTCAAGGCCATATCCATGGCAACGTCACCGATTGCATGCACACATACGCGGTGGCCCGCGCAGTGATAGGCCATGACCGTCTCGTCCAACTCCTCCTGCTCGATGCGGATCAGCCCCTCGTGACAGGGGTCGTCCACATAAGGCTCGTAGAACTTCGCCGCATGTCCCGTAATGCCACCGTCGATCGACATCTTCACGCCGCCGATCCGCAGCCAGTCGTTGCCGAAGCCCGTTCTCAGCCCAAGATTGAGCAGGCTTTCCTTCTTGAACAGTCCCTCGATGACCCGGATCAGGAGACTGACGCGGATCGGCAGTTCGCCCGCATCTGCAAGTTCCTGGTAGGCACGCACCGAATCGCCATTCGTCACGATGTCGTGGATGTTGGTGATCCCGCGCGAAAGACAGCGCTCCGACGCGAAGCGAATGCCGTCCTTCATCTGCGCATAGCTGTAGGTGGGCATCACGGCGCGCACGATTCGTTGCGCGCGTTCAACGAGCTTACCCGTCGGCTCACCGTTGTCGTCGAATACGATCGATCCACCTGCTGGCGCCGCTGTGCCCGCACGGATGCCCGCCAGTTCCAGCGCCTTGGAATTCGCAATCGTGATATGCGCGCCGAAATTGATGACGGCAGGGTGGTCCGGCACCGCTGCGTCGAGGTCGTGCCGGTCCGGAAAGCGACCTTCCGGCATCCGGAAGTCCTGCATCGGGCTGCCGTGCCCGACGATCCACGTTCCCGGCGGCTGGGAGGCGGCGTGCTCACCGAGCTTGGAACAGATCTGCGCGATCGAGCGCACGTTGGAATAGAAGTCGCGGCAATCGACCCTCTGCATCATCGCCGCCCCGCCATCGGCGAAATGCACATGCGGATCCGTCAGCCCCGGCAGGACGCAGCGCCCCTTGAGATCGATGACCTTTGTGCGGGCATCCCGCAGAGCCTCGACGTCACGCGCCCGCCCGACGGCGACGATACGCCCGTTCCAGGCTGCAACCGCTTCTGCCCGGCTGTTGGCGCCATCGGCGGTCAGCACCTTGCCATTGGTCAGGATCAGATCCGGGGAGAGGCTCATAGCTCGAATATCCTCATTCTTCTGCAAGCTGACCAAGCCGCCACTTCAAGGCGGCCTTCAGACCCTCGCGCTTTCGGATCTCGTCGAACTCGCGGCTCGCATCCGTCGTCGCAGCATAAAGCGGTGAGAGCACGTCGATGCCGGAACGGATCGCATCGCGGAAACCCTGCGCCTCGATCCCGCGATTGACCGCCCGCTTGGCTGCCTTCAGCGCTTCCGGCGCGATCTTGCTCATCCGGCGTGCATAGCGCATTGTTGCCTCGGCCAGCGCATCCCTGGGATAGATCCGGTTGATCATCCTGAGCTCCAGGGCAGTTTCCGCGTCGATCTTGTCACCGAAATAGATCAGCTCGCGTGCTCTCTTGTGCCCGATCAACCATGGCATGACGACCGCCGGCCCCACTTGTGAAAACAGGATTTCGGGCTCGCCGAATTGCGCATCGTCTGCGGCAAGCGTGATGTCGCAAAACATCGCCAATTGGCAGCCGCCGCCGAGCGCATGCCCCTGCACTGATGCAATCACGGGTTTCGACACGTTCCAAGGCGACATCAGTGCGTTGGTGCTGGTCGTCAGGCGATCGTGGTATTTGAGCGCGTCATGCCGCCAGGGTGTGGGATGACTCCCACCCCCACCGACATCGAAACCGACACAGAAGCTGCGCCCGGCGGCCCGCAGTATGATCACGGAAGTCCCGGCGTCAGCATCCGCCTCTGCCAAGCGGTCCTGAACCGCGAGGCGCATGTCCATGGTGAGTGCGTTGAGCTTCTGTGGTCGGTTGAGCGTGACAATGCCAACGAGGCCGTCCCGCTCATAGAGTACCGTCGGCTCGCTGCCACCGGACGCTGAAGCCGCCGGAACGCTCTCATCGCTCATTGCACACTCCTGCTGCTCGAAGAAGGGCCTCAGTTTCCTGAGGCCCGGTCGTTAAGAAGCTTGGGTTTGGAAAAGTCACTCCACGAGCTTCTTGGCCTTTGCAACGAGATCCGGCGAGACGTCATAGATGCCTTCGACGATCTTTGCCGCTTCCGGCCCCGAAACCGGATCCACGACAAGCCGCTGCTTCTTCATGTCCGCAAGAAACGCCGCATCCTTCATGGTCGCATCGAAAGCGGTCTGCAGAGTCTTGATCCGTGCTACGGGCACCTTCTTGGAGGCGGCAAATGGGCGCCCAACCTCACCCGACTCGAACAGAAGCCTGATGATTTTCTTGTCTTCCTCGCTCTTTGTGAGATCGCCGATGAAGGGAACGTCGTCGGGAAGACCTGCCGCCTTGGCGCGCGAGAATTTCACGAAAGCCGCCATCCGCTTCTCGTTGATCCAGTCCTCTGGAACCGACGAGAAATTACCGCAGATCGAATCGAGCTCGCCCCGCTCCATGGCCAGCCGCTGCTCGTTGCTGCCCGGATAGCCGGTAATGATCTTCATCGGTGCCTTGAGCATGTTCGTCAGCACGATCGCATTCTTGTATGCGCTCGAGCCGCGGCCGGTGGCTCCCATCGTGTAGCCCGGGGACTTCATGATCTGGTCCCAGGTCGTCACCTTGTTGGACGAGAGCGCGTAGCAGACGCGGAGATCTCGCGCCATTGCACCGATCCAATGGAAGTTCGTGAAGCGCTCCGGTACTTTTTCAGGCACCGTCAACGAGTCGGTTACGAGACCCGGATCGAAGCTCGCAACAACCGTTCCGTCCGTCGGCGCGCCGGCATCGAGATAACGGATGGACTTCAGGCTGGCGGCGCCCGGCATGTTCTGGACGATGACGTTGGGCTTTCCCGGAATGTGCTTGGCGAAGTGCGGTGCGAATGTCCGCACGTAACGGTCGTACCCGCCACCCGCAGAATAGCCAACGACGATCTTAGCGGTATTCCCTTTGTAGAAGTCGTCGGCGCCAGCCGAGCTGATGGGCAACGAGAGCGCCATCGTAACCGCGGCTGGAATGAGAAGTTGGAACGAACGTCGTGCCATTTCGGTCTCCGGACTTGCGTGCTGAATTCGGCAATGAAGTCATCAAGGCGACCGAAAGGCTAACACAGCCATCACGCATGGCAAGGCTGATGCCTGGATGGGGTTCCGGCGGATACGTGATGGCGATACCGAGATCCGGCCCGGATGACGCGTCACGGCCGGCATTTTGCGAGCGGCACGAGCCTGCCGCCCGGTGCGCCCTATTCGGCTGGCGCCTTCCTTGCGACCGCTGCCGACAATTCGTCTTCCAGCGCCTTCTCGATCGCACCGCGCGGACGCGTGAAGCGTGCCATGATGTCGTAGAGGGTCGGCGTCAGGAACAGCGTCAGGATCAATGACAGGCCGAGCCCACCGACAATAACTACCCCGATGGCGACGCGGCTCTCAGCACCCGCACCATGCGCCAGCACCAGCGGGACCGCGCCCAGGATTGTCGCGATCGTCGTCATGATGATCGGCCGGAGCCGCAGGATGGAGGCCTCGACGACTGCCTCGCGCACAGACTTGCCCTCGTCCCTGAGCTGGTTCGCGAACTCCACGATCAGGATGCCGTTCTTCGCCATCAGGCCGACCAGAAGGATGATTCCGATCTGGCTGTAGACGTTGATCGACAGCCCACCCATCCATAGCGCGTAGATCGCACCCGCCAGCGCCAGCGGCACCGTCAGCATGATGATCAGTGGGTGGACGAAACTCTCGAACTGGGCCGCAAGCACGAGGAAGACAATCACGAACGCCAGCACCAGCGTCACGAAGATGCCGCTCGACGTTTCCTTGAACTGCTGTGACTGGCCGGCGTATCCGATCTTCGAGGTCGGCGGCAGCACCTCGTCCGCCGCCGTCGCCATGAAGTCCAGAACCGAACCGAGATCATAGCCCGGCGCCAGGCCGGCCTCGATCTGCACCGACGGCAGCCGGTTGTAGCGCCTGAGCGTCGGCGAAGCTGCAACCTCCTTCATCTCGACGAGCGCCGTCAGCGGCACCAGCGTCTTGCCGTCGCCCGAGCGGACGAAGATACCTGCGATGTCGTTTGGCGTCCTGCGGTCCTCCTCGCGCGCCTGCAGCATGACGTCGTAGGCACGCCCGCGTTCCGTGTAGTCGGTGACCTTCTTGGAGGCAAAGAACGTCTGCAGCGTCGAGGCTATGGTCTGCACGCTGATACCGAGATCATCGGCGCGTTGGCGGTCAACCGTAATCGTAACCTGCGGCAGGTTCTCCTCGTAGTCGATCTCCGGATTTACGAGACCCGGATGATCCTCGACCTTCTCGAGGATCTGCTTCGCCCATTCCTTGACCTGGTTGAACTCGGGCCCGCTGACGACGAGGCGAACCGGCGTCCGAGCGCCCCGGAGCCCGAGGCCGCTCGGCAGCACTGGCCGGCCGCGTGCGCCTGTGATCTGCGACACCCCTCGCGACAATTTCTGGGAGATCTTGGTGTGGTCTTCGTGGCGCTTGTCCCAATGTGCCAGTCTCGCGACCACGAAAGCCCGCTCCTGCCTGTTGCCGCGGCCGATCATCGTATAGACCATCTCGACGGTGCCTTCCTTCCTGAGCGGCGTGACGACCGCCTCAGCCTTCTTCGAGATGTCGTCCATGTAGGCCAGCGTGCTGCCCTGTGGACCGGTGAGCGGGATGAAGATACTGCCGCGGTCTTCCGTCGGCGAGAGCTCCTTCGGCAAGCCCAGATATACGAAGTAGGCGCCGCCTGCGAAGATGAGCGAGAAGGTGATAACCACCAGCGGTGCATTGAGTGCACCGCGCAGCATCCAGCCATAAGTCCGTCCTGCGAACCCGATCATTTCCATTTCGGACTTGTGCGCGTGCTCCGCAGCCTTTGGATTAGGCTTGAGCAGCTTCGATGCCAGCATCGGGCAAAGTGACAGCGCCACGAATGTGGAGAGCAGCACAGCGCCCGCCATGACGAAACCGAATTCCGTGAACAAGCGCCCGATCTGGCCGTCGAGGAAAGAAATCGGCACGAACACCGCGCACAGCGTGATCGACGTCGCGATGACCGCGAAGGTCACCTGACGCGTCCCCAGCGTCGACGCAACCAGCGGCGATTCGCCGAGATCGATCCGCCGCTGCACATTCTCGAGCACGATGATTGCATCGTCGACGACGAGGCCGATCGACAACAGCAACGCCAGCAGTGTCAGCACATTGACCGAGTAGCCAAGCATCCAGATCACGAGCATGCAGCCAATAAGCGACACCGGGATCGTGACTGCCGGGATGAGCGTTGCCCTGATCGAGAACAGGAACAGCAGGATCACGAGCACCACCAGCACCAGTGCCTCGATGAGCACCTTGATGACCGACTTGATGGAAGCCTCGATGAACAGCGCTTCGTCCGAGCCCACCTGGATCGTCATTCCCTCAGGCAGGTTTGGCGCCATCTTCTCGATTTCGGCGCGAATGGCCTTCGAGATGGCCATGGTGTTGGCCTTCGACTGACGCAGCACCTGCATGCCGATCGCCTGCACGCCGTTCGAGCGCACGAGTTCGTTGTCCTCGCGAGCGCCGCGCACAACCTGCGCGACCTCACTGAGCATCACCGGGTAGCCGCCGATCCGCGTCACGACGATGCTCCTGAAGGCATCGACACGCGGCACGCGGCTGTCCAAGCGCAGCGTCAACTGCCTGCTGGTCGATTTGAGCTCGCCCGCCGGCAGCTCCATGTTGTTGCGCCTAAGAGCCGCTTCGACGTCCGCCACCGTGATACCACGCGCCGCCATCGCCGCCCTGTCGAGCCAGATGCGGACGGAGTATCGCCGCCCGCCCTGCGTCTCAACCTGCGCCACGCCGTCGATCGTCGCCAGCCGGTCTATGACGTACCGCTCTACGTAATCGGTAATGTCCGAAGCATCCATCCGCGTGCTGGTCACGGCCAGCCGCATCACCGGATCGGAATCGCTGTCGTTCTTGATGACTCGCGGCTCCTGGATCTCCTCCGGCAGCTTCGAGCGCACGCGCCCGACGGCATCACGCACGTCGTTGGCGGCCTCGTCGATCTTGCGGCCGATGTTGAACTCGATGATCGTCCGCCCGCGTCCCCTTCGGCTTTCGGAGGTAAGCGTCTTGATACCGCTGATGCCGGCCACCGCGCCTTCGATGATCTCGGTGATGTCGGTATCGACGATCTCCGGGCTCGCACCGGTCAACTCCGTGCGGACCTCGATGATCGGCGTATCGACGTCCGGAAGCTCGCGGATCGGCAGCTTGATCACCGCCGAGATGCCGAACACGATGATGAGAAGGCTTGCTACGGTGGCGAGCACCGGCCGCTTGATGCTGAGATCCGAGAGCGTCACGATACCAAGACCCTATGGTGATGAAGGCCGAATTCCTAATTCCATGCAATCGTTCATGCCGGGCGTGGAAATGCCTCCGCGCCCATCGGGCGCTCAGGCGCCCGACTTCTCCTTGCAGTCGATACTGAGCGCAACGCGCCCGTCTGCGGTGGCCTTGGCGCGGCACAGCATGCCAACCTTGATGTTGTTGCTTTCCGCCTTCTTGCCATCGATCGTAATCTGCGTCTGGCTGCCGGACACCGCGAGTTCGATGAGCTTGCCGTCGTCGGTACGCCACACGAGCTGCTTGCCACCCTCCTTGACGTGCGTGACTGGACCGTTGGCGACGACCGCCTTGCTGCTGCCGTCCGTCTCGCCCTTGGCTGCAAGTTGGCGCTTGCCGCTTGCTCCCTTGCCGCCCGGAGCAGCCCCTTCTGCACGCTGCACCTTGTCTGCCGCCGGGCCACCCACGACGCGAACCGGCTTGCCGTCACGCAGACGCTCGAGGCCACGGGACACAACGATCTCACCAGGCTTGAGACCTTCCGCGATCTCGACGATACCGGGCTTGCGCTGGCCGATCTTGACCTGGCGCCGCTCGGCTTTGCCGTTCTTGACCACGAACACCAGGCTTTCGGTGCCCTCCGCCACCACCGCCTCTTCCGAAACCGTCATCGCCTGACGCTCGTCGAGGATGAGCGATAGGCGCATGAACATGCCGGCCGGCAGCCTGCGGTCAGGATTCGGAATGCGGGCCCTGACGAGGAATGTCCGCGAGGTGCGGTCGATACGGGTATCCACATGCTCGATCGTGCCGACGAACTTCTGGCCTGGAAATGCCGCCGACTCGCCAATCGCCTTCATGCCGATCTTGGTGCGGCCGAACACGATCTCCGGAAGCTGGAACTCGATCTCCACCTTCGACACGTCGTCCAGTGTGGTGAGAACGGTGTTGGAATCCACCCGCGCACCGACCTCCACCTTGTTCAGCCCCACCCTGCCCGCGAAAGCAGCCCTGACCACACGGTCGGCGAGCCGGCGTTCCGCACGGCCGACTTCCGCCTCGGCGGAGGCAGCATCGGCTCGAACCTGATCGAGCGATGCCTGTGAGGTGTATTTGCTTTCCCTGAGCGTCCGCGAGCGCTCCAGGAACGACCGGGCCTTCAGGAGCTTCGCCTTGGCCTCCGTCAGGTTGGCCTTCTCGATGTCGTCGTCGAGCCGAAACAGAGGGTCGCCCTTCTGCACTTCCTGGCCGGGCTGCGCCACGATGTCGACGATCCGACCGGCGGCCAGGGCAACCACCTCGATCGCCTGGTAGGCCCTCGACGTCCCAACCGCCTCGATGGTGTCGCGAACCGTCTCAACCTTGGCCTCGACAACCTCGACCCGATCTGCGGAACGTCCCCGCCCTCCCCCGCCGCCGGACTTCTTCTCGCGGAACAGCTGGGCGAGGTCGATCTCGCCATAGTAGTGCTGGTAGCCATAGTAACCGCCAGCACCGATTCCCGCGATGAGCACGAGAATTAAAACCTGCCTGATGATCGACATTATCC
>JBJOGJ010000080.1:0-14976 GCA_046048295.1 Pseudomonadota bacterium | reverse complement strand
CTGAAGGGCATTCTCGGCGTCACCGACGAGCCGAACGTGTCGACCGACTTCAACCATGACAGCCACTCGTCGATCTTCCACATGGACCAGACCAAGGTGATGGACGGCAATCTGGTTCGTGTGCTGTCCTGGTACGACAACGAATGGGGTTTCTCGAACCGCATGGTCGACACCGCCGTCGCGATGGGCAAGCTTGCCTGAGCCGGTCGCCCACGACGCCCGACGATGCCGGCAGCCTGCCGGCATCTCCGCATTCGGACTATTTTACCAATCTGCGCTTAACGCTGCTGCCCCCCTGGAATCAGGGTCATTTCCACGCTAAGGGATGCCGGCAGCGCCAGCGCAGCCAAGGAGAACGCCCATGACCGATCGCATCGAAGACATAGCGCAGAAGATGGTCGCGCCCGGCAAGGGCATCCTCGCGGCCGACGAGAGCACCGGCACCATCCAGAAGCGCCTCGAATCCATCAATGTGCCTTGCACCGAGGACAACCGCCGCGATTACCGCGAAATGCTGTTCCGGGCCGGCGAGGCAATGAGCAAGCACATTTCCGGCGTCATCCTCTATGACGAGACGCTGCGCCAGAAGGCCAAGGACGGCACGCCGCTGGTCGACGTCATCAAGGCGTCGGGCTCCATCCCGGGTATCAAGGTGGACACCGGTGCCAAGCCGCTCGCGGGCAAGACCTCCAAGATCGAGACCGTGACGGAGGGCCTCGACGGCCTGCGCGAGCGCCTCGCCGAGTACCATCAGATCGGTGCCCGGTTCGCCAAGTGGCGTGCGGTCATCACCATCGCCGACGGCTGCCCCAGCTACAACGCGATCCTGGCCAATGCGCATGGCTTGGCGCGCTATGCTGCTCTGTGCCAGGAAGCGAACATCGTGCCGATCGTCGAGCCGGAGGTGCTGATGGACGGGCCGCATTCGGTGCACGACATCGACACCTGCTATGAAGTCACGGAGTGGGTGCTGAAGGAGGTCTTCCAGCAGCTCTACTACGCCAACGTGAAGCTCGAGGGCATGGTGCTGAAACCGAACATGGTGATCGCCGGCCAGAAGTCGCCGAAGCAGGCGAGCGCCGAGGAAGTGGCCGAGAAGACGGTCAGGTGCCTCAAGGCGTGCGTGCCATCGTCGGTGCCCGGCATCGCGTTCCTTTCCGGCGGGCAGTCGGACGAGAATGCGACGCGCCACCTGTCGATGATCAACAACCTCGGGCCTCTGCCCTGGGCCGTTACGTTCTCCTACGGCCGGGCGCTGCAGGCGGCTGCGCTGAAGACGTGGGGCGGCAAGGCCGAGAACGTCGGGGCTGCGCAAGGCGAGTTCTCCCGCCGGGCCTACCTCACAGGGCTTGCCGCACTTGGCAAGTGGACGAAGGAAGCGGAAGCGGCCTGAGAGCGGTTCCGGAATTCATCACGCTAAAGCCGGACCATGTGTCCGGCTTTTTCATCTCTCATAGCGGAGGCCGCGCGCGTCAGTACGGCCTGACGACCAGGACGTCGGTGATGCGGTCGTTTATCAGGTCGGTCGAGACGCTGCCGAGCAGGGCGCGCTGCATTCCAATTCGCGCGTGCGTGCCGACGACGATGAGATCGGCCGCCAGGCGTTCGGCCTCCTTTTTCAGCACGTCGCGCGGATCGCCTTCCCGCGAATGACATTGCATGCGCGATGTATCCTGCTCCTCCACCGTTCCCGATGATGAAAGCGCCGTCATCTCGGCGTTGATGAAAGCCTCCATGCGGGCCCGGTCTTCGGCCAGGAGTTTCGATCGCGTCTCGTCGTCGCTGAGCCGCCTGAAGATGGGGCGCGGCAGGCTCGGTTGATAGGCGTGGATCAGATGCAGGTCGGCTTTCGGGGCAAGCGTAGCGGCGGCGATGAGTGCGGCACGCGAATAGGCGGAAAAATCGACGCCGATGACGACGGAGGAATAAGGCCCCTTCGGCTTGTTCTTCACGAGCAGCGTCGGCTTCGTTGTCGAGCGAATGATTTGCTCGCCGAGGGTTCCCTCGATTGCACGGTTTTCCTCGAGCAGTCGATTGTGGAGCCCGACGATGATGCAGTCCGCGTCCTCGATCAGTGCGCGCTCGGCAATGTCGACATCGGGCCTGCCCGTGACGATGTCGACGGTGACCGCGACCCGGTCTGCCAGGGGAAGATGGGAGAGATTTGAGCGGATCATGTGATCGCTCGTGCTGGTCAGGAAGCTTTGTGCGTTTTCCGGCAGCGTCTCGTCGACGATATGAACGATGACGACCTCGCCCTCTGCTTCCGCCGCCAGTTCGATTGCCCGACCGATGGCAAAGCCTGCCTGGTCCGACAGGTCCGTGGCAACGAGATAGCGCGGTTTCATTTGTGCCATTGGCGGAGCCCTCTGATGGAAAAGGAACTGTTTATCATTAGGCTTGGTTCCATCGCCGGGCTTTGCGCCAGATCATTGGCGCGGCCTGCCAACCGCAGGCCGCGCGCATATGTCGATCAAATTATGGGCAGAACCAGAGCGGGCCTACCGCGATGCAACCGCGAGACCGCCAGTTCCACGGCCGTGCGCGGTAGCGACGCCAGTTGCGCGGCGCGGACCTGTAGCGGCGGCCCGGGACGAACCGGCGTCTCGTATTCGTTCGCGGGCGCACCCGCCGGTCTCGCCTGGCTCTGCTGCGCCGATTGTATTGTGCGAGGACGACATTGGCGGTGCTGGCATTCGAATTGATTCCGGGTGCCATCTTCACGTTGGCGGCAGCTGGTAGTGTCGATGCCAACAGCAGTCCAACCACCGCGAGCATTACAGATTTCAACATTACTTGCTCCTCTAGCTTTCGAATAGCGCGATCTAACCAGTTAAACGCATGTCGAAGTGATTTCCGTCGGCTTGACCATTCAGAAGTCACTTGGGAGAGACTTGGTTCCACGGCATTTGCGACAATTCGCGGCGATTGTTTCGATATCGCGCGATGGGAAGAGCGTGTCCGTGGTTTACCGGACCAGCGCTACACCCTTTATTTGTGCGTAGACAGATTGTCCGACTTCCAGCCCTAGCGTCGACAGAGACTTCCTCGTGATCCGTGCGGCGATCGGGCTGCCGTTGGCACTCTTTCCAAGTCTCAGGAGAACAGTCACCTGCGGGTTGTCTTGGGTGCCTTCGATCGCTTCGATGCGAGCGTTGAGGCAGTTCAGGATCGTCGTTGCTGACGGTGGAGCGAGCGCGATGCTGACGTCGGAGGCGAAGATGCGGAGGCGGCATCGCTCGCCCTTGTCGCCGTGGCTGCCGGGCACCAGGAGTGTGCCGCCTGCGATCGCAACGCTTGTCAGCGCAAACGTGCTGTCGATCTCGATGATTTCTCCTTCCAGGACGACCGCCGCCTGCGGGGTCTTGATGAGGGGAAGCCGCGGATCGGTCTGCAGTTGTTGCAGTGGGCCGCTTGCCAGTGCGCGCCCTTTGTCGAGTATGACGAGTTGATCTGCCAGGCGCTCGATTTCGGAAATGTCGTGGCTTACGTAGAGGATCGGAATATCGAGTTCGGTGTGCAGCGTCTCGAAGTAGGGCAGTATCTCGTCCTTGGTCATGCGGTCGAGCGCGGACAAGGGCTCGTCCATCAGGAGCACGCGAGGTTGCGAGAGCAGCGCCCGCCCTACGGCAACGCGCTGGCGCTCGCCGCCGGAGAGCTTGTCTGGCGATCTTCCCAGGAGGTGGGCGATCCCGAGCAGGGAGACGATGCGGTCGAAGGCTTCCGGTTCCTCGCCTTTGGCGAGTTGCAGTGCGCGCCGCGCGCCGAACAGCAGGTTGTCGCGTACCGAAAGATGCGGAAAGAGGCTCGCTTCCTGGAAAACGTAGCCGAGGTGGCGTTTGTGCGGCGGCAGGAAGACGCCAAGGTCGGTGTCCTGCCAGACCTCGTCGCCCACCGTCAGGCGGCCGGGCAGTTTCTCGAGCCCCGCAATGCAGCGCAGGATGGTCGTCTTTCCACATCCCGAAGGTCCGAACAGAGCGGTGACGCCACGTGCCGGAGCGTCGAACGTGGCATCGAGCTCGAAGGCGCCGAGCTTGCCTGCAAATCGCGCGCGGATCGCCCGGCTCTGCATCCTAGCCTCCCGCCCTACCGTAGCGCTTCGTGATGGCCGTCATCGCGAAGATTACGAGGAAGGAGAAAACCAGCATGCCGCCTGCGAGCACATGGGCTTGCGCCCACTGCTGAGTTTCGACGAAATCGAATAGCGCGATCGAGAGCACCTTCGTTTCGCCGGGGATGCTGCCGCCGATCATGAGGATGACGCCGAACTCGCCCACCGTATGGGCGAAGCCGAGGATGCTGCCGGTCAGGAGCCCGGGGCGTGCGAGCGGCAGCGCCACCGTCCAGAATGTGTCCCAGGGCGAGGCGCGGAGTGTCGCCGCCACCTCGAGCGGCCGCTCGCCTGCTGCCTCGAAGGCGTTTCGGATCGGCTGTACCACGAACGGCATGGAATAGATGATGGAGCCGATGACCAGCCCTTCGAACGTGAATGCCAGGGTGCGCGCGCCGTAGAGGCCGGCGAACCAGCCGCCCGGACCACTCGGTCCGAGCGCCAGCAGCAGGTAGAAGCCCAGCACCGTTGGCGGCAGGATGATCGGCATGGCGACGACCGTCGCGACGATTTCCTTCCAGGGCGCCCGGGACCGGGCCAGCCACCAGGCGATCGGCGTGCCGAGGAGCAACAGCAGTACGGTGGTGACTGCGGCGAGCTGGATGGTGAGCCAGATCGGCGACCAGAGTTCGTTCAAGTCGATCATATGCGCCAAAGACCAGTTGCCCGTGTCATAGCCGAACCTCTCGATAGCCGCCATCGCATGGCGCTGCAGCCCTTCGTCGAACGTCATTCCGGTCGGCTTTCGCTTAGCAACCCGGGGGGCGGGAGACAAGCGATATTTCTATTTGGCTATATCGCATGGCGCTGTGGGTAATCCTCGGTGCGGCAAACGGAGACGGGGAGCCCTCTTTCCTGGGGCTGCCCAATCCCGTAATCTGTCGGCAACGAAGACAGAACAGCGGAGGCAGCCCAAATGAAGTTTGGCCTTTACGCTCCGATCCCGATGGCGACGATCGTGTGCCCCGAGATGAACAAGGCCATCGAGGAGGCGTTGTCGCCGCTACCCGATGGCCGGCGCGATGTCCAGTACGACCATTCCATGTCTCTCCTGCTTGCCGCCGACGAGGTCGGCTTCGACCTGACGCTCTTCGCCGAGCGGCATCTGGGCTACGATCTGGCCGCCTGGGTGCTGGCCAGTGCCGTCGGCTCCCGTTTCAACCGCATGCTGTCTCTGGTCGCTATCCATCCGGGCCTCTGGGATCCCGTCATGGTTGCCAAGCTCTGCGTTTCCCTCGACCGGGTCTGCAAGGGCCGAATGGCGCTCAACGTGGTCAACGGCTGGCATGAGGAAGAGTTTGCGCTGTTCGGCGGCACCATGCTGCGCGGCGAGGACCGCTACCAGCGCTCGACCGAGTTCATCGACATCATGCGCGGTCTGTGGACCAATGAGACCTTCACCTACAAGGGCAAGTTCCATTCCGTCGAAAACGGCAAACTGCTCCTGAAGCCCGCCAATCCGACACCGCCCGAGATGTACACCGTCTCTTCGGGCGATCTCGGCCGCGATTGGGCCGCGAAGACCTGCGACGTGTGGTTCGTCAACTATCCGAAGGAAGCGCAGACGACGGATGAAGTGCTGCGCACCCTCGAGGCCAACATCGCCGACATGCGCCGCCGCGTCGAGCAGGCCGGACGCAAGATGCGCTTTGCCATCAATCCGGTGGTCGGTCTCGGCAAGGACGACCAGAGTGCCGTCGAGGATCTCGTTGCCAGCATCGTCGCCAACAGCGCCGATCCCGATTCGCCCCGTGCCATGCGCCGAATGATGCCCAACACGCTCGCCGGGCTCATCGGCAAGCAGGAGAACGTGGTTCGGCAGATCCAGCGCTACGAGGACATGGGGCTCGACCTGATCCTGTGCAAAATGCTGCCGACGGAGGAGAACATCCGACGTATCGGCGAGGAGGTGATCGGCTCTTTCCGCGAGAAGAGCCGGGCGCCGGCGATGGCCAACTGAACCGACCGGAGATAGTCCAATGAGCAATCGACTTCCCCGCTTCCAGACGTTCATCGACGAACTGCGGGCAATCTGGTCGGCGGAGCCCGACATGGAGAAGCGCTACGAGTGTGCGCGGCCGGTGCTCGAGGCACTGGTGCGCGATCCGCTCATCCAGGAGAGTTCGAAGTCCTGGCCGTGTACGGAAGGCCACAAGAACCTCGTCCTCTACACCGATCCCGACCACGGCTTCGTCATCAACGCCGTCGTGCGCCTGCCAGGGCGGGTCGGGCGCATCCACGATCACGGCGACTGCTGGGTCGCCTACGGTGTCTGCGATGGCCTCGAGGCACTCGAGCGCTATGACCGGCTCGATGACGGATCGAAGCCCGGCCATGCCGAGATCCGCCTCGCCTCCGACACGCCAGGCACCCCCGGCAAGGTCGATGTCGTCGCCCCCTATGAGATCCACCGCGAGAAGGGCGGCCCGGGCCGCTCCGCCGCCGTCATCCTGCGCTCCCGCGGCCTTGGCAAGGGCACTATCAAGCAGGGCCGGTACGATGCCGAGACCTTCGAGTACTTCGAAGGCTGGGGCGCCGAGCAGGTCGACTTCGAACTGGTGGCGTGAGGGCGTCCTCGAGCGATTGGCTGCAGCGGCGATACTCGCCTATCGGCGCTGCTCGATCAGGTCTTGAAGTCCTTCATCCGGGCGGTCACGAGCGCCAGTGCGGCGCAGAAGCCGAGGATACCGGCGCCCATTATGACGAAGCTCCAGGTGACGCCAGCGAACTCGGCGACCGCACCCATGATCGGCGGTACGCCCATCGTTGCGATGCGGTTCACCGTCGTCCGGAGACCAACGCTGCGCGCCTGCTGCTCGCGGGTGACGGCGCGCGAGAGGGCGGAGAACATCACCGGCTGGCCAAGGCCGTGTCCGAGGCCGCGGAGGGTTGCGAACAGGACCAGCAATAGCATGATGCCGCCGAGGAACGGCGTGATGCAGACGGCGATCACGGCGACGGCGTGGAACACGATCAGCGTCCAGTGCGGCTTCAATGCGCGCTCGATCTTGCCGGCGATGCTGGCGCCGAAGATGCCGGCACCTTCGCCGAGCCCGACCAGTATGCCGATCATGGTGCCGGTGATGCCGATGTCGTCGAGATACACGAGGTAGAAAGAGCTGTGTACGCCGGAGCCGGCTATGCGCACGAACGTGATCGCGCACACGAAGGCGATGGCCGGCACCATCAGCATCGAGAATGTTTCCACGTACTCGCTTGCCCGCGGGAAGAGGTCGCGGACCGAGGGCCTGCGATTGGTGATGCCGGCGTCGACTTCAGCCGACGGGGCGACATAGAAGGCGATGAACGCCAGCATTGCGCAGGCAGCCATGGCCGAGAACGTGCCGACAGGTCCTGTCAGGTCCCAGAGCACGCCGGCGATCACCGGGGCGACCAGGTTTCCGACACGGGCGGTGAGCGAAAAACGCCCGATCATGTCTGTATTTCCGGGCGCCACCTTGGCGATCATGCTCTGGGCGCCCATCCAGCCCATGGTGGTGGTCAGGCCGGTGATCATCTGCAGTGCGATCAGTGCGGACGCGAACGGCAGGACCGGATAGAGAAGGATTGCGATTGCTGCGACGAACGCGAGTAGAATGTTGACACGGCGCACGCCGAAGCGGTCCATCACCACGCCGCCGTGGATGGAGAGCAGGAACGGCAGGAAGCCCGACGCCCCGATCGCTATGCCGATCATCGTCGGGGACATCTGAAGCTGCAGCGCCCACAGCGGGACGATCACCCTCAGCATCATGCCTATGGCATTGGTGCTGGCACCTGATGCGCATGCGGCATAGAGGGCGCGGGTGGATGGGCCCGGCGTGGCGGTGTTCGTCGTCAAGCATCCTCCAGGGGTGTCGTCTTGGGCTGCATGGGATTGGCGTCCGATCTCTTATTGGTCTACGGTCAGGGCAGTCACTCACGACAAGGTTACATCATGGCCATCATAATCAATAACGAGGAGGTGCACCGGCTGTTGACAATGCCGGCCACCATGGAAGCGCTCGAACGATCCTACATCGATCTTGTTGAGAAGCAGGGGGTGTGCAGGCCGCGCATCGACATCCAGATCCCGACACCCGAGGCCGACAAGACCTACCAGTGGGGCACGATGGAGGGTGGCTCGACCAGGGGCTATTTCGCGATCCGCATGAAGTCAGATGTGCTCGTGCAGGAGAATCGCGGCGGCATTCCGACCGAGGACAAGTACTGCGTCAGGCCCGGCCGCTGGTGTGGCCTCATATTCCTCACCTCGATCGAGAACGGCGAGCCGCTCGCCATCATCAACGACGGCGTGCTGCAGCACATGCGTGTCGGCGCCGACGGCGGTATCGGCGTCAAGTACATGGCGCGCAAGAATGCCGAGGTAATCGGCATGCTCGGCTCAGGTGGCATGTCGCGGAGCAACATGCAGGCGTTCACGTGTGTGCGCAACATCAAGAAGCTCAAGGTGTTCAGCCCGACCAAGGCCAACCGTGAAGCGTTCGCGGATGAGATGCGGGCGCTTTACGGCATCGAGGTCGTGGTGTGCGACGCGCCGGAGCAGGTCTATCGCGGTGCGGATATTCTCGCAGCGCTGACGGATGCGACGGAACCCGTGACGGATGGTTCGCTTGTCGAACCCGGCACGCATGTCGTCGTCATCGGTGGTTCCGGCGGGCCGGACCCGGCACTGATGAAGCGCATCGACGTCAGCTTGCGATTCGGCAATGCGCCCGATCCATGGGGGCTGCCGGCGTTCGCGACTGCGAAGTCGCGTCTCACCTACGTGGCGATGGCGGACGCGGAGGCTGACAAGCGGATGTCCCCGGACGGCAAGCGCGGCGGGCGTGGGGTGATCGCGGAGGACAAGGTCGTCTGGCTCGCCGATATTCTCGCCGGCAAGACCTCGGGGCGAACATCCGACGACCAGATCAGCTATTCGGAACGCGGCAATCTTCAGGGGGCGCAGTTCCATGCCGTCGCGGGCCACGTCTACGAGAAGGCGGTCGAGGCGGGTGCGGGCTACGAGATCCCGACCGATTGGCTGCTGCAGGATATTCGCGACTAGGCGTGCAAGGAAACGAACATGACGCTTTTCATCAACAACGACGACGTCGCCAAGGTCCTCACGATGGAGGACACCATCGCTGCGCTCGAGAAATCCTACCGGCAGCTCATCACCAAGGAATCCGTCTGCCGGCCCCGCGTCGATATCCAGATTCCGACGTCGGATGAGAACAAGATCTACCAGTGGGGCACCATGGAGGGCGGCTCGCAGTCCGGCTACTTCGCGATCCGCATGAAGTCGGACGTCATCTACGAGCAGGAGTACAACGGCGCCATCACGCAGGAGAAGTACTGCAAGGAACCGGGGCTCTTCTGCGGCCTGATCTTCCTCACCAGTACCCGCGACGGGGAACCGCTTGCCTTCATCAACGACGGCGTCCTCCAGCATATGCGTGTCGCCGGCGACGGTGCCATCGGCGTCAAGTACATGAGCCGCCAGGATGCCAAGGTCGTCGGCATTGTCGGCTCCGGCGGCATGGCGCGAACGCACATGGATGCCTTCATGGCGGTGCGCAAGCTCGAAAAGCTCAAGGTCTATTCGCCGACGCCGGCCAACCGGGAGCGTTTCGGCCAGGAGATGCGCGACAAATTTGGCATCGAGGTCGAGGTCCATGACAACGCGCGCGAGGTCTACCGAGGCGTCGACATCATCGCCTGCCTCACCGATTCCGCCGTGCCGGTCCTGCGCGGCGACTGGGTCGAGCCCGGCAGCCACATCGTCAACATCGGTGGCGGCAGCGGCAAGGTCGACCAGACCGCTCTCTCGAAGATCGACGTCTACATGCGTTTCGGTAATGCTCCCGGGCCCTATGGCGCACCCGACATGGCGCTCGAGGACGAGTACGTTACCTATGCCGCGATGCCCGAGGGCGTCACCAACTTCAAGATGAAGCGGTCCGGCAAGCGCGGGCATGGGGCCATGCTGCCCGACCGCATGGTAACGCTCGAGGACATCGTGAAGGGCACGAACCGCGGCCGCACGTCGGCAAGCCAGATCACCTACTCGGAGCGCGGGAACCTGCAGGGAGCCCAGTTCTGGGCCGTCGCCGGCGTCGTCTACGAGAAGTGCAGGGAACTGGGCCTTGGCCGAGAGGTGCCGACGGAATTGTTCCTGCAGGATATCCGGGACTGAGCGTTCACGCCGGCACGTCGACGAACATTTCGGCCATCGTCAGCGGGCGCGGGATGAGCTTCTGGTCGAGGGCTGCCCGGTGCAGCGCCTCGATCGAGGGCCGGTTTGCCTCAATGCCGAACGGCAGCGGGTCGGGGCCGACGATGTTCGCGTACTCCCGGTACTTGCGGCTCGTCGGATCGCTGGCGCTTGCCAGTCCCGCAAGCCAGCGCGCCTTGCCCTCCTTGAACGCTTTCATGAGCGCCGGCCCCAGCCAGGGGTTGTCGCGGATCAGCGCTTCCTTGACGACGACCGTGCCATGGATCGGGTAGATGCCGGTGCGGGCGTACCAGTCGGCCTCGAGTTCGGCTGCGTTCGGGAAGAGTTCCGGATACATTGATACGTCCTCCTCCTTCCAGCCCGAAAAGGGATCGCCTGAGCGGCCGATGCCGGCGTTGGCATCGAGGCCAGCGGCAAGCTCGCCATCGACGAACATCCGGTAGAGCGAGCTGCCTTCCGGCACGTGCTCGACGTTCGCGGGCAACTGGAGCTGCTGCACGTGCTCCTCGTCGTCGACGACCCATGTGACCTTTGAGGAATCGAGCCCGTATTCCTCCATCAGGATCGCCCGCGTCCACACACCTGTGGTCACCGAGTAGGCCCTGACGCCGACCTTCCTGCCTTCGAGGTCCTTGGGCGACCCGATCCCCGCCGCCGGATTGACCTTGACGCCCGCATGATGGAACCGGCGCATGAGGAAGATCGGCAGCGCGATGATCGGGCATCCGTGCGCCCGCGCGATGAGATAGGTGGTCGGCGCCAACTCGCAGACGTCGAACGCGACCTCGCGTACCATCATCCGGTAGGCAGCAATCTGCGGCTTGATATTGCGAAACGAGGGCTCACACCCCTCGATTGGGATCTCGCCCGACTTCAGGTCGGCAACGAAGGGATTGTCGGCGACGGCAATGTCCAGGGAGAGTGTCATGGGGGGGCCTCAACAGCAGCTGCACCAAATGGTCCCATCGTCATAGAGTGCCGGGAGGTACCATTTGGGCGGCAGGTCTTCCTCGGTCACCTCGGCGACCGGTTTGAAAAACTTGGTGCGATAACGGGTGTCTGCGTCGGTCCAGATCACGACCATGGTTTCGACCGGCGGGCAGCCCGGGAGTTGGCAGGATACCTCCGAGACCAGCACTACGGCTTCTGCTGGCAGCGCGAATCTGGCACGCACCCAGCCGGCGACGCGCTCGACGGCTCCGAGGTGGCCCGCACCCTGGCGGAAGGTCGATATCAGCGGCGCGTTCATCAGGGCCTCCGGCCTCGTCCGGGCAAGGTCCGGCGTGCGGGCATGTCCCAGTTGCGTTTCGCCTTGCATTTGGCCATTTTAGGCCGAGCTCACAATATATATCCAGCACCTCAGGAGGTTATCCAAGTGGCAGAGAAAGTTCAGGCTGCCGTTCGCGTTGCGGCGAACAAGACCGAGATCCGCGAATACCCGATGCCGGACGTGCCGGAGGATGCAGCTCTCCTGAAGATGGAGGTCGCCGGGATCTGCGGCACGGACGTGCGCCTATACTCGGAGCCGCCGACCGACAAGCCGACCATCATGGGGCACGAGAACATCGGCGTCATTGCCAAGGCCGGCCGCGAATTCACGCGCCGCAAGGGCTTCAAGGAGGGCGACCGGGTTTTCCTCGAGCACTACGTCATGTGCGGCAAGTGCGAGTGGTGCCACAAGGGCGAGTACCGCCACTGCGAGAACACCAACTGGCGCACCAATCCGGATGCCATCCGCTACGGCTACACCTCCGATGAGAAGGCGCCGCACCTCTGGGGTGGGTTCTCGCAATACGTCTACATGCCCTGGAACGCCGTCGTTCACCATGTTCCGAAGGGCATGACCGCCGAGCGCGCCGGCCTTGTCACGCCGATGGCGAACGGTGTCGAGTGGTCGCTGTTCGACGGCCAGGTCGGCTACAACTCCGTCGTTCTCATCCAGGGGCCGGGCCAGCAGGGTCTCTCCCAGACCGTCATCTGCAAGCAGGCGGGTGCCGCCTGCATCATCGTCACCGGCACGGGCAAGGATCTCGTCCGCCTCGAGGCGGCGAAGAAGCTCGGCGCCGACTATGTCATCAACGTCAACGAGGAGGATCCGCTGGAGCGGATCATGCAGATCACGGGCGGCAAGGGCGTGGACGTCGCGCTCGACTGCACGGCCGGTGCGGGCACAATCCCGATCCTGCTCGGCATCGAGGCGTTGAAGCGCAAGGGTGGCATCATCGTCGCCCAGGGCGAAATGGCTCAATTCCCGAACTTCCCGCTCGAGAAGTTCTGCGTCAAGTGGATCACCATGAAGAGCGCGCGCGGCCACAGCTACCGCTCCTGCGAGCTGGCGCTCGAGCAGCTTGCCTCGCCGCACTTCGACTTCGACCTGATGACGACGCACAAGTTCGGCCTCAACCAGGTCGACCTCGCCATCCGCTCCGTCGGCAACCGCGGCGTGCCTGGCGTCATCCACGCGTCTCTGATGCCGTGGGAAGAGAGCCATCACGTCGATCCGGCTGCCTGACGGAAGCACGGGGTTATATACCAAACTACTGAGCCCCCGATTTGGATTTCTCCCCAAATCGGGGGCTCATCGTTTCGGCATGGGAATTCCACCGTGATCCTGCAGAGCTCGTTGTCGCCTTTCGAGCAGGTGTCAGTGACCGCTTGTGAAGACGCATGTTCTTCGTTAGTTCAATCGAAAATTCCTATCTTGCCGCGTAGGCCTTGCTTTCTTTGTCGATAGCATTTAGCGCGCCTTCCGGACTTTGAGTGGGGAAGGGATGGATTCGATATTTTCACTGGCGCTCTCCAATCTGGCGTCGCCGATGATACTCTTTTTCTTGCTGGGCCTCGTCGCCTCCGCAATGAAATCGGACCTGAATATTCCGGAGGCCATCGCAAAGGGCATGTCCCTCTATTTGATGATGGCGATCGGTTTCAAGGGTGGAGCGGGCGTAGCTGCGCACGGCGTGGAGGTTACGCTCTTTCTGGCTCTCGTGGCTGGTGTCGTGCTCAGTGCCCTCCTTCCGCTTATCGCCTACGTGCTCCTGAAGAAGACTACGTCGCTTTCGCAGATCGATGCCGCTGCGGTAGCTGCGCATTACGGCTCGATTTCCATCGTGACGCTGCTTGCCGCCATCCAGATGTTGAATTCTGCGGGAATTGCATACGAGGGCTACATGATCGCCGTCGCCGCGGCGATGGAGACGCCTGCGATCGTCGCTGCGCTCTACATTGTTGGCAACGGCAACCGCAGGATGGATGGTCGGCTCTTGCGTGAGGTCATGCTCAACGGGTCAATCGTTCTGTTGATCGGCTCCTTCATTATCGGTTGGGTGACGGGCGCGGAAGGACTGAAGTCGATCGCGCCGTTCATAGTCGATCCCTTCAAGGGAGTGCTCTGCCTGTTCCTTCTCGATATGGGGCTCATCGCGGGTCGGGGGTTGAGGGACAGCCGGTCGAACTTCACACCGACCTTGGTGGCCTTCGGCATCTACATGCCGCTCATCGGCGCAGTCTTCGGGCTGGCAACGGCTGGCCTCATCGGCCTTTCCCCAGGGGGCGCGGTTCTTATGACTACTCTTTGTGCCAGCGCCTCCTATATCGCGGTTCCTGCCGCGATGCGGCTGGCATTACCGGAGGCAAGGCCTTCCATATACTTGCCGCTATCACTTGGCATAACGTTTCCCTTCAACCTGACCATTGGCTTGCCGCTCTACATCTTCTTTGCCCAGTTGATCCTTGGAAAATGAGAATGCGCACCTACCCAAAGAAACGCATCGACATCATGGTTGAGGCGCCATTGATGAACCGGGTCATCAGTATCCTGGAACAGAACGGTGCAGGTGGTTACACGGTGATGCCTGCCATTGCGGGAAAGGGAAAGGATGGCTCCTGGCATAGGGACGGTTTGGTCGGTCGCGTTGGTGCCGTCGTCCAGGTGTTCTGCATAATCGATGAGAGCGAGTTGGACGATATTCTAACGCCGTTGTTCTCTTTGGTGTCGCAGCAAATCGGCATCGTGACCATATCGGATGTGCAAGTCATTCGTCCTGACCACTTCTAGCATTTAGGTCGCATTAAGCCGATTGAGTTTTCCTATTGTCATGCTTCCCAATTTCGATTGGCGCCGCCGGCGCTCGTACCCGACATCCCTCAGTATGATGGTCGAACTGAGGATGCTCCAAACCAATGGTCTCCTTTCGGCTGTTAGCACCAGAACAATTGTTTCGGGCGAGGTCGATATGAACATTCCGCTTCATCTCCTGGAGGGCTATCGTCGCTTCAAGGCACGATTGAGGGATCGCCCGGTTGGGCGAGAGTGGATCGGCAGAGATGGGAAGCCACGGGCGATGGTGATTTCGTGTGCGGACAGTTGCGTGCACCCGGAAACTATTTTCGGAGCTTGGCCGGGAGAGCTCTACGCGGTAAGCAACATTGCCGCACTCGTGCCACCTTATGAGGAGGGTGTCCGTCTTCACAGTCTTTGAGACAGAGATGCGGTTCGCGTAGCGGAGGCTTTGGATAATCGGTTGGATTGATCTAAGCGGCTTGCCTCTGATGTTGCAAGCGTCTTCTCTCGAACGTCTTTCGTTTAGTCCTTTCTCTTTGCTTCAGAATGGCCTGGCCGCGCCCGAAGTAGACATCGGCGGGC
>JBJOGJ010000079.1:0-15052 GCA_046048295.1 Pseudomonadota bacterium | reverse complement strand
CGTTGCCGCGGACCTCGGCCGTCATATTATCGAACAATTGATCATCCGGCACTTCGACGTCAGCCACGCGAGGAGCCTCGCGAGGCCGCATGGCGAGGGACATGCCTTCGGGTTTGTGCACAAGCGCCTGATGGGCGCGAATTTCGTCCCGATCGTACCTGTAGCGCTCAATACCTATTTCCCGCCGAACCAGCCTCGACCGGCGCGGTGCTATGCCCTTGGCACGGCGATTTTCGCGGCTGTCGCGAACTGGCCAGGGAATATGCGAGTTGGCATCATCGCCTCGGGTGGGCTCACGCATTTCACGGTGGACGCGGAATTCGACCTGCGCTTCCTGGAAGCGTGCAGACATGGCGATGCAGACTACCTCGAGTCTATTTCGCCGGCGCAACTCCAGTCCGGCAGTTCGGAAATGCGCAATTGGATTGTCGCCGCCGCCGTGGCAGCCGCAGCCAGTCTGCCCTGCCGCTGGCAGGAATACGTGCCGTGCTACCGCTCGCCCGCCGGCACCGGATGCGGTATGGGTTTTTCCATCTGGTCCGCCTGATTTATGGGAGTGAGACAACGATGAACAAGATTGCCAGTCAGGATGAATTCGAGGAGGCGTTAACCGCCGTGCCGTTCACCGTAAAGCCTCGAGGCCGTAGCCTCGGCGCCGAAATCATCGGGCTCGATCTCAAGGACGGGCTCGACGATGCCACTGTCCGAGCATTCGAGGCGACGCTGATCAAGTACAAGGTCGTGTACTTGCGTGAGCAGTTCATCACTCCAGCCGAACAGATTGCCATTACCAAAAAATTAGGCACGTTGGAGTCCAATCCGTTCCGGCCGACTGGTGACGTCGAGCAGATCATGGTGCTCGATAACCACAAGGATAATCCCGTACTTTCGACAGATGTCTGGCACGCGGATATGACATTCAAGCAGCAGCCCACGAAGTATGCGATCCTGAGATGCGACATCATGCCGGAGACTGGCGGGGATACTCTATGGGCCGACATGGCGGCGGCCTACCGCGGCCTCAGCGAGCCATTCCGCAAGATGATCGATGGGCTCAAGGCGCGCCACGACTTCCAGAACTTCCGCGTGTTGTTCAAGAAGACAGACGAGGACCAGAAGCGATTGCGTGAGATGGAGGCGCGTTTTCCGAACCCGTCGCATCCGGTCGTGCGCACGCATCCGGTGACCGGCGAGAAATGCATCTACGTGAACCGGCAGTTCGTTCTGTTCATCGAAGATCTGGCGCCCGACGAGAGTAAGGCGCTTCTGGAGCTGCTCTACGCGCAGGTGCAGTATCCGGAGTATCAGTTCCGGTTGCGCTGGGAGCCCGGTACAATCGCGTTCTGGGATAACACGTGTACGCAGCACTATGCGTCGAACGACTACTATCCAGAGCGCCGCCGCATGGAGCGGACGTCGACGGAAGGGGAGGTTCCGGCGTAATTGCAGTTGCGTATGGTGGGACGATGTTTGAGGTCGGTGTCCGGCGTTAGCTAGGTTTTCGAGTTCTTGGATTGCCTTCGCCAGGCCGCGCACGCTTGATGTCGAGGAGGGGCGTGCCGTCAAGGCAGTCCAGACCGACCACGTCGAGTTCTCCTTCGCGGACGGCGAGGATTTCTACGACCGATGCCGCGATTGGGTTCGGGCGCGGCGGTGTACGCAAGGAGAAGACGCCGATCGGCTTGTCGCGGACGCCCTCGCGCACCGGTAGTTGGACCATGTCGCGACGGGCGAGATGCAGCCAGTAGAGCACAAGTGCGTGCCCGCCCGTCTCAAGCCCCACGAGGCCAGGCGCGTATTCCGCCGCGAGGCGGATCGTGCACGGCAGGAACTCGCGCTTGGAGTGGCGCGAGGGGCAGTCGCTCATCTGCTTGTAGGGCGTCGAGATGGTGCCGATGACGCGGCACACGACCGTCTCGCCTGGCTTTGGCGCGTCGGTTTCGGGGACATAGATGGTGTAAGCGGGTTTTTCTGACATCGAATTATCCTAACAAGTCAGCACATCCGGCTTCTCGCGCCCAGAACTCCCAACCACGGATCATGGCGGGTGAGTTGGGGTCGAGGTCCATGCGCGCGGCGATTTCGCCATCCGATAGGCCGCGGACCTCATTCGAGATGCGCATGGCGTTGATGAGGACGCGAGCGTTTCTCGGGAGGTAGACGGCGAGGCGGACGACATCGAACAGCGTATAGCCGGTCGAGACGAAGCCGTGCGAGCGCATGAGGGCGAGACGGCTTTTGGCGAGCGTCGCCGCGAGGTCGCGGCCCTGTGCCATGTTGACGACCAGCAGGTTGGTTGCGTCGCCGAAATTGGTCGCGATGTCCCAGACCGGGATGTCGCGGCCCATGTCGCCGACCGCCTGGATGACCGGGCGAAAGGGAACGGGCGTGACGGTGAAGGGCAGAATGTCCTCGGCGTGCGAATGGAGGACGGCCATCACGTCTGGGCGGGCCTCGTAGACGCCGCCATGAATGTAGCGCTCGAGGTAGAGCGGGCGCTTTTCCGGTTTCACCGGGCGGCCTTCGAGGGTGAATTCTACGATGTCGTCCTCGGTAACGATGCCCGGCGAGCAGGAGCGCGACAGCAGGTAGTGATCCGGATTCTCTGGATGACGGACCGAGACATGGCCGTAGGCGTCGAGCACGCGCTGGTGAGCGAGGATGCGGTTGGCGATGACAAGATCGCGGCGGGCGCGGTCGAGGCTGCTCATATGGCCGGCTCCTTGCGGGATCAGTCGAACTGCGTGCCTGGCACCGGTATGTCGAGTTCCTGGCCACGGCCTTCGGCCTTCGCCCGGTCGTAGCAGATCTTGGCAATGGCAATATCTGCTGCCGCGGTGCCGTTGTTGTTGAAGTGCATGGTGATCTGCTCGGCGCCCGTGCGGCCCGGATGAAGCCCGGCTGCGATGTCGCCGATGCCGATGATGTCCTCCGCCGTTATGATGCCCTTCTGCAGCGGCTCGTAGAGGCCCGCCTGCTGATCCTGGAATACCGACTCGACCCAGTTCGTTGCGATCACGTCGGCGCGGCGGACAGTTTCGTCGTCGTTCTCGCGCCGGCCTGAGGAGATCCAGCCGCCCTGCACGAGCTGGGTGTTGGAGCCGACGATGGTGACGACGTGCTGGCCCGGCTCCAGGAGGTGGCCGTCGAATACGGGTACGTTGGAGTTCGTTGCGCAGACAACCATGTCCGCACCTTTGATCACGGCTTCAGGGCTATCGACAGGCGTAACGTTCACGCCAACGAGCTTCTCGGCATGCTCGGCGAATTTTTTCCGATTTTCTGGGTTGCGGCTGTAGACGCGGACTTCATTGATATCGCGAACCGCCTTGATTGCGAGCAGCTTGTTGAGCGCCTGCCCGCCTGAGCCGAACAAGCCCACTATCTTCGAGTCCTCGCGCGAGAGATGCTTGACGCCGACGCCTGTCGTGGCCGCTGTCCGAAGCGCCATTATGGAAGAGAAGCCGGTGCGATCATCGAAGATCTCGCCGACCATAATGGAGAGAAGCCTCGCGCTGTGTGAATCCCAAAGCACGTAGACAGGATGTTCGCGGTAGGGATATTCCTGGTTCTTTGGGTCGTGCGTCACGCTCTCGGTGCGCGTGAGCGAGCCGATCACGCCCATGCCCGGGACGCCGCCCGGAAAGTTCGAGACGCGCACGCCATCGGGCGAATGTACGCGCCGGCGCGGTGCGTTGCCGATCGGGTGTTCCGCCGCCTCACGGTAGCCTTGTTCAACGGCCGCCACCGCCTCGTCCATGTTGATAAGGCCCTTGAGCTGGTCCGGGCCAAGGAACAGGACCATGTTCCGATTGCGGCGGTCGTCCGTCATTGCGCGCGTCCTCCAGTTTGCGTTTCCTTTGGCTGTAACCTATCGCCGCTTGCGCGGCGATGGAAGTCCTAGGCTTAGTACCGGCTCAGCGGTTACGTGCGCGAGCTGCCAGCAATTCAGCATGGAAGTCTTTGAAACCTTCTGCCAGCGAGAGCGTGGGCTGCCAGCCGAGCAGCGACTTTGCCCGCGAAATGTCCATCGGGTAGGGTTTCGACTTCGGCGACTCGCCCGCAACGACCTCGTAGTCCAGCTTCGGGCAGACGGATTGCACCGCATCGAGAACTTCCTGAAACGAGGTGACTACGCCATTGCCGACGTTAAATATGCGCTCTTTCGGCATTGCGATTGTCGCCGCGATCTCGAGTGCTCTGCCCACGTCGGTCGCATAGATGTACTCGTTGTCCATGGTCTCGTTGGTGGGGATCCTGGCCCTGGTGCCATCGACACCTGCTTCGAGCAATGCTTGCATCTTGATGCCGCCCGATGAGCCCGCCCAAAAATGTCCGAGGCCATAGACATTTGCGAGGCGGATCATCAGGAGTTCGAACTTGAACTCGTTGGCGTAGGCCTCGAGGATCAACTCCTTGGCAACCTTGTAGTTGCCGTAGGCCTTTCCGGTGCCGCGGTGGAAGTCCTCCTTGACGGGCTCGGTGTATTCGCGTCTGGCGTCATAGACGCCCATGGTAGAGATATGCACGAGGCGTTTGACGCCCGTGAGGCGCACAGCCTCGGCGATATTTCGGGTTCCGCCGACGTTTATGTCGAACGCGGTCGAGATCTCGCGCTGGGCGCGCCCGCCAATCATGCCGGCGGTATGGATGATGGTTTCGATCTTGTGCCGGTTGATGACGTCAACAATGTCGGGCAGGCTTCTCACGTCCGCCTGCACGATCGTATAGCCCTCGCCGCCAAGCTTGAAGGAGACATAGTCCTCGCGGGGGACGGGGTCGAAAAAGACGATATGTTCGCCGCGTTCCTTGGCAAATCTCGCGAATGCAGTGCCGACCAGCCCGGCACCAGTAACCATTGTCGTCATCTTGCGTCTCCTCCGCTGCTCCTCGTACTCCCGATAACACGGTCCCGCAAAGGTGGCGAGCCGCCGGACTTTGCAGCCTTCCTCAACTCGACTAGTGTCGGGCGCAGACCAGAAACGAATGGCGAAGGAGTCGGGCATGGCGGTGGACAGGGAGAAGGCGGCGAGCGTGGATCTCGGGGGGAAGCAGGTCCCGATGGAGTGGGGCGGCGATGCGATCGCCGAAATGTTCAGGGCGCTCGACATCGAGTACATCGCGCTCAACCCTGGTGCCAGCTACCGCGGCATTCACGACAGCATGGTGAATTACCTCGGCAACAAGCGGCCGGAAATGATCGTCTGCCTGCACGAGGAGCACGCAGTTGCGATTGCGCACGGCTATGCCAAGGTCAAGGGTCGCCCGATGGGCGCGTTCGTGCACTCGAACGTGGGCCTCATGCATTCCACCATGGCGATCTTCGATGCGTGGTGCGACCGCCAGCCCGTCCTCGTATTCGGTGCAACGGGGGCAGTAGACGCCATGAAGCGCCGCCCCTGGATCGAATGGATCCACACCGCCCGTGACCAGGGGGCGCTCGTTCGCAATTATACCAAGTGGGACGACCAGCCGGCCTCCGTCGAGGCGGCGCTCGAGAGCATGGCGCGCGCCAATATCCTCGCGCAGCAGGTGCCGCAGGGCCCGACCTACCTCGTTTTCGACGTCTCGATCCAGGAGCAGCGCATTTCGCCGGACACCAAGCTGCCGGATCTAACGCGCCACGTCGTGCCGCCGCCACCGGAGCCGCAGACCGACGCCGTTGCCGAAGCCGCCAAACTGCTCGGCGCGGCAAAGTCGCCGGTGATCTATCTCGGACGCGCTTCGCTCGAAAAGGGCGACTGGGACCGTCGCGTCCAACTCGCCGAGCGCCTTGGCGCCAAGGTCATACCCGACCTCAAGTGCCGAGCGTCTTTCCCGACCGACCACCCGCTTGTCTGCGGCGCACCCGGCACCCGCATCAACAAGGAGCAGGTGGCGGCGATCCAGAATGCCGACGTGTTGCTGGCGCTCGACCCTGTCGATCTAGGCGGTGCGCTCAAGGCAGCCTTCGGCGATGGAACCGTTAAGCCGCGTGTCATCCACGCAACGCTTGACAGCTACGTCGCAAACGGCTGGAGCATGGACTACCAGATCCTGCCTGTCGTCGACGTGCCGCTGCTGGGCGACGCCGACCGCGCCGTGGCCCGGCTGCTCGACGTGCTCGGCGCGACGCCGAAAGCGGCACTCGGCGCTCCACGCCTCTCCGGCGTGCCCGAGCCTCTCGGCAGTGGCGACATCTCGTTGAAGGATCTCTCTAAGGTCGCGACCCGCGTCGCCGCCAAGAAGAAGATCTCGTTCGTACGCCTGCCGTTGCGTTGGCCCGCCGACACCAACGTCTTCAAGGATCCGATGGACTTTCTCGGTTACGAGGGTGGCGGCGGCGTGGGGTCCGGCCCAGGCATGTCGGTCGGTTCGGCGCTGGCATTGAAGGGCTCCGGGCGCATCCCGGTCGCCATCCTCGGCGACGGCGACACCTTGATGGGACTTTCTGCGCTCTGGACCGCCAAGCGCTACCGGATTCCACTGCTTGTCGTGGTCGCCAACAATCGGATCTACCAGAACGACGTCGCGCACCAGGATCATATCGCCGTCGAGCGCGAGCGTCCGCGCGAGAACAAGTTCGTCGGGCAGGACATCACCGATCCGGCGCCGGACTTCGGCCTCCTCGTGCGCGGCTTCGATTGGACGGCGCCCGAGGGCCAGGTGACCGATCTCGCTGACCTGGAAGGGGCGATCCTCGAAGGTCTCGACATCGTCGAGAAGGGCGGCTGCCACCTGATCGACGTTGCGATGCGCGACGTGGATTAGGCCGGTTGCGGAAAGCTATTCTACTAGGCAAATCCTCGGGGCATGTGGCATTGCGCCGAGGTTTGTCCGACGTTCGATTTGTGCTACGACCCGCTCGGTTACCCCTCATGGGTCAGCGCACGTCCCGCCACTGCGTATCGCGTTAACCGTGATGCGCAGGGCGCTGCTGCGAGCGTCATCGAAAGAACACGGCAACGATCCCGATGGGACGATACGGAGGTTAAGGCATGGAAAAGCCCGGTTATCCTGATTTGCGCGCACACATTGCGGAGCTCGAGAAGCAGGGCCTGCTGGTTCGCGTAACGCGGCCGATCAACAAGGATACCGAGATGCACCCGCTGGTGCGCTGGCAATTCCGTGGCGGCATCCCCGAGGACGACCGCAAGGGCTTTCTGTTTGAGAACGTCACCGACAGCAAGGGCAAGAAGTTCGACATCCCTGTTGCCGTTGGCATCCTCGCCTCGAACCGGGCAATCTACTCCGTCGGCATCGGTTGCGATGTGGAGAAGATCAACGAGAAGTGGAACCAGGCAGAGACAAATCCGATCCCACCCGTCGTCGTCGAGAACGCGCCCTGCCAGGAGATCGTCGTTCAGGGTAAGGAACTCGAGGTGGAGGGCAAGGGCGTCGACAGCCTGCCTATCCCGATCTCGACGCCTGGCTTCGACAATGCGCCATATGCTTCCTGCTCGATGTTCATCACCAAGGATCCCGAGACTGGTCTGCAGAACATCGGCAATTACCGGTCGCAGGTGAAGAGCCGCACTCGCATGGGCATGAATCCTGAGGTCGAACTCAACCAGGGCATCGTCGACCACTTCAACAAGTGCAAGGAGATGGGCATCAAGCGGATGCCGGCCTGTCTGGTCCTTGGCGCGCCACCCTGCATCACCTTTACATCGGTTCACAAGCTCCCGAAATCCGCCGACGAGATGGCAGTGGCGGGCGGGCTTGTCGGGGCGCCGATCCGCATCGTAAAGGCAAAGACCGTTGACCTGATGGTACCGGCGGACGCCGAGATTGTCGTCGAGGGCTATATCGACACCGAGGAGCTGGAGCCCGAGGGCAGCTTTGGCGAGAGCCACGGCTACATGAACCTCAAGGAATACAACGCCTACTTCGATGTGACGGCGATCACGCGTCGCAAGGACGCGGTGCTGGTTTCCATAATCTCGCAGGTGACGCCATCGGAATCGAGCCTCATCAAGCGTGTCGCCTACGAGCCGAACTTCCTGAACCACCTCAGGAACCACCTCAATATCCACGGTGTGAAGCGCGTCTTCATGCACGAGCCGCTGACGAACCTGAGAAAGCTCGTCGTCATCCAGATGGCGTCGGATACGCTCGAAGCCGAAGTCTGGCGTGCGCTCTATGGAGCCTCGTCCTACTCGTCGTCGGTCGGCAAGATCACCATCGCGGTCAACGAGGACATCCATCCCGAAAACTTGGACATGGTTTTCTGGGCCATGAGCTACCGCATGCGCCCGCACCTCGACGTGCGTATCCTCGACCACAAGGACATGGGCCATGGCCCCCGCGCGGGCGCCGACGACAACCACTACGAGGCGACGGACAGCGCCATGCTGATCAACGCCATGTTGAAGAGGCCCTATGCCCCGATCTCGCTGCCGGCCAAAGAGTATATGGAGAACGCCAAGGTCATCTGGGAGGAACTCGGCCTGCCGACCCTGAAGCCCGAGCTACCGTGGCACGGTTACTCGCTTGGCCAATGGCCCGACGAGTTCCAAGCCGAGGCGGACCGTGCGGTGAAGTCGGAATACTGGACGACCGGTGAGGTCAACCGTCAGCATCGCCGCAATGACAAGCGTCTGAACGATCCGTTCCTGGACCTCAAGTAGCCGTGGGCGCGCAGGCGTCCAAATGAAAAGCGCCGGCTTCCGCATGGAGGCCGGCGCAATTTCTTTGCGTCCTGTACCGGTGACCTACTCCGGCCGGTACATGCCCTTGACCGTCGTGCGCAGCATCAGGCGGCGCTCGCTGGATGGAAAATCGCGTCGCGCGTGCGATGAGCAGCGGTTGTCCCAAAGGAGCAGGTCGCCGAGCTGCCACTTGTGCTCATAGACGAATTCGTCCTTCTCCATGTGGTCGTAGACGGCCTCGAGCAGTGGCTGTGCGTCTTCATCGTTCATCCCCTCGATGCCAACCGTCATGAGGCGGTTGACGTAAATCGCCTTCTTGCCGGTCTCGTCGTGCGTGCGGAACACTGGATGCACGGACGCCGATGAAGCTTCGGTGCCCTTGTTGTCGCCCTTCTGGACGGAGCCGTAGTGGTAATGGTGCTTCGCCCGTTTGCCTTCGAGCTGTGCCTTGATCCCCGGATCGAGCGTGTCGTAGGCGGCATATCCGCTCGCGAACAGTGTTTCGCCGCCGTGGCTCGGGATTTCGACGGAATAAAGAAACGTGCCGTTGTGCGGTATCTCGGCATGCAGCATGTCGTGGTGGAACATCATCTCGCCATCTGGCAGCGCCCCGATCGGCTCGCCGTTCTCGCGAATGTTCGAGATGAGCAGTATATTCGGGAGAATTTTATCGAAGCCCTTCGGGAAATACTTCGCGGGCCGGTGCACGGGGCCGAGATCGCCGTAATATCCGGTCACGCGAAGCAGGTCCTCTTGCGTGAGCTCCTGTCCCCGGAACACGAGGACGATATGGTCGAGCCAAGCTTGGTAGATGGCGCGGCGGGTCGCATCGTCGGGCTCCTGGCGCAGGTCCAGACCCCGAATTTCGGCACCGATGTGCTTGGTGAGAGGAATGATTTCCAGCTTAGTTGCAGTCGTGGCGTCGGCTGTCGTGGCCATCGTGAGCCTCCGGTTGGGCCGGGCCCGGGGCCCGGCAGGCAATTGCGTTTCCTGGGTGCAAACTACTGCAATTGCCATCGCCGAGGCAACCTGGGCGTCGGTCCTGAAGCGACGTGCCAGAACGTATGCGTTTTCACAACTGCGACAACTTGTGCAACTTTCGCGTGACAGGCCACAATCCCGCGCATAGCATCCGGCCCGAGCAATTCGCCGTCCGGCGGATGGGGCCGGTAGCGGCCCCCACGCTCCGAGTGAATTGGCCAATGCGATCCTGTGCGTCGAACCCGCCACCCGATCTCCTAGAATCGGTGGCAGAGGACGGCAGGCGCCAACATCTCTGATTGGAGGAACCATGGTCTCCTTTGTTTTGAACGGCAAGCAGGTGTCGGCCGAGGCTGAGCCTTCGACGCCACTGCTCTGGGTGCTGCGCGAGCATCTGAAATCCACGGGTACGAAATACGGTTGTGGTGCCGGCCTGTGCGGCGCCTGCACAGTGCACGTGGATGGCAAGGCGGCACGCGCCTGCCTGATCGAGGCCGCGTCGGTAGAGGGCAAGAAGGTGACCACCATCGAGGGTCTGTCACCCGACAGTTCGCACCCGCTCCAGAAAGCGTGGATCACGGAGCAGGTTCCGCAGTGCGGCTACTGCCAGTCCGGACAGATCATGTCCGCTGCCGAGTTGCTCGCCAAGAACCCGAAGCCAACCAGGGCCCAGATTATCGAGCATATGGACGGCAACATCTGCCGCTGCGGTACCTATAACCGCATCATCGCCGCCGTCGAACGCGCGTCGAAGGAGGGCTAAGTCATGAACGACATGTCCAATAAGAGTATTGCAGTATCTCGCCGCGGTTTCCTCGCTGGCGGATTGACGTTCGGTCTTGTCGTCGCTGCAGGCGGCGTCAGGTTCCTCGGCGAAGGCGAGGCGCTCGCCAATGCGGGACAGGCGCAGTTCGGTGCCTGGGTCAAGATCAAGCCCGACAATACCATCACCATACTTACCGCGGGTGCAGAAATGGGGCAGGGCTCCATGACCTCGGTGCCGCTGATGCTCGCTGAGGAATTGGACGCCGACTGGTCGAAGGTCACGCTCGAGTGGGCCCCGGCCGACGTCAATACCTACGGCTATTCGACGACATCGGCCAAGTCGATGGCGATCGTGGGCAGTCGCGCGGTCATGTACTATCATGACCCGATGCGGATTGCGGGCGCCCAGGTGCGCAAGGTCCTGCTCTCGGCAGCCGCCGAGAAGCTTGGCGTTGCCGTCAATTCCCTCAAGACCGAGCCCAATACCGTTGTCCATCCCGAGAGCGGACGCAAGCTCAGCTACGGCGAGATTGCTGCCTTTGCCAAGGTGCCGGCAGAGATGCCGAGCGTCGACAAGAGCGAGCTAAAGAAGAAGAGCGAATTCCGGTACATCGGCAAGTCCCAGCCGCGCTACGACATTCCCTCTAAGGTCAACGGCACGGCTGAGTTCTCGATGGACGTGTTGCTGCCGGGCATGGTCTACGCGACGGCGCTTCACTCGCCGGTCCACGGCGGTGCGCCGGAAAGCTGGAACGACGACAAGATCAAGTCCATGAAGGGCGTGATTGCGACGGTCGGTCTCGGACGCGGGATCGCAGTCGTAGCGGACACCTTCGAGCATGCGCTTGCGGCGCGCAACGCACTCGAGGTCAAGTGGAAGGACGCAAAGGCTGCTGGCTTCGACTCCGAGAAGGTGCTCGATATCGACTACGATAGGATCCAGGCCGATCCGAAAGCCAAGGTTCGGCCGATCGAAAAGGTCGGGGATTTCACGGCGGCCGTATCGGGTGCTGCGAAAACCTACAAGCAGACCTACAAGTCAGACTACGCCTATCACGCGCAGATGGAGCCGCTCAACGCAGTGGTTCGCATCAATGCCGACGGTGGCGTTGATGTCTGGGAAGGCACGCAGGCCCCTGGGCGCAGCCGGCAGTCTGTGGCCAAGGCGCTTTCGGTGCCGGAGGACAAGGTCAATATTCGCCAGTGCTATATGGGTGGCGGTTTCGGCCGGCGTTCACTCGGGGATGTGTCTGCAGAGTGTGCCAAGATCGCCAAAGCGGTGGGTAAGCCGGTGAAGCTTATCTGGACCCGGGAGGAGGATATCGCCCACGGCATGTTCCGCCCGCAGTCGTCGCACGTCATCGAGGCGGCACAGGACAAGGACGGCAAGGTGACGGGGCTTCGCCACACCGTTGTGGGTGACGGCAGAAACCTGCTCACAGGCGGGCTCAAGCCCTTCTATTACGAGCTCGCGAACAAGCAGATGGAGCTCAAGGGTACCAGCCACGGCATCCGCCTCAAGCACTGGCGCGCGGTCGCCCATCCGTTCATCCTGTTCGCACGCGAGCAGTTCATCGACGAGATGGCGCACGAAGCCAAGATGGACCCGCTCGACTTCCGTATGAAGAACATGGCGCTGTCCGACAAGGGCAAGGCGGTGTTCAGGAAGGTGGCCGAGATGTCCGACTGGGGCACCAAGCGCGAACCTGGCCGTGCCCTGGGCCTGGCGATCTCCGAGCGCTCGGGTTCGCTTGGTGCAGGCGTCATCGAGGTGTCGCTCGACGAGAAGAGCGGCAAGGTCAAGGCCCACAAGGTCTGGATAGCAATCGACGGCGGTCTCGTCGTGCAGCCGGATGCCGCCAAGGCCAATATCGAGAGCGGCATCATCTGGGGTCTGTCGAGCGTGCTCTATGAGCGCGCGACGATCAAGGGCGGTTCCGTGCAGCAGTCGAACTTCCACGACTACCAGCTGCTCAGGATGTCCGACACGCCGGACGAACTCAACATTGCCTTCCTCGACGTCGACACCAAGCCGACCGGACTCGGCGAGATCGGGAACCCCTTCGTCGGGCCATGCATCGCTAACGCATTGTTCCAGCTCACCGGCAAGCGGTTCCGCCATATGCCGCTGACGCCCGAGCGTGTACTCGCCACGCTCAAGGCCTGACAAGAAATTCTGCCGTTGCAGTAACCGAAAGGGCGCCCTAAGGCGCCCTTTCCTCGTTCTGCGAATGCGCTCTCAGGCAGCCTTCTTGCCCTTTGCTTCCTGGATCGCTCGCCATACCCGCGACGGTGTCAGCGGCATGTCGATGTGTTGGATGCCGTAATCCTTGAGCGCATCTACCACTGCGGAGACGACGGCCGGAGGCGCGCCCGTGGCACCGGCCTCGCCGGCACCCTTGACGCCGAGCGGGTTGGTCTTGCATGGCACCTCGTTGAACTCGCCCTCGATGTGGCAAAGGAGGGCTGCGCGTGGCATCGCATAGTCCATGTACGTAGCGGTGAGGAGTTGGCCCTCGGGATCGTAAACGACATTCTCTGTGAGCGCCTGCCCGACGCCCTGGGCAATCCCGCCCGCCGCCTGTCCATGCACGATGAATGGGTTCAGCACCACGCCGCAGTCATCGATGGCGACGAAGTTCGCCATTTCGACGACGCCGGTATCGGGATCGACCTCCACCTCGACGATGTGCACGCCGTTGGGGAAGTTCTCCGTGTCGTGCTTGATCTCGACCTCTTCGTCGAGCCCGGGCTCAAGCCCGTCCGGGAGCCGGTTGCGGTCGTAGGCGGCCGACGCGATCTCCTCTATCGAGATCGAACTCGTTTCGGTACGGAATGTTCCCGCCTCGAATGTCACCTGATCCGGGCTAGCCTGAAGAAGGTGGGCGGCAATTTTCCTGCCTTTGTCGATGATCGCTTCGGAGGCCTTCTTTACGCCCCATCCACCGATCGCTGCCGATCGCGAGCCGAAGGTGCCGACGGACAGCGTTGGCGAAAGGGCCGTATCGCCATTGACCAGATCGATCTTGTCGAAGTCGATGCCGAGGAACTCGTTGACGAGCTGCGAGTAGACGGTCAGGTGACCCTGCCCGTGCGAGTACGTGCCGGCGATGATGGTTGCCCGGCCGTCTTCGGATATGCGGATTCGCATGCCCTCTTGCGGGCGTGAGCCGGCGCCCTCGATGAAGCATGCAAGTCCTATCCCGCGGAGCTTGCCACGTTTTGCCGCCTCGGCACGCCGTGTCTCGAAGCCCGACCAATCCGCCGCCTCGAGACCCATCCTCAGTGTGCCATCGAAGTCGCCCGAATCGATGACGAATCCGAGATGCGTCTTGTGCGGCAACTGGTCCTCCGTGATAAAGTTCCGTCGGCGGATTTCTTCGCGGGGCAGTCCGAGCTTTTCGGCGGCGGCGTCCATGAGGCGTTCCATGATGTAGTTCGCCTCCGGCCGGCCGGCACCGCGATAGGTGTCCGTGCACACGGTATTTGTGAACACGGGTTTCACGTTGAAGTAGAAGTCGGGCACGTGATAGAGGCCCGGGATGATCTTGCCGCCACCCTCCATCGGCAGGCGTACGCCGTTCTCGGAGAGATAGGCGCCGACGTTGAGGATCGTCTCCACCTTGAGCGCAACGATCTTGCCATCGGCATCAAGGCCCATCTCGCAGTAGTTGATCTGATCGCGTCCGTGATAGTCGGATACGAACGTCTCAAGCCGGTCGCCGCGCCATTTGACGGGCCGCTTCAGCTTCTTTGCTGCATAGGCAACGCAAGCGGTTTCCGGATACATCTTTGAGCGTACGCCGAAGCCGCCACCGGTGTCGCGCGAGATCACGCGAACCTTGTCCATCGGCATGTTGAGAAGGTTCTGTGCCAGGTTCGTCTGCACACGCCGCCCGCCCTGCGTCGGCGAGTAGACGGTCAGCATGTTCTCCATCTCGTCGTATTCGGCAGACACGACGCGGGGCTCCATCGGCGAGGCGACGAGACGGTTGTTGACGAGTTCCACCCGCACACGGTGCGGTGCGCCGGCAAGCTTGGCTTCCACTTCAGCGGGATCCCCGTATTCCCAGTTGACGACAAGGTTGGAATCGAACTCCGGCCACACCTTCGGGGCGTCGGGCATCAGGGCGTCTATGGAGCCAGCCACCGATGGCAGCGCTTCGAAGGCGAACTCGATCGCCTCTGCGGCATCGCGCGCCTGGTTCTGAGTTTCTGCGACGACCATGGCGAGGCATTCGCCGACGAAGCGGGTCTGGTCGACTGGCAGAATACGGCGGAGCGGCCGGCTCATCGGTCGGCCAGAGCGATCGGTGAACTTGGCGTCCGACACCATCTTGCCCATACCGGCGGCGTCGAGTTCTGAACCAACAATGATGTCGACGACGCCCGGCATAGCCCGTGCCGCCGTCGTGTCGATCCCCTTGATCAGCCCATTTGCCATGCTGGATCGGGCAAAGGCAGCATGGGCCTCGCCGGGGAGCACCATATCGTCGGTAAATTCGCCGCCGCCGGTCAGAAGCCGCACGTCTTCCTTGCGCCTGACCGGCTGGCCGATGCCGTACTTCTCCATCTTCCATCTCCCTCCGAAGTTCGCTTCGACCGCTTATCTAATGCAGTCGGGGGCAAATCGGAACCTCGATTGCTGGCGCCGGGGCGTTCACCGCCAGCCGGCC
>JBJOGJ010000078.1:0-15107 GCA_046048295.1 Pseudomonadota bacterium | reverse complement strand
TGCAGACTGCGAGCCCAAGGATAAGTGTCGCCCGGCGGCTCCAGGAAATTGGCAGATCGCGCATGCAGAAACCCTGACTCGGCACCTCGGCTTTGACCCTGCTGGAACGACGGATAGACAAGGTTTGCGTCAATTATTGGACCCCTCTCCCCACCAGCGGACCAGAACCTTCCGGGGCAGCTTGACGGCAGCGGGAAGCATTATGTATAAGCGCGCCACTAGAGTGGCGTGCCAGAAGGCGCGCCCTATTCGTTAAAATCCTCCTCTATGAAGCGGCTACGATGTCTGGCGTGGCTAGGCACGGGCAGGGAGTTTTCGAGAATGACACGGCGTTGCGAGCTTACCGGAAAACTACCGATGTCCGGAAATTTGAGGAGCCATGCCGAGAACAAGACACGGCGTAAGTTCAACCCGAACCTTTGCGACGTGACGCTCATGAGCGAGCAGCTGAAGCGCTCGGTCAAGCTGCGGATCAGCGCCCATGCGCTCCGCTCTGTGGAGCATCGCGGCGGCCTCGACGCCTTCCTGCTCAAGGCATCGGACGAGGAACTTTCCTTGAAGTGCCTCAAGCTCAAGCGTGAGCTGAAAAAGGCCCAGGCTGAAGCCCACTCCTGAATTTGCGGGCTAATCAACCGCCATTGACGGCACCGGATTTTCGGAAACCGCTGTGCTTAGGTTCTCGCGGTGGCTCTGCGCTTCGGAGCAGACCCGGACGCGATACCGCGCGGCACTCCCTTTTCTTCGAACAGCTCCACAAGCTTGTCCGTCATGGCGCCTGCGAGTTCGCTCGGATCGTTGATCGTAACGGCGCGGCGGTAGTATCGCGTCACGTCATGGCCGATGCCGATCGCAATCAGCTCGATCGGCGAGCGTGTCTCAATTTCCTTGATGACCTGCCGCAAATGCAGTTCGAGATAGTTGCCGGCATTGACCGAAAGCGTCGAGTCGTCGACGGGCGCGCCGTCGGAAATCATCATCAGGATGCGGCGGTGCTCGCGCCTGCCAAGCAGTCGCCTGTGTGCCCAGGCCAGTGCTTCGCCGTCGATGTTCTCCTTGAGCAACCCCTCGCGCATCATTAGCGCCAGATTCCGTTTCGCACGGCGCCACGGAGCATCGGCGGTCTTGTAGACGATGTGACGAAGATCGTTAAGCCGCCCAGGATTTGCCGGTTTGCCCTTGGCAAGCCATGCCTCCCGTGCCTGCCCACCCTTCCAGGCCTTCGTCGTAAACCCAAGGATCTCGACCTTGACGCCACAGCGCTCAAGCGTGCGCGCAAGAATATCGGCGCAGGTTGCCGCCACCATGATCGGCCTGCCACGCATGGAACCGGAATTGTCGATGAGCAGGGTCACGACCGTATCGCGGAACTCCATGTCCCGCTCCTGCTTGAATGAGAGCGCGTGCATCGGATCAGTGATGATGCGTGTAAGTCGCGCCGAATCCAGCATGCCTTCCTCGAGATCGAAATCCCAAGCGCGATTCTGCTGAGCAAGAAGTCGGCGCTGCAGCCGGTTCGCCAGTCGAGACACAGCCCCGGAAAGACTTCTGAGTTCCTTGTCGAGGAAAGCGCGCAACCGTTCGAGTTCGTCCGGCGTCGAGAGGTCCTCGGCGGCAATCTCTTCGTCCTCTGACTTCGAGAACACGTTGTAGCCGTAGGCCTCAGGATTATCGAGCACGGAGACGTTCGGCCGCCACTGGTCAGGAGCCTCGGCTTCCTCATCGCCTTCGGGGTCAATGTCGAGCACGTCCGTGGCGGCGTAGTCCTCAGTATCGTCCATTTCAGCCGCCTCGCCTTCGGACATCTGCGTGTCCGATGACTCGGCCTCACCCTCGCCGCCGTCCTCCGAGTTCTCCTCGTTCTGCTCTCCGGTCTCGTCGCTGTCGTCCTGACCGTCCTGGTCCTCTTGCGGCTCGCCTTCGCTGTAGTCATCGGCCAGATCCAGCAGACGAAGCACGCTTCGCATCAGCTTGCCGAAGGCCTCCTGGTCGTCGATCAGCCCCGGCATGTCGGCCAGAACGTCGGAACAGCGATCATCGACGTACATGCGCCATGCATCGACGAGTGGACGAGCATTCTCGGGCGGCGGCGCACCAGTCAGCCGCTCACGCACGAGCAGCGAGAGCGCATCCTCGAGCGGCGCGTCATTCTGGTCCTGGATGTCCTGGAAGCGGGGATGACGATATTGGGAATCGATCTTCGCGGCCAGGTTCTCCGCAACGCCTTGCATACGCATGGCGCCAATTGCTTCGACGCGCGCCCGCTCGACTGCCTCGAAGACGGACCGTGCAGCACCGGCCTGCGGCGCAACTCGACGGTGGATCTTGCTGTCATGCGCCGCGGCCTTGAGGGCAAAGCTGTCCGCCCAACCCCGCATCACGGCTATTTCCTCTCGCGAGGGAGCACGGGACGGTTCGGGCAGCGATACGGTCTTGCCAGCCTGTCCGGGCTTTGTCGCGCCGAACTCGACCGTGATCTCGCCGTCGCCGGCAATGGAGCGCACTGCCGATGTCAGCGCGCGCTTGAACGGCTCCGTCGGCGTTTCCGGGCGCTTCGTCGTGACAGTCATTCTGTCGGGCTCCGCATCAAGTCCCTCGAAAGTGGAAGAGACCTACGACAAGGCGACGTTGGCGGCACTCTCGGGCAGTTCCTGACCGAAACAGCGCTGATAGAATTCGGCGACGATCGGCCGCTCGAGTTCATCGCATTTGTTCATGAAAGTCATCCTGAAGGCAAAACCCAGATCACCGAAGATCTCGGTGTTTTCCGCCCAGGTGATCACGGTGCGCGGGCTCATGACCGTCGACAGGTCGCCGTTGATGAACGCGTTCCGCGTCAGATCGGCAACGCGAACCATGTTTGCAACCGCCTTGCGGCCGGCATCGTCCTTGTTGAAGGACTTAACCTTGGCGAGAACGATGCCCACCTCATCGTCGTGCGGCAGGTAGTTGAGCGTAACGACGATCGACCAGCGATCCATCTGCGCCTGATTGAGCTGCTGCGTGCCGTGATAGAGGCCGGAAGTGTCGCCGAGACCGATGGTGTTGGTCGTCGAGAAGAGCCGGAAAGCGGGGTGCGGCCGAATGACTGTTGACTGGTCAAGCAGCGTTAGCTTGCCGGACACCTCGAGCACACGCTGGATCACGAACATGACGTCTGGGCGACCGCAATCGTACTCATCGAAAACGATTGCCACGTTGTGCTGCAACGCCCAGGGAAGGATGCCTTCCTTGAATTCAGTGACCTGCTTGCCGTTTCGCACGACGATGGCGTCCTTGCCGATCAGGTCGATGCGCGACACGTGGCTGTCGAGATTAATACGCACACAAGGCCAGTTGAGACGGGCGGCGACCTGCTCGATGTGGGTCGATTTTCCAGTGCCGTGGTAGCCCTGGATCATCACGCGGCGGTTGTGCTTGAAGCCCGCCAGGATCGCCAGCGTGACTTCACGATTGAATAGGTAATCGGGATCCAAATCCGGCACATGCTCGTCCGGCTCGGAGTAGGCAGGTACTTCGAGATCGGTATCGATACCAAAAAGCTCGCGCGCAGAAACCATTTTGTCGGGAAGCGAGGCGCTCGCCCCGTTTGCGTCAGCAGGCATATTTTGCTTTTCCAGACTATTACGTGTTGTTCGGAGATCCCCACGGCAGACTTAGCCGAAGTACCCTCACGCGGCAAGGCGAGACCCCGGCAGACTTTTGCGAGGACGTGGCTCAGACGAGCCCGACCTGCTTCAGATAGTTATATGCTTGTATTATTTCGCGCAACTTCTCCTCGCTTGCGCGATCGCCGCCATTGGAATCCGGATGGTGGCGCTTAACCAACTCCTTGAAGCGCGACTTGATCTCGCCCTTGGCAGGCGCCCCGGATAGCCCAAGTGCCTCCAGCGACTTTTTCTCCAGCGGCTTCAACTGGCGGCGCTGCTCGCTCGCCTCGTTTCGCGCCTGCTTGGCCCGCCAGGAATGGAAGTTGCGCGCCGTCGCTCCAAATGACGGGCTGGCATTTCCGTTTGCGGCACTGGGCTCCGCGCCATCCGTTCCCATCTTCCAGGTCGGACGATGACCATAGATTGCATCGTTCCGGAACTGCTCGATCTCATTGTCGGACATGCCGTCGAAATAATTGTAGGATGCATTGTACTGGCGCACGTGCTCGCGGCAAAACCAGTAATGTTCACCATCGCGCCCGCGGCCCTTGGGCGCACGATGATGGCCTGGCGCACCGCAATCCTTCCACTGGCAGGTCACGACGGCAGACTCGGCCTCCCGCCGACGCTCCCCCGAGCGGCGCGGCTGAATCCTGATCATGTCGAAATATTTTGAGTCCAGTTTCATGACCGACCGAGTATGCTCACTCTCACTCCCGTTAACAAGCATGCACTGCCGCGATAGAACGTTGCGTGACCCGCGGGCCATACCGGATACAACTCATACATTGGGAGCATGAGGCGACCGTTAATGAGCATCGAACAGGCTATCCGCAGGAAACTCGAAGAAAATCTCTCGCCCTCGCGACTCGAGATCGTCAACGAAAGCCACCTTCACGCCGGCCATCATGGCTCGCCCGGCACAGGCGAAAGCCACTTTCGCGTCTTGGTCGTATCAGCTGCATTCGAAGGTCGATCGCGACTGCAGCGGCACCGGCTGATAAATGAAGCAGTCGCCGAGCAATTGAGAGATGGCGTCCACGCGCTCGCCATCAAGGCTTTGACTCCCGCCGAGGACAGTCCTTAGCAAAGGCACAGTTACGACAGAAGGTCGCGGAGCAATGGGATCAGCGGCTCATCGGCAGGCGGCATAGGATAATCCCGAAGCGCCAGCGCCCGCACCCACTTGGTGCACTGATTTTCGCGCGGCACGATCTCCCCTTCCCAGTTCCGACAAAGAAAAAGCGGCATCAGGAGGTGAAAGGCCTCGTAGGAGTGGCTGGCAAACGTGAACGGCGCCAGACATGTCTCGCAGACTTCGATCGACAATTCCTCCTTGAGTTCCCGAATCAGCGCCTGTTCTGGAGTCTCGCCGGGATCAACCTTGCCACCCGGGAACTCCCACAGCCCGGCCATGCTCTTACCTTGAGGCCGCTGCGCGATGAGCACCCTGTTATCCCGATCGACGAGCGCGGCCGCGGCAACGAGGATGATCGGCTTCGACATTGCCTGCCTCAGCTTCGATAGTCGGCATTGATGGAGACATAGTCGTGCGTGAGGTCACACGTCCAGACTGTGGCCTCACCACCGCCGACGCCCACGTCGACCCGGATCTCGATCTCGTCGTTCTTCATGTAGGCAGCCACGACCTTCTCGACATAGCCGGCCGCACGTTCGCCTCCCTCGGCCACGAGATGCGGCCCGAACCAGATTGCCAGCCGGTCGCGGTCGGCCGCCTCGCCGGATTTGCCGACCGCCATCACGACGCGCCCCCAATTGGGATCTTCGCCAGCGATCGCAGTCTTCATGATCGGCGAGTTTGCGATGGCAAATCCGATCTGTCGCGCTGCCCGCTCGTTCTCTGCCCCCAGCACCTTGACGGCAACGAACTTTGTGAGCCCTTCCCCGTCACGGACCACCTGCATCGCCAAGTCCAGCATCACGCCGTGCAGGGCATCGGCAAAGGCGCGACATTCACCGGCAGCCAAGTTGCTTATGGCAGGCGCCCCGCGCGCAGCCGACGCGCCGGTCGCGAACACCAGCACCGTATCGCTTGTCGAAGTATCTCCATCAACGGTTATACAGTTGAAAGTACGGTCGGAAATCGAGGTTACAAGGCGTTGAAGCAACGGCTGTTCGATCTTCGCATCGGTAAAGATGAAACAGAGCATCGTCGCCATGTCCGGCGCGATCATACCCGCACCCTTGCAGAACCCGCTGACGGTCACCTCCGTCCCGCCAATTGAAACCGAGCGGGTCGCAAGCTTCGCATAGGTATCCGTCGTCATGATTGTGCGCGCCGCGTCTTCCCATGCCGATGAAGACGTGCGCGCGGCAAGGCCGCTCAGGAGATGTGCAAACTTGCTCGCGTCCATCGGTTCGCCGATGACCCCCGTCGAAGCAAGATAGACCTCCGACAGCTGACAGGACACCGCAGCCGCAGCCGCCTCCGCCGTGGCCTGAACCGCTTCCTCGCCCCGCCTACCCGTGAAGGCGTTGGCGTTTCCGGAGTTGACGACGAGAATTCTCGCCTTGCCGGCCAAGAGCTGCTCCCTGCACCAGAGAACCGGCGCAGAACAGGTCTTCGATCGCGTGGTAACACCGGCGGCCACAGTCCCTTCAGGCATCGTCGCAACCAGGAGGTCGGTGCGGCCCTTATACCGGATTCCCGCAGCTGCCGTAGCAAAACCGACGCCCTGGAGCGGCGGCAGCACTGGCAGCTGGGCAGGCGCAAATGGTGAAACGTGGCTTGACCCGGCCATATCGACACTCCGAGACGTGGCAATCTTCGTCGACCGTCACTCGAAACAGGTCGCACGCCAAACTTCAAGTGCCGTAAGCCGGGCCAGGCATGATTTCGCACCGATCACTTGGATTCAGCGCGGTTGGCTGGACCCGGCACCGGCATTCTGCCCATCCAGCTCCTGCTTCAGGACCGGATCCACATACTCGACCTTGGCAGAGCCCCTCAGCTCGCCAGCAATCTGCTTGGCCTTGGAATGGATGAGCGACAACAGGATCTGCTCCTGGATGTCGGCGAATTTCGGCACGTCACGGGTGCGCACCTCCTCGACCTTGATTAGGTGCCAGCCGAACTGGGTCTGGACCGGATCGGACACCTCGCCAACTGCGAGCTTGAAGGCAGCAGCCTCGAACTGCGGCACCATGCGCCCCGCCCCGAAGAAGCCGAGCAGCCCTCCCTGCAATTTCGTACCTGGATCGGCCGAATGTTCCGAAGCCATTTTCGAGAAATCCGCGCCATGAGCAATTTTCTCAAAAATTTCAACAGCCTGCTCCTTGCTCTTGAGCAGAATATGGCGCGCTTTCACTTCCTTTTCAGGTGCCCGCGCTGCGATGTGTTGGCCATAGAACTTTCGGGCATCGTCCGCAGTTACGGTCCCGGTGATATGGTTGTAGAAGTAGGACTCCCGCAATCCTCTTCGGCTCCAGTAGCGGCCGCGTGGATCCGCCTTTGCGAGGCTGCCGAGGCCGGCCTTGGTGGCTGCCGCCGCCATCAGTTCGTTTTCGATGAGATACTCGACCAGAACACGTCTTTTCGTCGGTTCCGGCAGGCTCCCGAGATCGCTTCCGATCTCCGCCGCGGCAAGCTGGATATCGAGTTCAGTGATTGCCGCACCGTTGACCCTGGCCAAGACGGTGTCGGCCGCAGCGCCCGCAGACCCTGAAGCAACCACTGTGAGCAACAGGACGGCGGCAATGGACGATATGAGGGTATTGCGGAACACCTCGTTCCTCCTTGGTTCGGAAATTGGCTACGGGCGCAGCCACTCATGGATACGCACCAAATGCCCCGATTGCGGGCAATTCAAGGTCGACAGGAGCACGACGAGGAGCTTCAACTGGCCATGGTGCATTCTGGCGACGGTGGTTAGCAGGCCCCTCATCCCACGACAAGCACAAGGCACCGCCATGACTGCCGGAAATCGATGTCGTTCGCGGCGTTGCGTTTCATTGACAATCGATGTGTGGCGACCTTAATTCTGCTTCAAGTCTCGGCCGCGCTGATGGGCGCGCGCCTTGCAGGGCGCTTTCCCTTGAACTCGGCTGCCTGAGCTTCACGGCGGCCAAGTCGTTGTATCTGCCCGCTGGATGATCTACCGGATACCGAACCACGCGAAGCACGGGGAAGTTGCTGCTCGCGGTACGGATGCGCAAAGGATTTTACGAATGCTGACTCTGGGATCTCTGGCTTCAAAACTCTTCGGGAACTCCAACGAGCGCCGGCTCAAGTCCTACCGCCAGCGCGTCCAGGAGATCAACGAGCTAGAGGCTGAGATATCGAAGCTCTCCGATACGCAACTGCGAGCGCGAACGGACGAATTCAGGGAACAGATTGCCAATGGTGCGACGCTCAATGACCTCCTGGTTCCCGCATTCGCCACTGTTAGGGAGGCCGCCAAGCGTACGCTTGGCCAGCGTCACTTCGATGTCCAGCTGATCGGCGGCATGGTACTGCACGACGGCAAGATCGCAGAAATGAAGACGGGTGAAGGCAAGACCCTCGTGGCAACGCTTCCTGTCTACCTGAACGCATTGGCCGGCAATGGCGTGCACGTCGTGACCGTGAACGACTACCTTGCCCGACGCGATGCCGATTGGATGGGACAGATCTACAAGTTCCTTGGGCTCACGGTCGGCTGCATCGTGCATGATCTTGATGACGACGAGCGCCACGCGCAATACACCTCTGACGTCACCTACGGCACGAACAACGAACTGGGCTTCGACTACCTCCGCGACAACATGAAGGTTAGCCGCGACGAGATGGTCCAGCGCGGGCATGCCTTCGCCATCGTCGACGAGGTGGATTCGATCCTCATCGACGAAGCACGCACGCCGCTGATCATATCCGGTCCGGTCGAGGACAGGGCAGAACTGTACATCAAGATCGACTCCTTCATGAAACATATTGAGAAGGAGGATTACGAACTGGACGAGAAGGAGAAGTCCGTCTCCTACACGGATGTCGGCAACGAAAAGATCGAACAGCTTCTATTGGAAGCAGGTCTCATCCAGAGTTCGCTCTACGACATCGAGAATGTCACCGTTGTCCACCATGCCAATCAGGCGCTCAAGGCCCACAAGCTCTTCCACCGCGACCGCGACTACATCGTCAAGGACAACGAGGTCGTCCTGATCGACGAGTTCACTGGCCGCATGATGCCCGGCCGGCGCTATTCCGAGGGACTTCACCAGGCCCTGGAGGCGAAGGAGAAGGCGGCCATCCAGCCTGAGAACCAGACCCTGGCCTCGATCACCTTCCAAAACTACTTCCGGCTCTACGACAAGCTCGCAGGAATGACCGGAACGGCTGCTACGGAAGCCGACGAGTTCCTGGACATCTATGGCCTCGACGTGCTCGAGATCCCGACCAATCTCGAGGTCGCACGCATCGACGAGGATGACGAGATCTACCGGACCGCGCAGGAGAAGTGGAACGCCATCATCGACGAGATCGAGCGGGCGCAGTCGCGCAAGCAGCCGGTCCTGGTCGGAACGGTATCGATCGAAAAGAGCGAACTCCTGTCCGAGATGCTGAAGAAGCGAGGCGTGAAGCATCAGGTGCTCAACGCCCGCTATCACGAGCAGGAAGCCTACATTATCGCACAGGCCGGGGTCCCGGGCGCGGTAACGATCGCCACAAACATGGCAGGCCGCGGCACCGACATCCAACTTGGCGGCAACGTCGACTTCAGTCTTAAGGCATGGATTGCCGAACGCGAGCAAAAGGCGACTGCGCCGAACGAATACGAGTCGGACAAGCAGAGGACGGAGATCGCAACAAAGGTCGCGGCGGATCGAGATCTCGTTCTCAATGCCAGCGAGACGGTCGAACTCGAACCGGCCAAAGGTGACAAACCCGCCAAGACGATCGTGAAGCCAGGCGGCCTCTACGTTATCGGAACGGAGCGCCATGAGAGCCGTCGGGTCGACAACCAGTTGCGCGGCCGGTCAGGCCGCCAGGGTGATCCCGGCCGGTCGAAGTTCTACCTTTCGCTCGAGGACGATCTCATGCGGATCTTCGGGTCGGAAAGAATGGACAGCGTCCTGAAGACACTCGGTCTCCAGGAAGGGGAGGCAATCACCCACCCTTGGATGAACAAGAGCCTCGAGATGGCTCAGAAGAAGGTCGAAGCGCGCAATTTCGACATTCGCAAGCACATTCTCAAGTACGACGACGTGATGAACGATCAGCGCAAGGTCATATTCGACCAGCGCAAGGACATCATGGCCGAAGACGACGTCTCCGAGACCGTCACCGATATGCGCCACCGCGTCATTGACGAACTGGTCGCCAAATATATTCCCGAGAACGCCTACGCCGAGCAGTGGGAGGTAGACAAGCTCGAAGAGGAATTGGAGAGCATCTTCGGCCTAAAGCTGCCGATCAAGGATTGGGCCGCCGAGGAAGGAATCGCCGACGAGGAGATTCGCGAGCGGATAACGAACGAGGCGGACACGAAAGCAGCTCGCAAGGTCGTCGACATTGGCCAGGAGAACTTCCGCCACGTCGAGAAGATGATCCTGCTTCACACGTTGGACCATCTGTGGCGGGAGCACCTTGTCACGCTCGAACATCTCCGGCAGGTGATTGGCTTCCGGGCCTACGGCCAGCGCGATCCGCTGAACGAATACAAGAGCGAAGCATTTATGCTCTTCGAGAGCATGCTGGACCGCCTGCGGGAAATGGTCACCGGTCAACTCATGCACGTCGAGATGGCGCCACCTGAAGATGAGCTGATGTCCGGCGGCATAGATCTTTCCGAGATCGAAGCCCATCACATCGACATGACCACCGGCTTCGATGAATTCGAGCTGGCTGAAGCGGAAGCTGACGGAGCGGGCGCCGGCACAAGGCAGGCGCCGGTGCGGAATCGGAAGGCAGCAGGCAATGTCGACCCGGACAATCCATCGACCTGGGGCAAGGTATCGAGGAATGCAGCGTGCCCTTGCGGATCCGGCAAGAAGTTCAAGCACTGCCATGGCCGCCACGCCTGAAGTGTGCTGGCAGTGGCTACGCAACCCCGCTTGCGACAAAATGAAGCAACCGAGGTTGCCGCTCTCGACCAGTGATGTATCGTAAAACCATTCTAATTCGACAACGCACCGTCTCGGATCATAAACTTTTGTTATCCCAGTAAAATACTAGAACCACATACTTACTCCAGTTCAAAAGTCGGAAAGGCTGAATTTGAATAAATCAAATGTATTCGAACTTAGAATGACACTAAAATACACATAATTGACAGAAGTTTTCATCTTCAAGACAGTTGGGAATGTAAACTAACCCTACTGGTCGAGGAGATTGCTGCAATGAACAGGTTGGAAGGCACACCAACAGCTCCCCGGGCCCGTCCGGCCCACAAGAAGAAGCTTTGGCAACTCGGCTTCGTTGCGCCAGTCCTGCTGATCGGTGGCGTTGCACAGGCCACGGCTCAGGGCTCCGTCAACATCTATTCGTATCGCCAGCCGAACCTGATGGCACCGCTTCTTGAAGCATTCACGAAGAAGACCGGCATCAAGACGAATGTCGTGTTCGCAGAAGCTGGATTACCGGAACGAATGGCTGCCGAAGGCAAGAACAGCCCGGCAGACGTGTTTTTGACCGTCGATATCAGCCGCCTCGCCGAAGCGAAGCAGATGGGCATCACACAACCGGTCGAGTCTGCCACCCTGAAGGCAAACGTCCCTGCCCAATTCCGCGATCCTGATGGCCACTGGTTCGCCCATTCCATACGAGGGCGCGTCATCTATGCCTCGAGGGACAGGGTGAAGCAGGAGCATATCACCTATGAGGAGCTGGCCGATCCCAAGTGGAAGGGCAAGATCTGCACGCGATCTGGCCAGCATGTCTACAATGTCGGACTCATCGCCTCGATGATTGCGCACCACGGCCTCGACAAGGCGCGCGAATGGCTGAAGGGCGTGAAAGGCAATCTTGCGCGCAAGCCTGGCGGCAACGACCGCTCGCAGGTTCGCGGTGTATTTTCGGGCGAGTGCGACCTCGCCATCGGCAACACTTACTACATGGCAGCCATGCAACTGAACAAGAAGAACCCCGAGCAGCAGAAGTGGGCAGCATCGGTGCGCATGATGTTTCCCAATTTCGAGGGGCGTGGCACCCACGTGAACATATCGGGCGCAATGCTCGCGAAGTACGCACCGAACAAGGCGAACGGCATCAAACTCATAGAATTCCTTTCATCCGACGAAGGGCAGAAAATCTATGCGGAGATCGTGAACGAGTATCCCTTGAAGCCCGGTATCGCCATTTCGAAACTCGTTGCAGGCTGGGGCAAGCTGAAGCCAGACAGCCTGTCGCTGGAGAAAGTCGCGAAGAACAGAGCAGACGCCTCCAAGCTCGTGGATGAAGTCGGCTTCAACTCCGGCCCGTGACGACCGCAACAGCGGCGTCTCGGCGATCTGGCCAGGACGCCGTCAGGCTCGTTCTCCACCCCTGACCTTCAGGAACCATCTCAAATGGCAAGAGCAAGTGCCGAATGGGCCGGCGCGCCAAGCGTCTGGCAAGGACCCGGTTGTCCCTTGAAGTTCGTGCCGTGCCTGAAATCGGCAGATCATCTGGTCGCGATCGGCTTCAGGAACTGGATGGCCGGCTATCACACGGGCAATATCGAGCACTGGGAAGAGACCGCTCACCACTACGAGGATCGACTCGGCAGCCTGCGATCCGTGGAAACGGTAAAGGCGCTCGCCACCTGGGTGAGATGCATCAATGCCGCCACCAGGCGCGACATCGAGGTATTTCCACCCACATGCACGAGCTTCTGCCGAGACGAATGTCTTGCTGTAGCAATGGTGGCCGCCTCTCAGCATCAGATCGATGTCGCCGCTCGGAGTTCTGCCGAAGTGCTCACTGCAGGCGGCTATGTCGATGAAGTCCTGGAATCGGCGGAATGCTTCGCGGCCATACTCCGCATGATGGGCCAGACGCTGTCGGCCGGAATGCTGGCGCGATACTGTCCGAATTAATCGCACCCGAAAACACCGCCCCAGGAATTACCGGTCGTCAAGACGTCGGTATCTTGCATTCCTCGTCGGGGGGTAGCGGATCACACTTGCTCTGCTCGTTGACACAAGCCCTTATCGCCTTGGTCAGCTCGGGGCTCATGATCCCGTCCGTGGGCCCGCTGTAGAAGCGCTGAGCCTGGAGACCGCACTGATATAGCCGGATCATTCGACTGCCGCCGAAGCGCATGGCGGCGTCGTAGTCCTGAATCGCCTGTTCCTTCTGCCCCAGCCACTGGTAGATGTGCGCGCGCGTATCGAAGGCATGCGCACTCGTTGCATCCAGCTGCAATGATCGTTGCACGTCGGGCAATCCTGTTGTCGGTCGCCCCCACTTGAAATAGGCCCAGGCACGATTGTTCAGGGCAATCGCGTAATCGGGAATGAGATTTATCGCCTCGTTATAGTCATTGATGGCACTCTCGTACCGACCGAGCAGTGAGTAGGCGAGCGCACGCATGGCGTAGGCCTCTGCGAGCTGGTCAATGGCAAGGCCGGGCTGCTCGATCAGGCGCGAACACCCCTCGATCCGGCGCTTGTTGTCCTGTCCATAGCAATCGTGTCCTTCCACCGCAGTCGTTGGGCTTCCGAACAATGATACGGCCAGGATTGTCAGGACAAATCTGAATCTCATTTCTGCCCACCTCTCGAGCTGCCAAAAGACGTGCAACAGGCCATTTGATGGACCCGCTAGATAGCAGCATTTGGGCGACATTGCACGTCAGTGACCAGCATCGGGCACCACCAACCGCTATTGACCGGATTACAGCCGGAGCCAGGTAAGCTCATGCTTGTTGTGATGGAGATGGACAAGTCTCGAGCCCGGGATCTCATTGAAGCCGGCGATGGCCTCGAAGTCGGTTGCCCCCTGGAATTTCAACGTGCAAACGAACCGGGCGGTCGAGCCAGCCTCAAGCCAGCGCCGCACCAGGCGCAACAGGCGGCTCGGATAGCAGATGATGTCCGACAAAACCCAGGCTGCGTCAGGAAAACTGGCTGGCTCGATGCCGAAGGCGCTCTCCCGGAGCACCTCGACCGTTGGAAGTGATGCTATGTTTGGGTCAAGCGGAGCCTTGTCCACACTGACGACCCTGGCCCCCAGCGACGCGACAACCCACGTCCAACCACCAGGACTTGCCCCGAGGTCGAGACAGAGTTCACCCGGCGTCGGCATTGCGCCGGCTCGGGTCAGGGCTTCCCACAGCTTGAGATAGGCACGACTTGGCGGCGCTTCACGATTTTCCACAAAACGATAAACGCCGTTTGGAAATGGACTAGAGCAGCGCGGCGCGACGAGCATCGTATCGGCATCGATCAAAGTCCAAGAGCCGAGCGGACTGGAGGGCGGAGATTCGCCAAACACGATCGGTTTCGCAGCAACCCGGGGCAGACGTTCCGAGATCAATTGCGCACGACGGAAATTCGCCCCGGGATGAAGCGCCCAGTTGCGCTGTATGGCGCGCAACCGGTTCGCTGCATCGCCGATCGAAGCGATAGGAATACGAACAGGATCGAACCAGATATTTGCAACCCAGGCAGGCTCGGGCTCGACCGCAGGCGCAAGCAGTAGACCATTTATCCGCGCTTCGATAGACGCACCAAGCTCCTTCTCGAGCTCGACCTCGAAGCCCGGTGCTGCGAGATAGCCTCTCAGCACCGGCATGGCGTGGCTGCCTCGAGTTTAGTTGGGAGAGCTGTCATCGCCCTCGTTACGGTCGTTTTGGCGCAGTCCGGTGCAGACATCGTAGGCGCGGTTGTCATGTCCGACGAGCAGGCATGCCTCCTCCTTGAGAGCGAAATTTCGCCGAATCTGACGTCCGGTAACCCGCATTCCATAGCTGCGTGCAACATTCGCCAGATGCTCGTCACCACAGAAAGGGCTCGCATGGAAACGACCATCGATGACCTGATAGGCGCCCTGGCAACGTATTCTGGCGTCCGCCGGCGCGGTGAAGACAAGAACGACAGCCGGTATTGCGGCAACCGCAACCAACAACTGCTTTACCTGCCACATCACGAAAACTCCACATTGAACCTTGGACCAATCGAGTTCAACGTGGACGCGACCGCGATAACACGCAACACACGAATCCGCGACGACACGCAAAAAGACCGTCGACGCAAGCGCCGACGGCCTTAATGACTGTAAAGAGGAGATCTCGAATTCGCTCGCGGAACACCTTGGCAGACCTGGCAACGACCTACTCTCCCGCGTCTTGAGACGGAGTACCATCGGCGCTGGGGCTTTTCACGGCCGAGTTCGGAATGGGATCGGGTGCAGCAACCCCGCAATTATCACCAGGTCGGCGAAGGGGTTCCGTGAGCGAAGACTTCTGGTTGGCATCCTGTCGGATGCCTTCTCGTTCTGGCCAGCCTGCGCAAAAGCGCAAGCATGGGCATTGTGTAATGAGA
>JBJOGJ010000077.1:0-15170 GCA_046048295.1 Pseudomonadota bacterium | reverse complement strand
CTCGCCCGCATCACATCGAGTGGCACATATTTCTACGTTCGCGACATCGCCAAGCAGCTGGCGAAGCGACTTCCCAAGACTTGGGAACGTCGTGCCGCCCGCGTCGAAGAATATACACGTCATCTTTGGCAGGGTGGCGCTTGGTTCGAAGAACTCGGCTTCTATTACGTCGGCCCGATCGACGGGCACAACCTGGACCACCTCATCCCCGTGCTGAAGAACGTTCGCGACGCCCGGCAGGGTCCCGTTCTCGTGCACGTTATCACCCGCAAGGGCAAGGGCTATCCGCCTGCTGAGACCAGCGAGGACAAGTATCACGGCGTCAACAAGTTCAATGTCATCACCGGTGACCAGGTCAAGCCGAAGCCGAATGCACCAAGCTATACCAAGGTCTTCGGCGAGACGCTGATCCAGCTCGCGCGCGAAGACACCAAGATCGTGGCGATTACCGCCGCAATGCCCTCCGGCACCGGCGTCGATCTCTTCGCCAAGGAATTTCCCGCTCGATCTTTCGACGTCGGTATCGCCGAGCAGCACGCAGTGACATTTGCAGCCGGACTTGCCACGGAAGGATACAAGCCCTTCTGTGCCATCTACTCCACTTTCCTGCAGCGCGCCTACGATCAGGTTGTCCACGACGTTGCCATCCAGCGGCTTCCGGTTCGATTTGCCCTCGATCGCGCCGGTCTCGTTGGTGCCGATGGTCCGACCCACGCTGGTTCCTTCGATATTGCCTACCTGTGCTGCCTACCGGGCTTTGTTGTCATGGCTGCGGCGGATGAGGCGGAGCTACGCCACATGGTGGCAACCGCCGTTGCGATCGATGATCGGCCGTCCGCTTTCCGCTATCCGCGTGGCGAAGGGGTCGGCATCGATATGCCCGACTTTGGCGTGCCGCTTGAAATTGGAAGAGGCAGGATCGTCCGTGAAGGCACAAAAGTTGCCCTTCTTTCGCTTGGCACGCGGCTTGCCGAATGTCTGAAGGCAGCCGATCAACTGGCTGCAATGGGCCTCTCGACGACTGTGGCCGATGCCCGCTTCGCAAAGCCGCTCGATGAGGATCTCGCCTGCAGGCTGGCAGCAAATCACGAGGTGCTGGTAACAGTCGAGGAGGGAAGTATCGGTGGCTTCGCGACACAGGTTCTGGCCTGCCTTGCACAACGGGGACAACTGGACCGTGGTCTCAAGATACGCACCATGTTCTTGCCGGACGCGTTCATCGATCACGACAAGCCTGAGCTTATGTACGACGTGGCAGGGCTCAATGCTGCTGGAATCGTTGCCAACGTGCTGACCGCCCTAGGCCGCGAGACGTTGGCGGAGGACGCGAGTCGGGCCTGAAACCGCTCTCCCGTCGCTTGCGGACAGTAACAGCTAACTCCCGAGCACTCTACCGGCAACGGCATCGAGCTTGGCCACGAGCGCAGGATCGCGCGCTTCCCTCGGCGTGATTATCGCCACCTCAAGCGCTTTGTCTGAGCCGATCGGGCAGGCCGGGTGTCGGCGCGGAAAGGTAGCTGCCAGATTGCGCACGAGCAACTGCGCCTTCACCGTGTTCGAATGCATCACTGCGATCACCGAGGCTACGTCGACATCGGCGTGCTCCTCGTGCCAGCAATCATAGTCGGTGACCATGGCGACGGTCGCGTAGCAGATCTCGGCTTCCCGGGCCAGTTTCGCTTCGGGCATGTTGGTCATGCCAATTACTGAGCAGCCCCAGGAGCGATAGAGATTTGACTCCGCCCGTGTCGAGAATTGCGGCCCCTCCATCACGAGGTAGGTTCCGCCGCGGGTCACATCGATGCCTTCTGCCCGAGCTGCGGCCTCGAGTGCGTCTGCGAGCAGTGGACTGACCGGATCGGCGACCGACACATGTGCAACGAGCCCCTCGCCGAAGAAGCTCTTCTCTCGTGCGAAAGTGCGGTCTATGAACTGGTCGACGATCACGAAGTGTCCTGGCGGCAATTCCTCCCTTAGGGAGCCGCAAGCCGAGATCGAGACGAGATCCGTAACCCCGGCACGCTTCAGTGCGTCGATATTGGCGCGGTAGTCGATGTGGCTTGGCGAAACCCTATGGCCTCGCCCGTGACGCGGGAGGAAGCGGATCTGCAGGCCGTCGAGTTCGGCGAAGAGAATGTGGTCGGAGACATTACCCCAAGGGCTCGTGACATTGCGCCACTCGGCATTCGCAAGGCCGGGCAGGTCATAGAGTCCGCTGCCACCCACGATGCCAAGAACAGATTCTACCATACGCGTACCTCCTCGGCCCATATTGCCGGAAAGCTGGGTCATAAGCAAAGAAGGCCCCGCTCGCGAGGCCTTCCAGGAATTGCTCGCTCCGAGTGCGATGTCAGTGCTTGACGTCGGCCCAGATACGGCGCTTCGCCATGTATAGCAGAGCCGACATTATGAGCAGGTAGAGAAGTACCTGCCAGCCAAGCCGCTTGCGTCGATCATGGTGCGGGTCTGCAGTCCATGACAGGAAGGCTGCCACATCACGCGCATAGTTAGAGACAGTCGATGGCGTTCCGTCCTTGTATTCAACCACACCATCCGAAAGTGGGGGCGCCATTGCGATCTGATGTCCGGGAAAGGCGCGATTATAGTTCATTCCTTCGGCCATCTTCACATCCGATGGCGGATCCGAGTAGCCGCTCAGCAGCGCATAGATGTAGTCCGCGCCGCCTTCCTGGTAGCCTGCCGCCACATCCTTGAGCATCAGGAACGGATGGATGTACCAGGCAGCGTGTGTCTCGATGCCGCGCGCGCGAGCCATAAGCGAAAGATCAGGCGGGTAGGCTCCATTGTGGATCGAACGGGCCTCTTTCTCGTTCGCATAGAGCGGCGGGAAGCGGTCGGAGAGCTTTCCCGGCACCTTTGTCGGCTTGCCTTCTCCATCCGGCTCGCCGGTCACCTGATACTCGGCAGCAAGTGCTTTGACTGCGTCTTCGGGGAACTGGGGCCCGCCCGGTTCCGCGAGATTGCGGAAAGCAATACGGTTGATCGTATGGCAGCTCGCGCACGCGGTCTTGTAGACCTGGAAGCCTCGTTGCAGCTGGTTGCGGTCGAACTGCCCGGTCATTCCGGAGAATGACCAGTTTTGCCTGTCGATTTTCGGAGCTTCACCTGCTGCCCACGCCGCCGTCGCGGCAATGCCGAGACCTGCGACGCCGACAATGAGGATGTTGCGGAGAGATTTCATTCGAGTGCCCATGGTGTTGATCCCTTCTCCGCGTCACCGCTTTTCGGCTGCCGCTGGTGCAACCGCACCTGATCCCGCCCCAGCACCTGCCTTGCCGAGAACCGATTCCGAGATCGACCGCGGTAAGGGTTTCGGTGTCTCGATAAGGCCGACGACTGGCAGAACGATGAGGAAGTGGATGAAATAGTAGGCCGTGAAGATGCGCGCCCAGAACACATAATCACCTTCCGCTGGCTTGGAGCCGAGATAGCCCAGGGCGAGACAGGTGAAAACCAGAGCCCAGAAGAACCACCTGTAAAGTGGGCGGTACTTCGTCGACCGTACTGGTGATGTGTCAAGCCACGATACGAACGCGAGCACTGCGATGGAGGCGAACATCAATACGACGCCACCCAGCTTCGAAGGCACGGCACGCAGGATCGCGTAGAACGGCAAGAAATACCACTCAGGCACGATGTGCGGCGGCGTAACGAGAGGATTGGCGGGGTTGTAGTTATCTGCGTGACCGAGATAGTCCGGCACGAAGAAAACGAACCAGGCAAACAAGATCACGAACACCGACAGGGCGAACAGATCCTTCATCGTCGCGTAGGGCGACATCGGGACAGTGTCCGCCTTCGACTTGATCTCGACGCCTGTCGGGTTGTTCTGTCCTGCCACGTGCAGTGCCCAGATGTGCAGTATGACAAGGCCGAAAATCACGAATGGAAGCAGATAGTGTAGCGAGAAGAAGCGATTGAGTGTCGTCCCCGTCACTGCGTATCCGCCCCACAACCACTCGACGATGGCGGTGCCGAGGCCCGGAATAATCTCGTCGATCGACGAGAACAGGTTGGTGATGACCGTTACGCCCCAGAAGCTCATCTGGCCCCAGGGAAGCGCGTAGCCCATGAATGCCGTCGCCATCATCACGAGGAAGATGAGCACGCCCAGGATCCACAGGATTTCCCGCGGCGCCTTGTAGGAGCCGTAGTAGAGTCCGCGGAACATGTGGATGTAGACCGCAATGAAGAACATCGAGGCGCCTACCGCGTGAATGTTGCGGATGAGCCAACCGAAGTTGACGTCGCGGCGGATGCGCTCGACGCTGTCGAAGGCATGCTCGGCGGATGGCTGGTAGTGCATGGCCAGCACGATGCCCGAGACGATCTGCACGACGAGGCAGAAGGTCAGGATGCCGCCGAACGTCCAGAGGTAGTTGAGATTGCGCGGCGTCGGGAAGTCGACGAACTGCCCATGCATCATGCGTGCGACCGGGAGACGTTCGTCCCACCACTTGCCGACGCGCGTCTTCGGCTCAAAGGTCGATCCGTGCTCTGCCATTTTCGAAGCTTCCCTCAGCCAATCTTGATCATTGTGTCGGAGACAAACTGTACCGGTGGTACGGGCAGGTTGCGCGGCGCCGGGCCGAGACGGATGCGCCCCGACGTGTCGTAGTGCGATCCGTGACACGGGCAGAACCAGCCACCGTAGTCCCCCTTGCTGTCGGAAATCGATTGCCCCTTGGGGATGCAGCCGAGATGGGTGCAGACGCCGACCAGAACGAGCCAGTTCTTGTGCCCTTCGTTCACGCGCTTGCTGTCGGTCTCGGGGTCCGGAAGAGCTTTGACATCGACCGATTCGGCTTGCTTGATCTCTTCCGCGGTACGATTGCGGATGAAGACGGGCTTGCCGCGCCACATGACCGTGATTGCCCGGCCCGGCTCGATGGGGCTGAGATCAACCTCGATAGTGGCCAGAGCCTGTGCGCCGGCGTCCGGGTTCATCTGATGGATGAATGGCCACAGCGACAGCGCACCGCCGACTGCGGCAAATGCCGTCGAAGCGACGACCATGAAGTCCCGGCGGTTGGGATTCTCGGAGTGCGAGGACAAGTCTTCCTCCTTCTGGAGCATCGCTGCTGCGCCTCATCTTACCACCGCCACCAAGGGCTGGGCTCGACGCCTGCAGCAGGCTAGCGTCATGTATCGCGTTGGAATCCGGCGCAATGGCCGAACAATGCAGGTATGTATATCAAGGTCCGACCTCCGCCACGGAGGACGATTTGCCACGCGCCCTTGTTGCATCCTTTGTTTGGCGCCTCAAGTCCGGGCAGGGGCGACACAAAGAGGCAATTTGGCGCACATCATCCAACACCGACAGGTTTCGCCAGACATGCGCATCGCTCTTTTCCAGCCTGACATCCCGCAGAATACCGGTACCATTCTCCGCATGGCGGCCTGTCTCGGCGTTGCGGTCGACGTGATCGGCCCGACGGGTTTCGAGATGACCGACCGGTCGTTGAAGCGCGCTGGCCTGGACTACCTGCCGCGCGCCGCTCTCAGGCATCACGTGAGTTGGGAGGATTTTCGCAGCGGGATCCAGGGCCGGCTGGTTCTCTTGTCCACCCACGCCTCGGCCCCCTATACCGAATTCGCGTTTGCACCTGACGACACAATTCTCTTCGGTCGCGAAAGCGCTGGCGCGCCTGATTATGTCCACGAAGCCGCCAACGCGCGCCTGTGCATACCCCTGGTGCCTGGGCTGAGGTCGCTGAATATTGCCGTGGCCGCCGCGATGACGCTGGGTGAAGCGCTTCGCCAGACCCGCCAGTTTCCCATCCGAGAGCCGCTCCTGCCCCCGGCCTCCTAGCTGATGGTTCGGATCCTCGTTGGGTATGTGCAACTCTATTTGTTGTGTGGCTTCGCGCGACTGTTTGCATGCGCGGCTTGCACAGACTGCCGTCATCGCGGGTTACTCGATCCGTTCGCAGGCGGAGCCTCACGATCTTTCCTGAGGACCATGACCTTGGCGAGAAATGCCAATGAGGTGCCTTCGGGACGCAACCCTGCATCCGCGAACATGCCGGCCAGATCGTCAATGGCATAATGCCTGTAGTAGGGTTCGTGGAAACGTTCGGGGAATGCCTCGATGAGGCCGTCCCAGCCCGGACGATCTCCCATCTGCAGGCTGTCGATGAAGACGAACAGCCCGCCCGGCTTCAGGACACGAGCCATTTCTCGCGTGACGGTGCGACGTACTTCGGGAGGCAACTCGTGGAAAAGGAAGATGCAGGTTCCGATATCGATGCTGGCGTCTTCCAAGGGCAGCGCCTCGGCGTTGGCCTCGATCAGTTGCGCCGGCCTGAGCTTGCCGATATGGGTACGCGCCTCATCGAGGTAGCTGGCCGAGAGATCAACGCCGGAAAGCCGCATCGCCGGAAACGCAAGGCGCACCTGACGCAATAATCGGCCGGTGCCGCAGCCGATGTCCAGAAGGCGAACCGTCCTCTGGTCGCGGCCCTGCATTTCAACTGAGATCGGACGCAGCGCAGCACGGCGCATGGCGCTGGCTGCGCCGTAGAACAGCGTTTCGACCTGTACGTCGTAGAGGCGCGCCGATTCCTCGGAGAGATAGCCTCCGGTCTGGAAGTGGAAATCCTGCGCGAAATAGTCCGGCAGGGGCGTGGCGGCCCCGCTGTCCGCAAGTGCTAGTTCGAAGCTGCGCCAGTCCCTGTCCTGTCGCCGCCGTGCGGCATCCGGCAGGTCCTGGAACATCTCCCGCAGCCGCGACACGCTCGCCAGGAGTTCGCCCGGTTCGTCCATCGGCGGAAACAGGCCTGCCGAAACCGCTTCGGCGTCCTCGACGAAGAGCCGTCGCAGTGTCCCGAAAATCTCCTCCTGCCCGGGTACTGGCCGCTCCGGTGCGTATTTGACATAGCGCCCCTGACGCTTCGTCTCGCGTTCGACGATCTGGTTGACGACATAGTACCAGCCAAATCGGAGTGCATTGTTGACGAGCTGTACTGCCATGCCTGCTCTGTTGGACATATCCCTGCACCGATCTTTAGCTTCGAGAATCGACATTTCGGGTGCCCGGTTGGAGTGCGCAATGTAGTGCGGCAGCCGGTCCCAATTCCAAACGCCCATCCAGGATATTGAATTCAATGGCAAGTTTCCGAAACATAGTGGTCCTCACCGGTTCCGGTGTCTCCGCCGAATCCGGTATCGCAACCTTTCGCGACGCGGGCGGAATCTGGGCGCGCTACAACATCGAGGATGTCGCGACGCCGATGGCGTTCGCGCGCAACCCGGCGCGGGTGCATGAATTCTATAACGAGCGCCGGCGTGGCCATGGGACCGTTGCTCCCAACGCCTCACACCTTGCTTTGGCTCGGCTGGAGCGCGAATTTCCACACCATGTCCTGCTCGTTACCCAGAATATCGACGCACTGCACGAACAGGCAGGCTCCAAGAACCTCATCCACATGCACGGCGAAATCCTGCGGGCGCTGTGCATCGGCTGCGGAAGCCGCTGCGACTGGCACGCGGATCTTGCTACGGAGGTGCCTTGCCCGACCTGCAGGATGGCCGGCCTGATGCGTCCGGACGTCGTCTGGTTCGGCGAGATGCCGTATCAGATGGAGGCGATCCAGCGGGCGCTCTCGGAAGCCGACCTCTTCATCTCGATCGGAACCAGCGGCAGCGTGTATCCGGCGGCCGGCTTCGTGGCCCTCGCCCGGCAATCGGGAGCGCACACGGTGGAACTCAATCTCGAGCCGTCCGAAGGCGCAAGCATGTTCGCGGAAGCGTATCATGGTCCTGCAACAGAGGTGGTTCCTGCCTATGTCGACCGCCTCCTCGCAGCTGCCGCGTGAGACCTGCGGCGCAGTACGGCCACGGTCTCCACGTGCGGCGAGAAAAGAAACTGATCGACCGGCACGACGCGTTCGAGGCAAAAGCCGGCGTCAACAAGTATCCGGACGTCGCGCGCCATCGTCGCTGGGTTGCACGATACGGCGATGACGCAAGCCACGTCCGACTTCGCGATCGACTCGGCCTGCGCTTTGGCTCCAGCCCGCGGCGGATCGAACACGAGGGCGTCGAAGCCGCGCAACTCGTTCCGCGACAGTGGCTCCCGAATGAGGTCCCGCATCCGTGCCTCGACAGGTTTGAGGCCGGGCGTCCGCGCAGCCTTCTCCAGCGCCGCGAGTGCCCGGCGGTCGCTGTCTAGCGCCAGCACACGCGCGCGCCTGGCGAGTGCCAGCGCAAACGTACCGACGCCCGCAAAAAGGTCGGCGATCCGCTTTGCGTTCGCCGCACCCTCGAGTACCAGCGATGTCAGGACTACTTCGGCCTCGGATGAAGCCTGAAGGAACATGTCCGCCCCCGCCTCGACACCGATGCCGGCAACGGTGACCCTGGGCGGCTCCTTCTGCATGATCGGCTCGCCGCCGAGGCGCAGGCGCACAAGACCGGCCGCCAGAGCAGCGGCGGCGATGGCTTCCAATGCAGCGGCGTCCAGCCTGCGATCAAGCCCTGACGCGGCGACGTCGATGCCATTGTCAGCCTTGAGAAGTTGCAGGCGCGTGCTCTCACCTGGTCGAAGCAAAAGACCGCAGATCCGTCGGAGCCTCTCGAACGCCGATACGATCGCTGTGTCCAGAACCGGACACGCGCTGAGATCGACAATGGTATGGCTCGCTTCCTCACGGTAGCCGAGCAGGATCTCGCCGCCGACGTTCTTCGCAGCCAAAACGGCCCGCCTGCGATTGTGCAGGCCAACGCTGCGCACCGCCTCGACCTGGACATCCAGCCGCTGCTGACGGAATGCCTGCTGGACGATGCCGCGCTTCCATTCGCTGTTGAGCGCCGCCGACATGTGCTGCGTACGGCAGCCGCCACAGGATGCGAAGTGCGGGCAGATCGCCGAAGTCCGTTCCTGGCTCGGCTCCAATACTTCGCAAAGCTCCGCCGTGTCGCCGGCAATGCGAACCCGAACGCGTTCGCCAGGCAGCGCACCGGCCACGAAGCAGGTGCGGCCGCCGGTCTCCACCGTCCCATCGCCCTGGTTCCCAAGTCCTGTAATACGAAGTTCTTTCACCTCAATCACCAATGCGGGCCCCGATCAGGAATTCGATGTTACCACTACCGCCCGCCAGCGGGGACAACATGACGCCGTCGACGTGCCAGCCGGGAGCGCCAGCGATCAGCAGTCTTAGTCTCTCGACGGCGGCTTCCCGCGCCTGGGCATCCCGGACGATGCCCCGCTTGCCAACGTGCTGCGGGCCGACCTCGAACTGCGGCTTGGCCAGGGCAATGAGCCATGAATTGCCCGCCGCAAGCTCCATGGCGGGTGCAAGCGCGTGGGACAACGACATGAAGCTGACATCCGCAACGATGGCATCGCATGGGGCTGGGATGTGCGCGGAGGCCATCCGGATGTCGCATCCCTCGAGATTGACGACGCGAGGGTCTGCAGCAATACGGGGGTGCAGTTGGCCATGCCCGACGTCGACCGCGTAGACTCGCGCTGCGCCGCGCTGCAGGCAGACATCCGTGAAGCCGCCGGTCGATGCGCCGACATCGAGGATCGTTTTCGATTCACAGGCATAACCGAAGTGGTCCAGTGCAGCCGCAAGTTTCAGACCGCCGCGCGACACGAATTGCATCGCATCGTCCTGGACCACCACATGCGCATGGTCGGACACGAGCAGCCCGGCCTTGCTGGCAGTGACGCCATCTACGGTGACGCATCCGCGCATGATCGCATCGCGCGCCTTCGCCCGGGTCTCTGCATTGCCCCGCGCCACCAGATAGTTGTCGAGTCGCGTCTTCATTCTCGCCCACCGGATTGCAATGGTCCGGATTAACGCCCGATGCGGCAAAACAAAAGGGGCGGCAGCGCCGCCCCCCGGATGCAATCAAGTAACCGGCGAGACTCAGTCGTCGCCGCCACCTCCGCCGCCCTTCCTCTTGGCGCGTGCGTCGACGCACTTGCTGCCCTGGCGGAACTTGTACTCCCCGCAGGAACGTGCCTGGGTGGCGCGGCGCTTTACTGTCCGCTTGGCCTTCTTCTTGGCCTGGATGAGTTCGACCTTGGACTCAACTTTAGGTCCGCTTGTCGGTGTGGTCAGCGGCGCCGCGTGCGCGGTGGCCAATCCGAAAGCTGCTGCGACTGCAATCAGTGAACCTCTCATGAAGCTCATGGCATGTGCCTTTTGGCCGGTCAGGGTGAAGCGCCGCAAACCATGACCTCGATGAACTCGCCAGCCACTCCGAGTGCAATCGAGATCAGACGGCGGTATATGTAGATATACGTAAGTAAGAATACATATTACGCCACATGCAACGCAAGGAGAATCTGACAGCGTGCCACGACTTTGAACCGCCAATTTTCACTTGGTGACCGCTTATGCCGAGCAGCAATGCTGCAGGAGAGAGGGGCATGCCACCGCAGGCGGCGCATCCGTTCGACGCGCCGGCGCAAGGGCAAGTTTTTCCTTCGAGAAGCGCCGGATCAGGCGTTGGGGACGTAGATCTGAACCTTTACGTGCACCAGCCACGGGAAGTAGGCCATCAGGATGTCGCCGGCGAGCCAGAGCAGGGCGCCGAGCAGGATGAGTGCCGGGATAGCGGCCAGGACTGCCTTGATGAAGAAGAACATCAGGTGGAGGAAGGGGATGTCGAGCGCCTTCATGACCGCCGGCTGCGGCTGCGAGGCGAAGCTGCTCGAGTAGCCGTAGTCGACTTGACTGAACGTGGGCTGCTGGGCGGTCTGGGCTGCTGCTGCCTGCGCGGCCCGTGCCTCCTTCTCCCGTCGCAGAGTGCGCGGCAGGTCGTCCGTCGGATCGTCCATACCGAGCGACAGATCGCGTTGCGACATGAAAATCTCTCCCGATGGTCCGCGCCGCGGCAAACGCCCGCCAGCGGCTTCGCATCCCCCAAACGCGTGACCCTTTTCCTACCCGAGAGGCACGTGTATTGCTAATTTGCGCCGGCAATTGGGCGGCAAAGGAGGCGAAGTGGAAAATCTGAAGAAGCTTGTCAGGACCATTCCGGACTACCCGAAGCCCGGTATCATGTTCCGCGATGTGACGACGCTGCTCGGCGACGCCCAGGGCTTCAAGGCGACGGTTGCACAGATGGCGGAGCCCTACCGCAACCAGCCGATCGACGCGGTGGCCGGGATCGAAGCGCGCGGGTTCATCCTCGGCGGCGCTGTTGCCGACCGCCTCGGCTGCGGCTTCGTGCCGATGCGCAAGCGCGGCAAGCTGCCGTGGAAGACCATCGGCCAGGAATACACCCTCGAATATGGCGTCGACACCATCGAAATTCACGAAGACGCCATAGCGCCAGGCAAGCGAATCCTGATCGTCGACGATCTGATCGCCACGGGCGGCACTGCTGAGGCTGCGGTCAAGCTCGTCCGACGCTCGGGCGGCGAGGTGATGGGCGCCACGTTCATCATCGACCTGCCGGAACTGGGCGGGGCCGATAAGCTCAGGGCGCTCGATGTCGCCGTGCACGTACTGATGACCTTCGAGGGCCACTAGATGTCTGCAGACAAGCTGGACGAGCAACAGTTGAAGAGCGCCTTCGCCACGGTCGAGAGCTGGCTCTACAATCGAAGCGAGCCGGTGGCGTGTGTGGTCTGTGACGCGCCGGGACTTGTTATCGAGAATCAATCCGTTCCGCCCTATGCTGAATGGTACAAGCTGAACTGCTCCGCCTGCGGCCTCGACACGATCGTGTCGCGCCAGACCGGCTATGCACGAGGCATCGACCCGATCTAGAGGAGTAGGCCTCATGAGGATCCGGGGCAGGCACTATCGCACCATCTGGCCGGGCGAGGATAACTTCTCGGTTGAGATCATCGACCAGACCAGGTTGCCACATACTTTCGAGACGGTCCGGCTGAAGACGGTCGAGGACGCGGCGCGCGCCATCAGGGACATGCTGGTGCGCGGCGCACCGTTGATCGGCGCCACGGCGGCATACGGACTCGCGATGGCGCTGCGCGACGATGCTTCGGACGCGGCGCTCGAAAGGGCGATAACATATCTTGCAGAGCAGCGTCCGACGGCCATCAATCTCAGGTGGGCGCTCGAGGAGATGCGGGCGGCCGTGGCACCGGTGCCGCAGCACGAGCGGGCCGCTGCCGCCTATGCGCGCGCTGCCCGCCTGTGTGACGAGGATGCCGAGACCAACCGGATGATCGGTGTCCATGGCCTCGAATTGATCCGGCAGATCGCGGCAACCAAACCCGCCGGCCAAGCCGTCAACGTGCTCACGCACTGCAACGCCGGCTGGCTTGCATGCGTCGACTGGGGAACCGCGACTTCGCCGATCTACCAGGCGCACGATGCAGGCATCTCCGTACACGTTTGGGTCGACGAGACACGCCCGCGCATCCAGGGGGCGGCACTCACGGCCTACGAACTCGGCGCGCACGGGGTGCCGCATACGATCATCGTCGATAACGCCGGCGGCCACTACATGCAGCATGGCGACGTCGATCTCTGCATCGTCGGCACCGACCGGGTGACGGCCAACGGCGATGTCGCCAACAAGATCGGCACCTACCTGAAGGCGCTGGCGGCCCGTGACAACGGTGTGCCGTTCTACGTGGCGCTGCCGCATTCGACCATCGACTGGTCGCTCGCCGACGGGGCCAGCATTCCGATCGAGGAGCGCGGGACGGGCGAGGTTCTCGAAATGACCGGCCGGCTCGCCGATGGCACGGTCGCCACGGTGGCGATCGCGGCACCCGGATCGCCGGCCCGCAACCCCGGCTTCGACGTCACGCCGCACCGGCTGGTGACCGGCTTCATAACAGAGCGCGGCACGTGCGCCGCAACGCGCCAGGGCCTCCTCTCGCTCTATCCCGAGCGGGCGGGGATCGACCCCAAGGCGAAGCGCGCGGCCTCGTGAGGGCGGATGGTGAGCACCCGTAAGACCCCAAGAGCGCGCACCGACGGGGCCGAGACCGAGGCGCGCAAGGCGATCATCCGGACGGCACTCCGCATGAGCGAGACCGGGCTCTCACCCGGCCGTTCCGGAAATGTCTCCTGTCGCTGGAAGGGTGGCATGCTGATTACGCCGTCCGGCATGGCCTACGATACCATCGCACCGAAGGATGTGGTGTTCGTGGACGCGGACGGTACGGTGCCCGCAAAGTCCCGCAAGCCCTCGAGCGAGTGGCGGTTCCATCTCGCCAGCTACGATATCCGTAGCGAAATCGGCGCTGTCGTGCACACCCACTCGATGCACGCAACGGTTCTGGCGTGTGCGCACAAGCCTATTCCGGCGTTCCACTACATGGTCGCGATCGCTGGCGGTGCCGACATTCCATGTATTCCATACGCCACCTTCGGCACGCCTGAACTCGCGGCCCATCTCGCCGAAGCGTTGGCTGAGAGAAACGCATGCCTGATGGCGAACCACGGCCAGATCGCAGTGGGTGCCACACTCGATCAGGCCCTCGAGCTCGCAGCGGAAGTCGAGACGCTGGCGGAGCAGTACTACAAGGTGCTGGCGCTCGGGAAACCGAATCTGCTGACAGCGGGCGAGATGAGGAAGATGCTCGAGCTGTTCAAAGGCTACGGACAGACGGCGCAGGGGTAGAACACGACTTCGGGCTCCGCGGACCATTCATCCCGGAGTTTTGCGCCATTCCAATTCTCTTCCCCATAAAGGGGGCGGGACGGCACGGGCCGTCGAACAGTAATTAAGATGGGACCGGAGCCGTCCCGCGCCTGGGGCACATGCCGCCCGCAGCCAGTCCATCTCACTGGCGGGCTGCCTGCATTCATGGCCAGTGCGGCCGCGAGTGCCGGCACGGGCGACTGCTCCAGCTGATGGGAGCGCATGCTTTCCAGGCTCCGCCTCCCCCGAACGCCCAGCTCGCGACAGTGCCCCAGATGAGGCGGATGCGAGGCAGTATGCGGCATGCGGAGGGAGCGGGGATAACTTGGCGGGATATGGTTAGCGGGCGGGGGCGGCACCAGCTTGAGCGCAGCGCTCAAACCACGAGTGTCAGGTTAGCTGGATGCGCCGGCGAAAGAGATCTAAAGACTATAGGATCATCAGCGTGTATTCGCTGACGGGCTGCAGGCCGACCAACGGCAGGCAGAACCGCGCGCGAACGCCGGACAGATTGCTCTTCATCGCTTTGAGTATGGTTGCAAGCTGTCGCTGCTCATTGCGAGAAAGGCCCTTGAGCGCCTTATCGCGAACGTCGTCAGCAACTTCGCGCAGTTCATCGAGAATGGGCAGGGCGGTTTCGCCGCGAAGATAGACCCGCTTGATGCGCCGGTCCGCCGGGTCGGCCCGCCGTTCGACGAAGCCGCGCTCCTCCAGTCGATCAATGAGACGGCCGACGGCCGGATTGCCAAGCTCCAGGCGTTCGGCAAGCTCTACCTGGGTAAGCCCCTGGCTCTTCTCGAGGATCTCCAGCGTAAGCCATTGCGCGCGGGTCAGATTGTGCGGCAGTGCCTCCCTGTCGATGACTGTCCGGAGGAGGTGGGCGACATCGTGAAGGAGCGCGCCGACCGCCTCCTTGTTTCCATTGATCATCGCAGCTCCATCCTTCTCGAATTCAGGAGACACGGCAAGGATCGCCGACGCGATTCGCCACTGCCACTATAATTGCCATGGGTAACCCATGATTTCAAGCGCCTCCCAGGCCAGCCTCGGCCCGGGCGCGCGATTTGATGCGCAAGCGGCGCTACTTCTTGGCGAGCTGCTTGATCTCGGAGCGGAGCTTCCGCGCCTCGGCGTGTACCCGCCGTGTCTCACTGGGCGTGAACGAATTGTGGCAGAGCGAGGCTCCGACCTGCTCCTTCGCAGACTTCAGGTCTTTGTTGGCAACCGCCATCCGCGCCTTGGCGAGATGATACTCGGAAAACAGGCCCTGCTCGAAGAAGTCCATGACTTCCTTGGGTGGCTTGCTGAGATCATATGGCAGTGAAACCGGTTGTGCGTCATCAGCACTCATATTGCAGCTCCCTTTGTCTTCACCAGAGGCGCTCATGATCCCCGGGTGTGCAACGAACGCGCCTCAACAGGACGAACGCGCCGATGCTTCTTGTTGAGTCAGTGCTTGCGGCCCAGGCTTGTTTGGAATTGACGGAGGGCACGCAACGTCAGCTTTATGCATATAGTTGCTTAGCATATTGAAAAAATGGAACCTAGAAGAATATTGCCTA
>JBJOGJ010000076.1:0-15202 GCA_046048295.1 Pseudomonadota bacterium | reverse complement strand
ACGAGCTTCACAGCGTTCAGATGCTGGCAATCGCCAGGGAGTTCAACCTGTCGGAGACGGTGTTCGTCCTGAAGCCCGACAACCCGGCGCATTCAGCACGCATCCGCATCTTCACGCCGGGCATGGAAGTGCCGTTTGCGGGCCATCCGACGATCGGCACTGCGGCATTGTTGGCGGAACTCAAGACAGCCAGCCTCGGCGGACAGCAGGAAGCGCTGGTGATCCTCGAGGAGACGGTCGGCGTCGTAAGAGTGGGTGTCAGGATCAGGCCGCATGCGGCAACCTTCGCCGAGTTCGATGCGCCGAAACTGCCCGTGCATGGCGGCTCGCTCGCACCCGACGACAGTATCGCAGCGGCGCTCGGGCTGATCCCGAGCGAAATCGGGTTCGCCAATCACCGCCCGATCCGCTTCGCAGCGGGCAACAGCTTCGCGTTCGTGCCGGTGGCCTCGCTGGACGCCATCAGCAGGGCGCATCCCGACATGCGCCACTGGGTCCGGGCTTTCGGCAACCAGGACCTGATCGGGACATTCCTCTATACGCGCGAGACCGTGCATACGAGTTCAGCCTTCCATGCACGCATGTTTGCGCCTGATTTCGGCATACCGGAAGACCCGGCGACAGGATCGGCGGCGGTCGCGTTCGCCGGTGTCGTACATCATTTCGACGGCCTGCCCGACGGCCAGCACAAACGCGTCATCGAGCAGGGCTACGAGATGCGGCGGCGCAGCGAGATCGTCCTGTCGCTGGAGATCGAGGGCCGCAAGCTCGGTCTCGTCCGGATCGGCGGCTCCGTGGTACGGGTCAGCGAGGGCGAGCTAACCATCTGAAGCGGCCATCGGGCTTTTCGCGCGTCCGGCAGCAACCGCCACTTGAATCCAGGGGGCTTTTTCGAGTATATTCTAAGCTTAGTCGCAAAGCTGAGAAATCGTACGCGCATGGCGTGGCATCGCACATCGACGAGCTTTCAAGCCAGCAGGGCCTTCAGCCCGGCGCGGATGCCTTTGTGCACCCTCCTCCTGCTTACCAGCCCCTGAGCCCGAACGGCCCGGTCCAGTGCGGCGGGGCAGGCTCAGGGGATCGAGATGCAACCACCCGGAAGGGCGGCGGTTGATCGTGTACCGCCCGTGTGGTCCAAAGATGCAATCCGAAAGCAGGAACAGACGATGACATCGACACCCGATAGCCCCAGCGCCAAGGCAGGCGGCAAGGACAAGGTTTTCATTTTCGACACGACGCTGCGCGATGGCGAACAGTCGCCGGGCGCAACCATGACGCTCGAAGAGAAGCTCGAGGTCGCCGAGCTGCTGGACGAGATGGGCGTCGACATCATCGAGGCAGGCTTCCCAATTGCCTCAGAGGGCGACTTCGACGCAGTGTCGCAGATCGCGGCGCAGGCCAAGAACGCCACGATCGCCGGCCTGGCACGCGCCGCCTTCAAGGACATCGACCGCTGCGGGGAAGCACTCAAGGCTGCAAGGCGCAAGCGCATCCACACGTTCATCTCCACCTCGCCGATCCACATGAAGTGGAAACTGCAAAAGACACCGGAAGAGGTGCTGGAACTGGTCACGGCCTCCGTCGGCCGGGCGCGGCAGTACACCGACGACGTGGAGTGGTCGGCGGAAGACGGCACCCGGACGGAGCACGACTTTCTTTGCCGATGCGTCGAAGCCGCCATCAAGGCTGGTGCCGGGACCATCAACATCCCGGATACAGTCGGCTATACGGTGCCGGAGGAATATTTCGCGCTTATCTCCATGCTGCGCGAACGCGTGCCAAATGCCGACAAGGCCATCTTCTCTGTACATTGCCATGACGACCTCGGGCTGGCGGTGGCCAATTCGCTGGCCGGCGTCAGGGCCGGGGCGCGCCAGATCGAATGCACCGTCAACGGTATCGGCGAAAGAGCCGGCAACGCGGCGCTCGAAGAGGTGGTGATGGCGATGCGTACGCGCGCCGACGTGCTGCCGTTCGAGACGGGCGTAGACGCGACCATGCTGACGCGGGCCTCCAAGCTCGTATCGGCGGCAACGTCGTTCCCGGTGCAGTACAACAAGGCGATCGTCGGACGAAATGCCTTCGCGCACGAGAGCGGAATCCACCAGGATGGGATGCTCAAGCACACCCAGACCTACGAGATTATGACACCGGAATCGGTCGGAGTGACCAAGACTTCACTGGTCATGGGCAAACATTCCGGGCGCAACGCGTTCCGCAGCAAGCTGACGGAACTCGGTTATGATCTCGGCGAGAATGCGTTCGAGGATGCCTTCAACCGGTTCAAGGCGCTCGCGGACCGGAAGAAAGTCATCTACGACGAAGACATCGAGGCCCTGGTTGACGAGCGGATCGCGACGGCGACCGACCGCATCAAGGTTGTATCGCTGACCGTTATCGCCGGCACTGCCGGACCGCAGTCGGCAACGCTGACGCTTGATATCGACGGCCAGCACAAAACCGTACAGTCCGGGGGCAACGGGCCTGTCGACGCGACGTTCAACGCGATACAGGCGCTGGTGCCTCACCATGCCGTTCTGGAACTCTATCAGGTGCATGCCGTGACCGAGGGGACCGACGCCCAGGCCGAGGTCTCCGTCCGGCTGCAAGAGGACGGGCGGTCGGTGACGTCCAGGGCGGCCGATCCGGATACGCTCGCAGCTTCGGCGAAGGCCTATGTCGGGGCCCTCAACAAGTTGCTGCTCAAACGCAGCAGGGGGCCCAATGCCCAGGCGGCCCAGCAAGGCGAGCGGCTGAGAGGGATCTGAGACCGCGCATACACGGGGACCGCGGCGCCGAAATCAATTGCGCCGCTGCCCTGCCGCACATGGAGCGCAATGGCCGCACCCGCCTTGGCGACGCTTTGTCTGGCCGTCCTGTTGCGGTATTATCTAACGATCGCGTTGAATTGACCGCAGGAAAAGGCGTCCGCGGTCGGCAGGCGCACGAGGCCCAGTACCGCCGATTGCTTCGGCACGACCATTGCATGACCGCCATTGCCTCAGGCAGGGGCGGCGGCAAACGGGCTCAGGGTTGGTACGCGCAATGGCAAGGGAAATTCCTTTCATGCTCAACGGCATGTCCAGCGTCTTTTCCGACGACATCGCGATCGACCTCGGAACCGCCAATACCCTTGTTTATGTCAAGGGCAAGGGGGTCGTCATCGATGAACCCTCGGTGGTCGCAATCCAGACCCGCGGCGGCACCCGCGAGGTGCTGGCGGTCGGGACGCGGGCCAAGGAGATGGTCGGGCGGACACCCGAAAGCATCGAGACGATCAGACCGCTGCGCGACGGAGTCATCGCCGACTTCGTCGCCACGGAAGAGATGCTTCGCCAATTCATCAAGCGCACGAAGAACATGCTGGGTTTCCGGCGCCCGCGCATCCTCATCTGCGTGCCTGCCGGGGCAACGCCCGTGGAGCGGCGCGCTGTCTACGAGACTGCTCTCTCGGCCGGTGCGCGCAAGGTCTACCTGATCGAGGAACCCGTCGCAGCGTCACTCGGCGCTGGCTTGCCGGTCGACGACCCGACAGGCTCGATGGTGGTGGACATCGGCGGCGGGACGACGGACATCGCCGTGCTCTCGCTCGGCGACGTGGTCCAGGCAAGGTCACTCAAGTGCGCCGGCAACGCCATGGACGAAGCGATCATCCGCTACGTACGGCGCCACCATGCACTGCTGATCGGCGAGATGAACGCGGAGCGCATCAAAATGGAAGCCGGCACCGCATCTCTCGAGCCGGCGCCGGACGGTACGGAAATCCACATCAAGGGCCGCGACCTGAGGGAGGGTCGACCGAAGAGCATCGTGCTGGCGCGACACGACATCGCGGAGGCACTCGAGCTGCCGATCGAGAACATTGCGGAGTTCATACAGCGTTCGCTCGAGGACCTGCCCCCCGACGTGTCGGGCGATATCTGCGAGCGTGGAATACTGCTTAGCGGCGGTGGCGCGAAGCTGCGCGATCTCGACAAGGAACTGGAGCGGCGCGTCGGCGTGAAATTCCATGTGCCGGAACAGCCAATGCACTGTGTCGTGAATGGAACGGCGGCTTTGCTCGAGTCGTTCAAGGCACGCCGGCACCTGCTTATCGAGCCCTAGCAGCCGGTCGCTTATTTCGGCTGCGCCGAGAGAGACGATGGATCGGACATCTGTGGATCATGCGTAGAATCGGACCTGACCAGTTCCAGCGCCGCATCCCGCGCTCCGGCTCTCCCGAGCCGCCGGCGCGTCGCCGCGTGACCGTCGTCCTGCCACTCCTGATGCTGCTTTCCATCGCCCTGCTGGTCCTCAGCCGGATCGGGCACAGCACCATCGCGACGATGCGCACGGAGGTGGAGGGCCTCGTGGCACCGGTGATGCGTACGGCGATCGTTCCATTCGAGCCGCTGATCCTGGCAAAGAAACAGATCTCTGCCGGCCTCAGCAGGATCGACGAGATCGAACGGCTGAAGGCAGAGAATGCGCAGCTCAGGCAGTGGCAGTGGAAGGCGCGGGTACTCGAGGAGCGGCTTGCCGAGGTCTCGATCCATGCACGCGTCGTCAGCCAGCAGTCGCTGCTATACGTCACGGTACGCACCATCGCGCAGGCGACGGGCCCGTTCGCGCATTCCGTGCTCGTCGATGCGGGTACCCATCACGGCCTCAAAGTGGGCCAGCCGGTCATCAACGCCTACGGGCCGGTCGGAAGGGTCATTGCCACCGGCAATGACGTGGCGCGCGTGCTGCTACTGACGGATTTCACCAGCCGTATCCCTGTTTCGGTCGGTCCGGCGCGCGTCGGGGCCATCATGGTCGGCACCAACACGAAGGAGCCGACGCTGGCGTTCGTGCCGACGGATGCGAAGATCGAAAGCGGCCAGGTCGTGACGACATCCGGGGCCGGTGGGGGCTTGCCGGGCGGCATGCGACTAGGGACGGTCGTGACGACCAAGGGGCGTATCGGGATCAGGCTCGACGCCCACCTCGGAGACATGCAGTACCTCAGCGTGCTGTTCCACGACAACCCGGCGAGGAGGCTCGAAAATGCGGAAACTGCGACGGACAAGGACCGGTTGATCACGTCGCGGGCGAACGGCATGCGTCAGCCAGGCGCGCGGCGCTAGGGGAAGTGGGCAGGCACATGGAGCTATTGCGAGCAATCATCCCAATGTCGGCGGTAGCGGTCGTGGCCCTCATCGCAGCGCTGCCCTGGGAGGTCGAGCCGACCTATCATTTCCTGCTGCCGATGATCAGTTATGCGCTCGTTCACGCTTTCGCGACGGCGCGGCCGGCGAGCATGCCCGTGATTTTCGTATTCCTGATCGGCATCGGCACCGACATCCTCAAGTCCGGGCCACTCGGCTACTGGTGCCTCATCTACCTGACCGGACTACTCGTGGCACGGATGCTCGCAACGCCGGGAAGCGGGCTTGCAGGAAGGACGCTGTCTTACGTGGCGGCGGCGACTGCAATGGGCCCGGTCGCGTGGGGCGTTGCCTCGCTCTACTACCTGCAGTTCGTCGACTGGCTGCCGGTTGCGGTCGGCTTCGGCGGCTCTTGCCTGGTGTTCCTTATGGCCGCGGTTCTGATCGTACCGGCATCGGGCCCGGCTTTGCGGCTGGCCGGCGCTACAGCAATAACGTAGGCAAGCGCGATGTTCAGGAGCGACAGGGATTCGGGCAATGCGCGCGGGCGCTTCACACGGCGGGCCATGCTCATGGGTGGCTTGCAGGTCGGCGCACTCGGGATCATCGGCGCGCAACTCTACCGGCTGCAGGTCATCGATGGCGGACGCTACCGGCCACTCGCGGAGCGCAACCGCATCGCAACGCACCCCCTCCTACCGATGCGCGGGCGCATATTCGATCGCTATGGCGAACCGCTGGCCACCAACCGGCGATCCCTGCAGGTGGTGATCGTACCGGCGCTGGCGAATGACCTGAAGGCAGTGGTGGCGCGGCTCGGGAATATCCTCAATCTCGGGCCGGCGGTGCAAGGGCACATCCTTGAACGCGCCCGCAAGCAGCCGGGCAACATTGCGATCGTCGCCGCAGCCGATCTTACCTACGAACAGTTCGCCCGCGTGAACCTCGAGCTGCCGCACCTGCCTGGCGTCAGGCCCGAAGCTGTCGGGCTGAGGCGCTACCATCATGGCGCCATTCTCGGCCAGGTCGTCGGCCATGTCGGTGCGATAGACGAAATCGCGCTCGGCGACGAGGCGATCGTGCGTGATCCGCGTCTCAGGGTGGGGCGGGCCGGCGTGGAGCGCGGGCTCGACGATGCGCTCAGGGGCGAAGGGGGCGAAGAGAGGTTCGAGGTCGACGCACTGGGCCGAATGGTACGCAGCCTCGAGGCGCGGGAGCCGGTGGCCGGCAAAGACGTCCACCTCTCGATCGATACGGGTCTGCAGGCTCGCCTGATGCGGCGGCTCGCAAGCGAACGCGTGGCCGCCGCGGTGGTGCTGGACATCGCGAACGGCGATATCCTCGCTCTCGCATCGCACCCGACGTTCGACAACAACCAACTCGTCGAGGATTTCGACCCGAAGGCCTGGAACCGGCTGGCGCGTGCGCCCGACCACCCGCTGGTGAACCGGGCACTGCGCGGGCTTTATGCGCCGGGCTCGACCTTCAAGATGGTGACCGTGCTTGCGGCCCTTGAAAAGCGGGTCATCACGCCGCGGCGTACGCTGAACTGCCCTGGTCACTATTCGGTCAGCGGCGCGACGTTCGACTGCTGGAACCATGGCGGGCACGGACCGGTGAGCCTGCATCGGGCGATCCGGGAGAGTTGCGACGTCTACCACTACAAACTGGCGCGCCGGATCGGCATCGACGCCATCGCCAGCATGGCGCGGCGGCTCGGCTTCGGGCAGGTCTACGGCACCGGGATTGCCGGCGAGAAGCGCGGCATCGTGCCGGACGCCAAGTGGAAGCATGGGTACCTGCAGAAGCCCTGGTACACCGGCGAGACGGTGATGGCGGGGATTGGCCAGGGCTATGTCCTCGCGACGCCGCTTCAGCTGGCGGTAATGACGGCGAGGCTCGCCAGCGGAAAGCTGGTCGTGCCACGGATAATCCGACCTGCAACCGAAGGAGGCGGCACGACGTTCCGCAGCCTCGACATTCCCGAGCGGCACCTCGAGGCGGTGCGGGCCGCAATGATCGCGGTCGTGAACGAAGGTGGGGGCACCGGACATAGCGCAAGTTTTGGTGAGGGCGGTCCACTCGTGGCCGGCAAGACCGGCACGTCCCAGGTGGCCAGCATTTCGAGCCGGAGGTCGAACGCCAGCCTGCCATGGGAACTCCGGGACCATGCGATGTTCGTCTCCTATTTTCCGGCGAACGCGCCCCGCTTCGCGGTGGCCACGATCGTCGAGCACGGCGGTAGCGGCGGCAAGGCGGCAGCGCCACTGGCACGGGATGTGATGGCCGCCGTTCTCGCGGAAGGCACCGGGAGAAGGGCTGCGTGGCCGTCCACAGCGGCGGCGCGGGATGCCAGACGGAGGACGTTGTGAGGTCCTTGCGGCTGACATCTGAGGAACAGGTGCCAGAGACGGCTGTCGAGAAGTTCCTGGCCGTGAACTGGCTGCTCGTCATCCTGTTGTGCGTGCTCGCCGCGATCGGAGCAGCGGCACTCTATTCGGTAGCCGGCGGCTCGCTCAAGCCATGGGCGGAAGTACACGTCACCCGCTTCGTTATCGCGCTCGGCGCTTTGATTGTCATAGCGCTGGTGCCGATCAGGGTCTGGTATGCGCTGGCCTATCCCGCGTATTTCCTGGCGCTTGGGCTGCTGATGGCGGTACCGCTGGCGGGATCGGATGCGTTGGGAGCGAAGCGATGGCTTGCGCTGGGTGCATTCTCTTTCCAGCCATCCGAGGTGATGAAGGTCGCCCTCGTCGTGATGCTGGCACGCTATTATCACGGAATCGGGGAGGCACGGGTATCGCGTCCCCTGCTGGTGCTGCTGCCGCTGGTAGCGATCGGATTGCCGGCCGCCCTGACGGCGATGCAGCCTGACCTTGGCACGGCAGTAGTGCTTACGCTGCTGGGGCTCGGGCTGATGTGGGGGGCAGGCGTGCATTTCCTGTACTTCGCGGCTCTTGCCGGCGCCAGCGCAGCGGCCCTGCCGGTCATCTGGAACAGCCTGCATGACTACCAACGGGACCGCATTACGGTTTTCCTGGACCCTGGTCGGGATCCGCTGGGCGCCGGCTATCATATCACCCAGTCGAAGATCGCCCTCGGCTCGGGCGGCGTGGGGGGCAAGGGATTCCTAAACGGGACCCAGAGCCAACTCGGGTTCCTGCCCGAAAAGCATACGGACTTCATTTTCACGAACTTCGCGGAGGAATGGGGTTTTGCAGGCAGCATCACGGTGCTTGCACTCTATGGGCTGATACTTGCGCTGCTGACCGTGATGGCCATGCGCTGCCGGACCCAGTTCGCAAGGCTCTTGGTTGCCGGGGCCTCGCTGACGCTCTTCCTCTACGCCGCGGCCAATGTCGCCATGGTGTCCGGGCTGATCCCTGTGGTCGGCATCCCGCTCCCCTTCGTGTCCTACGGCGGCACGGCGATCATCACGCTGACGGCGGGGCTCGGTCTCGCCATGTGCGCGTACGTCAACCGGAACCTGGCGACGCTCAATCCATAACGGCTGCCGGCAGCCGGGACGGTGGACAAAGGGCTGGGATTGCGGTTGCTGACACTTTACTTTCTCGGCTGCCAGTGTTAGACGGCTCCCTTCTTGCGGCCTTCCTCGCAATCTGGTCCGGGCGATTAGCTCAGTTGGTAGAGCAGCTGACTCTTAATCAGCGGGTCGAAGGTTCGAATCCTTCATCGCCCACCATTAAAATTCCGAACCCAAACAGGTGCGCCCCGCTTCGCAGTATTCGAGCGGGACGGCATGCCGCAGTCGCGTCCTCGCGTGTGCGCCCGGAGCGGCACCACTCGACGCGACTTTCCTCATTGAGTTTTCGAACGGAGTTCGGTGCAGCACGTCGCCTTGTGATATCTCAAAGCGCCTGCCTTCATCGGGCGCTAGCGGTGAGGTCCACATTCCCTGCGACATGAGGATGCGACATGCTCACCGGCCGGACCACTCGACAATTTGCAGTTCTCGCGCTTGGTGCCTGCGTCTGTTCATCTGCTCTTGCAGACGACCTCGCGGAGTGCAGGCGGGCAACCCTCTCGAAGCAGTATGTCGCCGCCTGCGACAGGATCATATCCGGCGGAGGCGGCGACAGAGAGCGCGCGCTGGCCTATCGCTACCGCGGCGACGCCCGTGTCGCAGCCGGTGCAACGACCGAAGCCATCAACGACTACAGCGAGGCCATCCGCCTGCAGCCGGCGAATGCACTCGCGCTTGGCGGGCGGGCCCGGGCATTCGTGGTGGGGCGGGAGTACACGGCTGCCGAGCGAGACTATTCGGATGCCCTGAAGCAAGCTCCGAACTCTGCGTGGCTCTACCTCGAACGAGGGCACGTGCGCCTCGTGGCCGGCAATACGGCAGGCGCGATAGCTGACCTGAACAACGCCATAACATTGGAGCCCGGCAACGCACGCGCGTACAACAACCGTGGACTCGTGCACAGAAGGGCTGGCAATCTGGATCAGGCCCATTCCGATTATACGCGCGCGATCCAACTCAATCCGATCTATGCGACGGCCTATGCGAACAGGGGCTACCTGGAAGCCGCACGCGGAAGAAACAAGGCTGCAGCCGCCGACCTGCAGACTGCGCTGCTGCTCGACCGATCTCTCACGAGCGCCAGCGCGGCTCTTGCGAAACTCGGCGTGAAAGACGATCTCGGGCAGGAGAGCGAACAACGGGTGCAGGCGGGCAAGGCAATCGTCGAGGCAAACTGCAGCGGTTGCCATGCCGTCGGGAGCACCGGCGCCAGCCCCAATCCAAAGGCACCCGAGTTTCGCGCCCTGCAGAAGCGTCACCCGCTGCTGGCACTGCGCGAGCCCCTCACGCGCGGGATCGCGGCGCCACATGACCAGATGCCGAAGTTCGCCCTCTCGGAGGCACAAGTCGACAGCATAGTCGCGTACATCAACAGCCTCGGCCCGGAGCAATGACGCCTCGCCCGGGCCAATGAGATTCCTGTTAGTCCCGCTCATTTTTGAACGCCGTTCCAGCCGATTCGCCGGTAAATAATCGTGTGTTCAGCAGACCGAGGGGGAGCAGGCGTGTTCGCCGTGAACAAGAGGACCGTTCTGGCGCGGGCTGCAGCAGAGCTGGAAGCCGCTCAGAGCGTCGTGCGCGAAAGCGAGGCGTTGCTGGAAGATATTCGCCGGGAACTCGCGCCTATTCTCGGTGAGCAGGTGCTGGCGGGCGTGCAACCGCAGCACGACCAGGATAGCTCCGACACCGGCGGCGGCAGGTAGCCTTGACCGGTGTCGATGGCGGCTAACGGCGATGTGCGTGAACCTGCGAGATCAGGCGCGGCGGGCCGCGGCCACCTCCGCCCAGCGCAGATCCGGCAGCAGTGTTGCGCTCGCCAAATGATGCTCCAGCATCTTGAGCCGCATATAGAACGAGTTCCGGAAGCTGCTGTCGGCGAAGGACATGGCCTCGAGCCCACGTGCGAGCAGGGCGATCGATTGCTCCAGCGTCACCTGCGGCTGATGGGCTGGAGCAAGCTCCCTGAAGAGATCGAAGTTGACGCGGTAGGAGCGCCGGTCGGGCTGGGCCGACGTGTTGATGCTCACTTCGGTTCCCGGCACAGCCGCGGCGACGGCGTTCGCCAGATCCCTGACCTGATAGTTCCATTCGTCCTTGCCGACGTTGAGCGCAAGGAAGGCACCACCGTTTGCAGGGTCACGGGCGATCGCCCATTCGATCGCGCGCGCCATGTCGGCGACGTCGATCAGCGGCCGCCAAGGCGATCCATCGCTCAGCACTGTAATGAGGCGTGACGTCTGGGCGCAGGCGACGAAATCGTTCAGGACGAGATCCAGCCGCAACCGGTCCGACATGCCGCACGCGGTCGCGAACCTGAGACAGGTTGCGGTCATGTCGCGCAGCGGCATCTGGCGCAGGCCCCGCTCGGTCCCGATCTTGGAGCGCGCATAGGCGGTCAGGGGATTGACCTCATCGTCCTCCTTGCGCGCGGCGCCGCCGTCCGCCGCACCATAGATGCTGCAGCTCGAGGCAAAGACAAAGTTCCTGACACCTTCCTGGACCGCCATCTCTGCCAGTCGCAGGCTTGCCTGCTGGTTGATCTCGTGCGTCACGGCCTCGAATTTTGCGCCCATGGGATCGTTCGAAATCGCAGCAAGATGTACGATCGCGTCGATGCCGGACAGCAGGGCGGCAGGCAATTCGCGGATATCGCCGTAGTGCTGCTGGTCGAGACGCGTTTCCGGCAGATCCCGAGCGCCGGTGAGGCAGTGGGCAAAATAGCCCGCGTCATAGCCGATCAGCGTGGCCGACGGCATGACATGCCTCAGGTGACGGACCAGGACCGGTCCGATGTAGCCCATGTTGCCTGTGATGAGGACCCGCACGTCAGTCATTCTCCTGTCTGAGGCTCGAACGGGGCGGACGGCGTGCGATGCAAGCACATTACCGGCCAGCAACCGATCTGGCATATCGATTATCCAAGCCTGAGCTTGCGTACGTAAAAAGCTTCCGCATACCGATCAGGTGCGCGACATTCCATACCGCGAATACGGGCCAGGCCACGGAAGACCTCCTGGTCGAACCAGTCCTTGCCAGCCTGAGTGGCAAAATGGCGATGCAGCAGTTCAAGCTTGCGATCCAGAATTCCGGCATGCAGCGCGACATAGCTGTTCGGCTGTCCCAGATCGCCGTCCCATTTCGGAATTTCGTATTCGAGGATCAGGTGATCACGGAACGTGTTCCAGGCAAGGCGTGCGACTTCTCTGTGATCCTGGTGGGCGTCGTCCCGCTGATGGCAGAATATCACGTCCGGCGGTTCGATGCGCTCGCGAAGCTTGGCGAACCATTCCTTAATGGCCGGTCCCTCAGTCGGGAAATAGCTGTCGCGAAATTCGGCTATCTCGAATGTCGCGGCATGCGCTCCTGCAAGGAACGCGGTTGCCGAAGCCTCTGCCTCTGCAGCGCGATCGCTGCCGCCACTCAACACGCACCACGTGACATCCAGCCTGGCACCCGCAGACAACCAGCCGAGAATTGTGCCGCCGGCGCCAATCTCAATGTCATCGGCATGTGCCCCTATGCACAGCACGCGTGTGGGACGACCCGACTGCGGGATCTCGAGGGAAAGCATTGCCTATTCCGCTGCGTTCCGCGTTGCCATCTGATCCCAGCTCCGCCACGGCATGTCGCCCTGCTCGACCATGTCCTCCAGCACCTGGCGATCACGCAGCGTGTCCATTGCCCGCCAGAACCCATCGTACTTCAGGGCCATAAGCTGCTTTTCTTCGATCAGCCGCTGGAAAGGCTCGAGCACAAGTTCTTCGCCGGGCTTGATGTAGTCGAAGATCTCGCGACGGAAGACGAAATAGCCGCCGTTGATCCAGAGCTCGCTGTTCGTCGAGCCCCTCAGACCGTCGACCGTGCCGTTCTCCGATATATCGGCGAAGTGATACGATAGCGGAGGACGCACCGCCAGGAAGCAGGCGATCTTGCCGCTTGCCTTGAACGTCTCGATCATCGCATCGAGATTCAGATCGGTCAGACCGTCGCTGTAGTTGGCGAGGAAAATCTCTTCGTTCTCGACGTGCGCACGAACGGCGCACAGACGCTCACCAATGTTCCTCCAGATCCCGGTGTCAATCAGGGCGACGCGCCAATCCTCCGGCATCGCGCCGATAGGCTCGTATTTCTGCCCACCGCCGGTGATGAGAAGATCGCCCTGGATCTCCGTCCGCAAGTTCAGGAAATAATCCTTAACGACATTCGACTTGTAGCCGAGACAGAGCACGAAATCGCGATGTCCGTAATGGCAGTAGTACTGCATCACGTGCCACAGGATCGGGAACTGGCCGACAGGAATCATCGGCTTCGGGAGGTTGTCGGAGTATTCGCGGATGCGTGTTCCGAGCCCTCCGCAGAAGAGCACGACCTTCATTTCGCTACCTCCGTCGGATCGACGATCATCGGCCGCGGGACCGGCACGATGAATTTACCGCCCCAGGACGAGATGAAATCGAGCTGCGCCATGATCTCAGTTTTCAGGTTCCATGGGAGAATGAAGACGTAGTCCGGCCGGGCGGCTTCCAGTGCCTCCGGCGCGTGGATCGGCACGCGGCGGCCGGGTGTAAATCGGCCATGCTTGTAGGGGTTTCGATCAACCGTGAAATCCAGGATGTCCGGGCCGATGCCACAGTAGTTGAGCAGAGTGTTGCCCTTGCCCGGCGCGCCATACCCGACGATAGACCTGCCCTGCTGCTTGAGACCTGTCAGGAGTTGCAGCAATTCCTGCTTCAGGTTGCGCACAGCCATCTCGAAGTCGGTGTAGGTCTCCATCCGCGTCAGACCGAACAGGGTCTCCCGCTCGATCAGCGATTGGACGCGCGGGGAGACAACGCCTGCCGCCGCCGCGTGGCGAAGGTAGACACGGAGCGATCCGCCGTGCGTTGGAATTTCGTCCACATCGACGAGTTCGAGGCCATGTCGCGCCGCCATCTTGGCGATGGTGATCAGCGAGAAGTAGGAGAAGTGCTCGTGATATATCGTGTCGAACTGACGCTCTTCGATCAAACGAAGGAGGTGGGGAAATTCGAGCGTCGCCACGCCATCTTTCGACAGCAGGATAGCGATGCCGCCGACGAAATCGTTCAGGTCGGGCACCTGCGCCAGGACGTTGTTGCCGATGATGAGATCGGCGTGCTTGCCTTCCGCCACAAGCTCTCTTGCCAGCGCGCGGCCGAAGAACTCCACCCGGGTCGGGACGCCTTTCGATCGTGCAGCCTCGGCAACGTTTGCTGCAGGCTCGATACCGAGGACCGGAATGGCGAGCGGCAGGAAATGCTGAAGGAGATAGCCGTCGTTGCTCGCCAGTTCCACGACGAACGAATTCTCATCGAGGCCGAGACGATGCGTGATCTGGTGGACGTACTGTTTCGCGTGCTCCACCCAGCTCGTGGAGTAGGACGAGAAGTATGCGTATTCGTGGAAGATGTCGCCAACGGAGACGTACTGCTTGAGCTGGGCGAGGTAGCAGCTCGGGCAGACGAGCACCGAGAGCGGATAGTGCGGTTCCATCGTGTCAAGCTGGCTGGCCGAAAGGAAGCTTTCGCACAGCGGCGTTACACCCAGGTCCACCATCAGCGTGTCGACCGGTTCGGCACACAGGCGGCATGTCGCGCTATGGCGCGGATCACGGGGATCCTCACGCTCGCCTGGCAGTGTGACACCCGCAAGACACGCTACAGACATACTCTACCCCGACAGACGCTCGCGTTAATGCCAAGAAAATCCCGCGCAGCAGCACACGGAGACGCGCTGGGCGCCTAGACCTAGTCCGCCCGGAACCGAGAAACCGAAGTACCCTGCATCGCACGCTCCACGAGCGTCCTTCATCGCAGACGCTGACGGGTGTGGAACGATTGCAACAACAATTACTGTAGTTGGTTTTGTTATTTTCGCATGGTGATTTGGCTGAGAGAGTTAAAATAGATCAGTACAAATTCAGCCCAATACATTAACTAGTCTTAGCATGACTCAAGCGTTTCATAATTTCCGTGCTGCTATTTTCCGTGCTCTTCTCTTGCCGCTAAAGCATAGGGATTCATGATGCAACCTGGCCATGCCCGCAGCGAGAGCGGATGCTTTCGAAACGATGGCCCGGTGTCGAATAAGCTGGGATCGGTGCAAGTGCTGCGTGGACGGCAGGCGCGACGGCACGCAGCCTCAACGGCTCCGCTCCGGAAAAGGCAGATCGCGCCGGGGAAACTCGAACGTCAGCCCAATCCAGACAGTTCGTACAAGCCGTTCAGCAACCGCCGCAGGATCCAGCACGGGTTGCCGGGTTGTAGCAGCATTTTAGGTCCACCGGGCAGAACCACGTCAACGTCGTGCGGCCATCGATCGACTTCGCACGGCAGACCTTCTGACCCGCTGGCGCCTGCTGAGCAGTAGCCGCCTGATGGAAATCCACTGTCGCGAGTGCCGCCACGGCAACAATTGCCAGTACGCGCCATATCATTGCGAAACGGATCCTGGAACTCGACTTGTCACTCATATTCTCTCTCCTGCACCCACCCCGCCACGACGTGTAGAA
>JBJOGJ010000075.1:0-15276 GCA_046048295.1 Pseudomonadota bacterium | reverse complement strand
TGCCGGGCGACAACGAGCGCAAGCTCGCCCGCGCTCTCACTGCCAACGCGGACGTGCTGCTGGTCGACCTGGAGGATTCGGTAAGCGAAGTGCGCAAGGGTGCCGGGCGGCAGACGGCAGCGGATTTACTGCGTCAACAGCATGAGCGGCGTGGCGATGCGGCCGGCTCCGGCGTGCCGACCGCTCCGAAATTCTATGTGCGCATCAACGCCCTGAGCTCGGCGCACTGGGAAGACGATCTAAGATCGATCGTCCCGTGCAGGCCCGACGGCGTGATGCTGCCGAAATCACGCGACGGCGACGATGTGCACAGGCTGTCCGTCCTGCTTGGCACACTCGAGGAGACACACGAGATTGCACCGGGGGCGATCGGGATCTTGGCGCTTGCAACGGAGACGGCCAGCGCAATCTTCAATCTTCCCACTTATACCGGCTCAAGCACCCGCCTCGTGGGACTCGCCTGGGGTGCCGAAGACCTTTCGGCAGAGATCGGTGCGACAGCGACCCGTCTCACCGGCGGTGGTTGGACCACGCCATACCGGCTCGTGCGCGACCTGACGCTGCTCGCGGCAACGGCTGCCGACGTCGCCGCCATCGACAGCGTCTATACCGACATCCCCGACCTTGCCGGACTGCAGGCCGAGGCACTGGCTGCTGCGCGCGACGGCTTCTCAGGCAAGATGGCTCTGCATCCGGACCAGGTCAGCGTCATCAACGCGGCATTCACGCCGTCGGGGGAGGACGTAGAGAGGGCGCGCGCGATCGTCCAGATGTTCGAGGCGGCGCCGGAGGCCGGCGTTCTGGCGCTCGATGGGCAGATGCTCGACCGACCGCATCTCGAGCGCGCACGCAGGCTGCTGGCCCGCGCGGGGGTGACTTCCGAGGATGTCACAATCACGCAGGAGGGTGGCGCGACATGAAACTCGCCAGCCGGTGCGGGCCTTGATACAAGCCGCGCGTGGCTCGGCGTTCGGTGCATGATGTGGGAGGTCTTCCGGCATGCGGCTCATGATCTCGCTGTTTTGGGCAGCACTTGTCGTAGCGGCTTCGGCGGGATGCGTCGTGGCGCAGGCGGGACCGCCCGCCGTCGTCGTGGTCTTCGATGGCTCGGGCTCGATGTGGGGCAAGCTGCCCGGCTCCGCAAAGCCGAAATTCGAGCTTGCAGGGGACGCTCTCAGGGCATCGCTCGGCAGGATCCCGCCCGGCACTCAATCCGGAATGGTTGGGTTCGGCGCCGGGCCGAGGGGTTGCGCGCAAGCGGGCTATCTCTCCGATCCGGCGGCGCATGATACCGAGCGCATCCTGGCGGCCATCGATACCTGGAATCCCCGGGGCAAGGGACCATTGGCAGCGGCGCTCAGGACGGCGGCACAACCGTTCGCCGATCAGAAGCGCTCAGCCTCACTCATTGTCGTGCACGACGGCAACGACAATTGCGGCGCAGATGTTTGCGCGGCGGCGAAGGAACTCAAGCTCGCCAATCCCGGACTCCGCATCCATCTGGTGAGCCTCGGGCTCAGTCCGGAAGACGCCGGCGCCAGCAAGTGCATTGCAGCGTTAACCGGGGGCGGGGTGTTCGCTGCGAACCGGGGCGATGATGTATCGAAGGCAGTGGAACAGGCGGTTACTGCAGCGAGCCTCGTCGTCGCGCCACGGCCGGCGATCGGCACTCCGGCAGGCGATCAAGGCAGGGATGGGCATGAGAATCTGCCCGGGCTAGATGGGCCCGGTCTTCGTGTCACCCTGTCACTCGGGCAAACCGACAAGCCGATAGGCGTGCCACTGACATGGCATCTGCATGTGCATCGCCAGGCGGGAAGCGAGGTGCGCAGGGTTCCGATTGTGATGCGGCGTGCGCCACAGCTTCTGCAACGGCTGCCTGCCGGCACCTATTCCGTCGAGGGACTATCCGGCGGACTTCGGGTCGGCGAGACGTTCAAGCTCGCCAAGGGCGAAAGCAAGCACATCAAGCTGAAGCTGGATGCCGGTGTGCTGGATGTATCCGCCGCCATCGGCGGCAAGCTGGCGCTGTCAGACGGTGGGCGCATCGTCATTCACCCGGCTGGCCGCAGCGGAAAGGAGCATGTCGAACTTGGTCCTGGTGGCGGTACGGTGCTGCTCGAGGCTGGCAGCTATCGGGTCCTGGCCCGCGATGGCGCGCTCAGCTCGGAACTTGCCGTGGATGTGTCCAGCGGGGCGCGAAGCAGGGTCCAACTGGACCTCGGCGGAGGGCGCCTCAGTATCAACGTGACTCAGGGGCCTGATGCAGAAGCAGTCGGGCCCGTCAGGGTGCTCCTCCTGGAGGATACACCCGAGACCCGGGGACGGCGCGAAATCGGGCGCACGTCTTCGCCGGTCTCCGATTGGTCGCTCGGTGCTGGGACCTACTACGCAAACGTCACTGTCAATGGCGCCACGACCAATCAGCGGATCGTCGTGCCGCCGGGCATACTGACGCGCGCGGACATTTCCGTGCCGAGCCGCAGGATCCGGTTTGCCGTAGCGGGAGATGCTCGCATTGCCGATGATAGCGCCTACGGCTGGACAATTGAGCCGATCGGACATGACGACGCATCGCCAATCCTGCGGTCCGGCGCCAGCATAGAGGTTGTTCTCGGCCATGGGCGCTATCGGGTCGCCAGCAGTATCGGCGAGCAGAACGCCGTTGCCCAGCGCCAGATCCTCGTATCGCCGAGCAGCGCACCGAGCACAACCTTTACCCACCAGGCAGGCGTGGTGTCGCTGAGGGTCAAGGCGGACAACCGGGCAGTGGTGCCCTACTGGGTGGTGGAGGACCAGAGCGGGGCGCGGGTGTGGGCGGGGGCGCAGGCCGCACCCGAAATCTATCTCAATGCGGGCGCCTACCAGGTCTCTACGTGGATCGGTGGGCGCACGCTCAAGCGCAACCTGACGGTGAGCCCAGGAAGCCGTTCCACGGTGGTGATGGATGGTCAATAGAGCAAGCCAGCACCGCCCAGCTATTGCCATCGATGAAGGACACGTTGCTGCCAGCGTGCAAATCATCGTACCGATCGGCGCGATACACCCGTAGCCCGGGAGGCCAATCCAATGCTGGTTCGTGTCTGGAGTATCCTGGTGCTGGTCGCCGCATGGGCGATCGTTCCTGGCTCCATTGCGGGCGCGCAAGACCTGCGGCCCGGAGAGTTCGACATACCGCGAGCACTGCAGGAGACGGCACCGCCGCGAAGCGGAAATACGACCGTGATCCCAAGGCAGACAACGCCACCGGCCGAGAAGGGCGCTGAAGGCACCCTCGTCAGGCTGGAGGCCGTGCTTACCGAGGAAGGTGAACGGATCGACGAGGGCCTCATGTGGCGCGTCTTTCGCGCCATGCCCGACAAGAGCGGCAAACCGGTGCTGGTCACGAAGCGCAAGGAAGCCGCTCCTGCCATCCGGCTCGCGGCCGGCGACTACTATGTGCATGTGTCTTACGGTCAGGCCTACGTCACGCGGCGTATCAGTGCCGGGGATCCGGGGGAGAAGACCGAAAAGTTCGTCCTCAATGCGGGTGGGCTCCGCATTACAGCAATCATCACGAGCGCGACACCGGCGCCTGACACCGCCGTGCAATACGACATCTACAGCGAGGAGCGCGATCAGTACGACAATCCGAGCAAAATCGTCAGCGGCGCACGGGCCGGGGTCATCGTGCGACTGAATTCCGGGCTCTACAGGATCGAGTCGCGCTACGGGCAAGCGAACGCCACGGTGCAGGCAAACGTCACGGTCGAACCGGGCAAGCTCACGGACGTATCGGTACGCCACGAAGCCGCCCGCGTCACGTTCAAGCTGGTGACACGGGAGGGTGGCGATGCGCTCGCCTCGACGCAATGGGCAATCCAGAAGCCGGACGGCGCGACGATCGTCAAGAGCGCCGGTGCACTCCCGACGCACGTTCTCGCGCCAGGCGCCTATACGGTCATAGCGCAGTCGGACGGGCGCACATTCCGACGCGATTTTGCGGTCGAGAACGGCCAGACCGTGGTGATCGAGCTGCTCTACCGATAGCAACCCGGACCGCTCAGCGAAGCGGCAACGGCACGAACAGTCCGCCTTGTGACCATAAGCGGTTCGGCCCGCGCGGTAGTCGCAGGGCCGAGCCGGTGCCGAGCGTGCGGGCATAGATCTCGGCGTAGTTGCCGACCTGGCTCAGAACGTCCTGCGCCCAGTCCCGCTCAAGCCCGAGAGAGGCGCCGAGATTGCCTTCCATGCCGAGCAGCACACGAAGCTCGACCGAGGCTGGCTGCACGCTTGCATGAACCCCCGAGGCGCCAACGCCGAGTTGCTCCCCGAGAATCATTGCGTTCATTGTCCAACGCACGATCAGGCGCCATTGATTGTCGCCGCTGCGTACCATGACCCCGGCCGGCTGGATCGACAGGCGCTCCGGCAGAACGATGTCCCTGTCCTGATCGGGTAGACGCTGCAGCTCGCCGGCGAGCAAGATCGAGTCGGCTACGAGGCCGGCACACTTCTCCGCCCTGTAGGCGCTCGAGATCTCCTGCCAGTTTGCAACCGAGACTACGTTGGCGCGCATGCTTCGCTGCGACAGGTATTGCTCCAGGCTCTGGCGGTCATAGTCCTGGCCGACACAGAGGCGCACACCGGACAGCTCATGGACGCTGACGACGCCAAGACGCTTCGGCACCATGACGGCGAGGCCGGAGTGATAGAGGACGGCGGCGAATGTTATGCCGGGCTCGACGCCGGAACTCATCGTCCAGCGCTCGCTGCGGGCCAAGACATCGACCTCACCCTTGCGCAAGGCTTCGAAGCGCTCCGGCGATGCGAGCGGGCGGAACTTGACCTGGTTTGCATGACCCAGGACGGCAGCCGCCAGCGCGCGGCAGAATTCAACCTCGATGCCCCACCAGTTGCCAGACGGTGCGGCGGCTGCGAGGCCCAGGACGTCCTGCGATACGCCGCAGACGAGTTCGCCGCGCTTCTTCACGGCATCCAGCGTCGCCGCGTTCGCAGCCCACACTCCGCTCAAGAGCAGCAATATCGTCGCCAGATGACGTCGTCTCATCAGGAAATGCTCGCCCCTCGCCCGCCCCCCGGCAGGTATTCCCGGCCCCAGGCCGGCGCTTTGCGCCCCGACCAGCGTTGCCGCAAATTGGCAGCTTGTTCGCAAGGCCGCAAGCCGGTCTCATTGGCGCAGGTCAAAGCGGCATCGCGCAGTGCACGAGGCGTGACCAGTAGCCCATTCCGTAGGCGATTGCCTCGTCATTGAAGTCATAGGCCGGGTTGTGCAGCCCCGCACTGTCGCCGTTGCCGACGAAGATAAATGCGCCTGGACGTTGCTCAAGCATGAAGGAAAAATCCTCGCCCCCCATCACCGGCGGGGCGAAGTTGTCGACGTTGGCAGGGCCCGCCACGTCGGCTGCGACGGCACCTGCGAAGGCGGTCTTGGCCTCGTCATTGCGGGTGACCGGATAGCCGTGGCGGAAATTCACCCGCGCCGTCGCACCGAATGCGCGGGCAGTGCCTTCCGCCACATCCAAAATGCGGGCCTCGAGGAGTGCGCGAACCTCTGGCGTCAACGAACGGGCCGTGCCCTTCATGGTGACTCTGTCGGGGATGACGTTGAAAGCGGCGCCACCTTCTATCATGCAGATCGATACGACCGCTGCTTCCAGTGGATCGGTATTGCGTGCGACGACCGACTGCAGCGCGGTCAGGATATGGGCGGACGTCAGAACCGGATCAATGCATTCGTTCGGCTTGGCCGCGTGCCCGCCGCGTCCCTCCACGACGATCTCGAGAATGTCGGATGCTGCCATGATGGGGCCCGGCCGGATCGCGAAGTGGCCGATCGGCAGGCCCGGCAGGTTGTGCATGCCGTAAACTTCCTGGATGCCGAAGCGCTCCAGCAGCCCGTCGCGTATCATCGCCCTGGCGCCCGCACCACCCTCCTCCGCCGGCTGGAAGATGAAGACGATCGTGCCATTGAAGTTACGATCGCGGCACAGTTCGCGTGCCGCGCCGAGCAGCATGGCGGTGTGGCCGTCATGACCGCAGGCGTGCATCTTGCCTGGCACGGTCGAGACGTAGTCCAGCTTGCCCTGCTCGAGTATCGGCAGCGCATCCATGTCGGCGCGCAGGCCGATCACCTTGCCGGAATCGGTGCGGGCGCCCCTGACGATTCCAACCACGCCAGTGCGCCCCAGACCCACCACGACTTCATCGCAGCCGAAAGACTGAAGCTTATCCCTTACAAGAGATGCGGTGCGATGCACGTCGTAGAGGAGCTCCGGGTGGGCATGTATATCCCGGCGCCAGGAAACAACATCGGCAGGTGCTGCCGGCATGTTGGCGAGGGCGGCGTTGTTCACCAGGACCTCCAGTACGGTGCGGATTGGCGCGCCCGGCAGGACTCGAACCTGCGACCCTCTGCTTAGAAGGCAGATGCTCTATCCAGCTGAGCTACGGGCGCAGCGCGGTACGACACTCCTAGCACATTTCGGTGCCGCTTGTACTCTAACAGGCCATCAATGCGTCCAGGGAAGTACGCGGCCCCATGTGAAGTTGTCCGCGTAGGACTTCTTCACTGGCTTGCGCACCTTCGGCTCTTCTAGCCTGTAAGGTATGCCGTTGCGCCGCGCATAAGCCACGGCTTCCTCGGCAGTCTCGAACGTCAGCACGACCTGCTGGCGCGTATCTGCCGAACTCGTCCACCCCATCAATGGGTCGATCTCGCGTGGCGCCTCCGGCTCGAAGGTCAAAATCCATTCCTTCGACCGGCCGGGGCCCGACTGCATTGCGGACTTGCTCGGCTTGTATATGCGCGCGCTGGTCATGGTGCTCGGCGTATCGTTTATGGCCGTCCTGTCGACATGTTCCACGAGTGGTCGGGGCAGCGGGATTCGAACTCGCGACTTCCTGCTCCCAAAGCAGGCGCTCTACCAGGCTGAGCTATGCCCCGTTCTCACTTATGGCCGGAGAATGCTCCGGGAGACCTGTGTGCCGCTTCGGGCCCCAACAGTCAAGGCGAACGATAAGCGACATCGCTTCCATCAGCGGCTTGGGGAGAAGGCGGGATGGGACACCTTGTCTCCGGGAGCGATGCCGAGCCTGTCAGCCTCCCCGGCAGCAATCTCCAACACGGCCGTAACCTTGCCACGGGAGGCTACGACCGCTTCCGACAATGGCTCGGTGTTGCGTGCGATGCGGTGAACCGTCCCGTCCTGCCGTATGAACACCATGTCCAGCGATACGTAGGTGTTCTTCATCCACATGGTGATTTCCTGCGGCTCGGAATAGGGAAACAACATGCCTGTCCCGGATGGCACGCTCTTGCGGAACATCAGTCCGCGCCCCTTCTCCGCCTCAGTCCGCGCCACTTCGATAGAAATCCGATGGACGCCCGATTTCGTCGTTATAGTGAGTGTCTCGTCCAAGTTCGATGCCGGTTCCTTGCAGGATGCCAATACAGTGCCCGCGAGCATGGCAAAAGCAAACAGAGCCGCCCGCAGGGCAGCTCTGTCGAGTGTCTCGAATATGCGACGGATCGCCAGCATTCCGTCAGTGATTCGGCGGCAGCGTGCCTGGCGGCTGGCCATCCGGCTTGAGTTCTGCCACCATGTGGCCTTTGGAGCCATGGCCCCAGCGCACCCATACGATCTGGCCCGGCCGCAGCTCGGTAAAACCGAAACGACGGAGCGTCTCCATGTGAATGAACAGATCAGCAGTGCCGTCTCCACGCGTTAAAAATCCGAACCCGCGCACGCGATTGAACCATTTCACCATCGCGCGCTCCCAGTCACTTTCGGCTTCTACCACAACATGGGTTCGCTGCGGTAGCTGGGAGGGGTGGACACCGGTAGAGAGGTCCATGCTAAGAATGCGGAAGGCCTGGAGCCCCTTCGGGCGCTTCAGAACTTGGCAGTGCACCCTGGCGCCTTCATAGGCCGTCTGGAAGCCGCCGGCGCGCAAGCACGTCACGTGCAGGAGAACGTCTTCAAGACCATTATCCGGCACGATGAAGCCGTAGCCCTTGCTCGCGTCGAACCACTTGATGGCCCCCGCGACTTCGAACATCTCCAGGCCCTGCAACTCTTCAGGGCTGATCTGGTCCAAGTCTTGGCCCATTGCGCCGATGTCCCGAGAAAAATCGGGCTGTTTAGAGTCCCCCATAGATAAGCACCCCGCTTACTTGGCTGATACGATTACACCCACCGCCGACCCGACTTCCGATCAGGCACGCCCATACCAGGGACGTCGGGTGCGGCAAGTGAGGACGGAAGTTAACTGCTTCGAGGGCCAGCGGCCATCATAATGACGCCGCCAGGGTGGGCGATGGGCTTTCAATTGTGCAAGCTCTGCTGCGCAACTGATTGTTCTGCTATGGGATTTTCTTGTTGGTGAATTTGCTAGCAGCGCTGTTGAAAAATCGCACGGCGGGAGCTTGCGGGAATTCGTAAACAGCATCGAGCAACCGAATCAGTCCAGTGGTGGAGCCCGAAGTAGTGGGCACTGCAGCATGAAAGTCGGGGCACTTGGCCAATTCAGCAGTCTAGTCGGGCTGAACGACGTTTCGCCGGTTGTCGCAGACTAACATCCCAAGACAATCGTATGACAGGTTTTTTGACTTTGTTTCAGCAGTTTGACACGTCATACTGATGCGGTTGCCACATATGTGGCAAGTGTTGGTTTTTTCGTCTCGATGCAATATTGCAACACAGGATGAGCGAGTCCAAACGGGCGCCCGGCTGAGATAGTCCTCTACGGCGCCCCATTGTTCTGATTACAAGAGCACGATGTTCCATGGTATGCAAAGCGAGCAGCCGTAGCTGGAAGGCGTGCGACGATGGCGAATGAAGACGGATTGGATGCCCGCGAGGCCGCGGCGATAGCCGCTGCGACGCGATACGGCGTAGGGCGGCCGGGGCAGCAGGGCGCGGGCGTGGGTCAAGGGTCCGCGGTCGGGGCCGGTAAAGGCATGGCGCAGCGATCCGAGGGCAACAAGTTCCTGACGATTCTGGTGGTGATCGTCGTGCTCGTCGGTACGCTCGCCATGATGATCGCGCTCGGCCGGTAAGCTCCGCCGATGGAGGAGTGCGGTCGGTGCAACGAAAAGGCCCCGCACGAATGCGGGGCCCTAATATCGCTCACGCAGGCTCGATTTCAGCCGTATGTCTTGAGGACATGCCGGGAGATGACGTGCTTCATGACCTCGCTCGCTCCCTCGGTAATCCGGTAGGAGCGCTGTTGGCGCCACATTTTCTCGATTGGCAGGTCTGTAGTGAGCGCGATGCCGCCGTGAATCTGCATGCACGTATCGATTGCCCGGAAGGCCATCTCGTCGGCGTAATACTTGGCCACGAATGCTTCCTGGCGGGCATCAACGTCCTGGTCCAGCATTGTCGCTGCCTTATAGACCAGGAGTCGAGCGCATTGGAGTTCGATGTACATATCAGCCAACTTCCACTGGATGCCCTGACGCTCGGCGAGTGGTTTGCCGAATGTCGAGCGCTGCTTGGCATAAGACGTGGCCATCTCGAGGCTGCGTTCGGCAACGCCCAGCGCGCGTGAACCGTGTTTCACGCGTCCGGCAACCAGCCACTTCTGGGCGAGTGCGAAACCGCCTCCTTCTGCTCCTACGCGGTTCGATGCCGGCACGCGCACATTGTCGAGCACGATCTCCCAGGGCTTGTCGCCCATCATCGTCTGGTAGGTGGTCGTCAGCTTGACCCCTGGCGTATCCATGTCGACCAGGAAGCAGGAGATGCCGCCGCGCGATCCCTTCTCACGGTCGGTGGCAGCCATGAGCTGCATGAAATCCGCCTTGCCGGCTCCCGTGATGAAGCGCTTCACGCCGTTGATAACGTAGTGGTCGCCATCGCGGACGGCGGTTGTGCGCATGCCGCCGGGGTCGGAGCCTGCATCCGGTTCAGTCTGGGCGAAGCAGGTCTTCTTCTCGCCCTTCAGCACCGGCATCAGATACTTTTCCTTCATTTCTCCGTCGAGCGTGTAGAGGATGTGGCGTACCGTTGGGCCGGTGATGCCATCGCCGCGCGCCGGGAGAGCAATGGAGCGAGAAAGTTCTTCGTGAATCAGTGCCTTGGCAAGAATGGAAAGGCCAGGGCCGCCGTATTCCTCGGGGATGTCCATGCCATAGATGCCGAGTTCCTTGGCGCGGGCGGTGAACTTCTCATGGTACTCTGGCTTCAACTCGTTATCGACGAGCGTGTCCCGCTCGACCGGTATCATCTCCTCGTCCACGAAACGGCGCAACTCTGACTTGAACAGGCGCAGCTCTTCCGGCAACTCGAAATCCATGGCGTTTTCCTTTCCTGGCAGCGTGCCGAGGCACACTCTCCTTCTCCTTAGTCGTTCCATAAAACGCGGACGTCGACTGCGACCGCGCCCTTGCCATTTTCCTTCACGATCAGCGGATTGATCTCAATGTCTCGGATGCGCTGACGGTTCGCGAGGTAGAGATCGGACAGCCCCTTGACGGCGGCAACGAGGGCCGCACGATCGGCTGGCGGCTGGCCGCGATAGCCGTCCAGAAGCTTCGAAAGCTTGAGTTTCGAGAGCATTGCGTCGATGTCCGCCTCGGACACGGGCAGCATGGCAAGCTGCACGTCCTTCACAAGCTCCACCAGAATGCCGCCGGCCCCGATGACGAGCATTGGTCCATAAAGCGGATCGGTGTGCAGTCCGACGATGGCCTCGATGCCTGCTACCTGCTCCTGGACGAGGTAACCGTCGACTTTGGCGTCGGGATAGGCTGCCTTGGCGGACGCCGTAAGATCGGCGACAGCATTCTCGACATCGAGAGCGTTCCGCAAATTCAGCTTGACGCCGCCTGCCTCCGTTTTGTGGAGAATATCCTTGGACTCGATCTTGAGCACCACGGGGAAGCCAATACGGGTGGCCTGCTCCACCGCTTCGTGGGCATCGCGGGCGAGAGCGCTCTGTGGCGTTCGAATGCCGTGCTTGCCAAGGGCCACCGCAAGCCCATCGGGGCCGAGGTCGCTGGCGGGCACTGGTCCAGGACGCGCCGGCGTTTGGCCTTTCCTTTGGGCGAATGCCCACAGTGCATTCATCGCGCGGAGCGTCGGCTGCAGGCCCTGGAGGAAAGGAAAACCTATGCGTTCCTGCTGCTCCACGGCACCGGGACCCATCTGGTAGATCATGCGCGAGAAGGCAAGGACGGGTTTGTCGGAGTACTCCAACAACTGGCTGAGCGGCGAGAAATCCAGGGTGGCGTCCTTTTTGCGCGATAGCTGGCTTGCATAGGCCAGCATGTCGACCCCTGGATCGTCGAGGACGATGCGGCACCATTCGGCGGCCGCCGGGACCGTCGTCGGAATGCCGGCATCGAGCGGATTCTTCGGCTTGATGCCCTCCTGCATGAGGGGCGTAAGGCGGGCGATCGTATCAGGTGAAAAGTCAGTGAATTCGGCGTTCTCGGTTTCGGCATAGTCATAGAGGAGGTCGACAGTGCCGCCCGAAGTGGTGACAAAGCCGATCTTCGGACCTTTCGGCAAGCGGCCCGCCTGGAAGGCAAGCGACGTCTCGAGGAGGTCGTCGAGATTTTCGCAACGGATGATGCCGTGGCGCTCGCACATGGCAAGAAAGGCTGCGTAATCGCCGCCAATTGCACCGGTATGGGACTGTGCCGCCTGTTGCGACTTCAAGGTCATGCCGGTCTTGATCGCGAGGATCGGCTTGCCGGCTTCCAGGGCGCGGCCGGCCGCGACCATGAACTCGTTTGGTCGGCGTATTCCCTCAATGAACAGAACAATCTGGCGGGTTTCGGGGTCATCGACCAGGAAGTTCACGAAGTCGGCCAGTTCAAGGTCGATCTCGTTGCCGGTGGAATAGCCGTATGAATATCGCAATCCGCGGTCGGCGCCGGTCTTCATGAAGAACTGAAGCGTGCCACCGGACTGGAAGACACAGCCGATGGAGCCGGCAGGATAAGCTGTCAGTTCGGTATTCGGGTAGGCGTGCAGGCGCTCGCGGTACGAGAAGCCACCCATGCAGTTGGGTCCTGCAAGCCTGATGTCGTTTTCGGCTGCAAACTGCTTGAGCCAGGTGCCCCGCTCCTTGCTCTCCGGCGCGTCGCCGTCGCCTAGACCGGCGGAGTAGACGGTGGCGGACTTGATACCAGCGGTTACGGCATCCTCGAGGACGCCAGGCACTGCGGCGGCGGGGACGATGATCAGCGCGTGGTCGACGGGCTCCTTGATCTCGAGAAGGCTCGGGACGCAGGCCTTGCCGAAGACCTCCTTCTGGCGGGGATTGATGAGGTGGACCTTGCCTTCGTAGCCTGCCTCGCGAATGTTGGTGTATATCTGGCGGGGCCAGGCGGCGCGCTCGGATGCACCGACGATGGCGATCGACCTTGGCGCCAGGACAGTCGCTGGCGACCGGAAATTGACCTCTTGGCTCTTCATCTCGCTCCTTCCCTCACACATTCGTCTCCTGCCTTGCCGCGATGGAACGCCACCAGGCGGCCATTGTCCAGCCTGTGCGTCGCTTGGCGTCAATTATCGTAGTAGCGGGCCGGGTCGACCAGATCGTTTTCGGTAAGGCCGCGGATCGCGGCATCGACCATCATGACGCGCGTCTCCTCCGTACTCGCCCCGATATGCGGCGTAGCAAGCAGGTTGGGGTTCTGCAGTAGGCGATCGCAAATTGCCGGCTCGATGGCGAAGACATCGAAGCAGGCGGCAGGAATTCGGCCAGCTTCCAAGATGTCCGCCAGCGCGTCCTCGTCGACAATCTCTCCTCGGCAGGTATTAACCAGTACGCAATCGGGACGCAGGCGCTCGAGGATCTCACGGTTGTAGAGGCCGCGTGTCAGGCGCGTCTTCGGCAGGTGGAGTGTCAATACCTCCGAACGGGCGATAAGCTCGTCGAAGGAAACCGGCGTAACGGAATGCTCCTGATAGAAGTCCGGAAAATCCTTCACGTCGCAGGCGAGAATGTCGCAGTCGAAGGGTTGCAAGAGGCGGACGACCTCTTTGCCGATATTGCCGCAACCGTGGATGCCAACGGTCCGACCGGTGAGGAGGCGGCCGTTGCGATTGCGCGGGCGCTCGCCGTTGCGCATCGCGTGATTCAGGGGCGGGATCCAGCGCAGGGCTGATATCATGAAGGCGATGGTAAGCTCAGCGACCGAAAGCTTGTTCACGCCGAAGGTGTAACCGAAACGAACACCGTATCTCCTGAGTGCCTCGAAGTCGATCTTCTCGCAGCCAGCCCCCCATTTCGAGACAACCCTGAGTTCCGGCAGCGCCGAAAGTACCTTGTCGGTGATGGGCTCAAACCCGACGACGGCAGCGTCATGGCCCTTGAGGAAGGCGATCAACTCGTCCTCATCCTCGATACGGTGATCGCCATCGTAGAGCTTGGCCTCGGGAAACGCTTCAAGCATGCGCCTGCGCATGACCGGATGGGCGCAAAGGGAATTTGATGAGACTGCAAGTTTCCTGATCATGGTCGCTTCCTCGCTCGGCGGCGGCTTCCGCCTTATCGTTGCCGTTCCTGGGTTAACCCGTTGCGCTGGCACGTGCAATCTTGATAACTAGCAGGGCTCATGCTGCCGTCGATGCAGTGCAGACGATAATCAGACGTCATCTGGAAGAGGAAGAGCGGAAATGCGGATAGGTACGGCGGAAGAAAATAGCACGTTCCTTTCCCAGGGACAGGCCATCCAGGCTCTCTGCCAGGAAACCGGCTATGTGGAGCCGGTGGAGGTCGTTGTCTCGCCATTTGCATCCACGCAGAATGCCTCCCGCCTGGCCAAGGGTGAGATCGAGTTCGGCTTCATGGCGTCAAACTGGATCGGGCGCGCGCTTCGGGCCGAGGCACCGTTCACCGAAAAGATTGCGCTCAGAATGGTGGCGCCGATGAATGTCGGTCCGCTGTTTTTCATCACGCGTGCAGACAGTGCACTCAAGAACGTGCGCGATATGAAGGGCAAGCGGGTTTCAGTCGGTCTCGCGCAGAGTGGAATGACGCAGCATGCGCACGTGATATTCGGGGTGCTCGGAATGAGCTTTGACGACTTCGAGCCACATCACCTCGACTTCCAACACGGTGGCGAGGCGCTGGGCCAAGGCAAGGTCGACGCGCAGTTCCAGTGCCCTATCCCTAACCGCATCATGGCGGACCTCGACAGCAAGCTGGACTTGCGTGTTCTCGAGCATGATGCGGCTGACCTCGACAAGATCCTTGGCGCGGTTTCGTTCTACAGGCGCGCAACGATGAAGGCGGGTTCGCTGAGCGCGTTGAAGGCCGACAGCCAGCAGCCGGGTGTCGTCAACGTGCTCGTCTCGCATGATGGCGTTCCGGCAGAGACGGTGGCAAAGTTGACGGAGACGATTGTGAACGGCGCCGACCGGCTCGGTGAGTTGAACGCATTGTTCGAGGGCCTGCGTGCACTATTCGATCCACTGAAGAGCGAAGGCGCCAAATCACTCGAGTTCGGCGGCGTTCCGCTTCACGAGGGCGCCGTCGCAGCATACAGGAAACTCGGACTGCTCAGCTGAGAACCAGAAACATCCAGGGAGACGACGACCATGGCCGACAGCACAAAGACACCGGACGCCAGCGGACCCGACCGGCTTTCGAACATCCGCCCGCATATTGGCTATCGTGACCTGAGGGATTGGATCGCAGAGGCCGACAAGCTGGGTGAGATTCGCGAGGTTTCGGGCCTCAGCTGGGAGCGTGAAATCGGCATGGCATCAGAGGTCATCCTGCATGATGAACATGCGCCGTGCGTAATCTTCAAGGACGTGCCCGGCTCACTTCCTGGTTCGCGGGTGCTCGTGAACTTCTTCGGCGGCAAGCGCCAGAGAATGACGCTGGGATTCCCCGAACATCTCGACAAGATGGAGATGAGCAAATCGTTCCGTACGCACTATATGTCGGATCTGAAGGTCATCCCGCACAAGGTGGTCGACAACGGGCCCGTCTTGGAGAACCGGATGGTCGGCGATGACGTCAACATCAATATCTTTCCGACGCCGATGTGGCACGAGAAAGATGGTGGCCGGTATATCGGGACGGGCAGCTTCAATGTCACGCGCGACCCGGAGGAGGGCTGGATAAACTGTGGCACCTACCGCGTGATGATCCACGATGACAAGCGCGTAGGTTTCTACATCTCGCCCGGCAAGCACGGTCGCATCCATCGCGACAAATACGAGAAGCGTGGTGAGCCGATGCCGGTGGCAATCGTGGTCGGCTGCGATCCAATGTCGTTCCTCATGGGTTCGAGCGAAATTCCCT